>NZ_LR699553.1:4133330-4479997 GCF_902459535.1 Paraburkholderia dioscoreae
CGAGCCGGGCCGCTCGCTGGTCGGCAATGCGGGCGTGCTGCTTACGCGCGTCGAATTTCTGAAGCCGGGCGCGGAAAAGAACTTCGCTATTGTCGACGCGGCCATGAACGATCTCGCGCGCCCCGCCATGTATGAGGCGTATCACGCGATCGACCCTGTCGTGAAGCACGACGTGCCGGCTCACGTGTACGACGTGGTCGGCCCGGTTTGCGAGAGCGGCGACTGGCTTGGCCGCGAACGCTTGCTGGCGATTGAACCGGGTGATCTGCTGGCAATCCGCTCGGCCGGCGCGTACGGCTTCGTGATGAGCTCCAACTACAACACCCGTCCGCGTGCGGCCGAGGTGATGGTTGATGGTACACAGACGCATGTGATTCGCGCCCGCGAAGAGGCCAGACAGCTGTTTTCGGGCGAAACGATTCTGCCGGCGTAACCTTCAATAGTTGCGTAAACGTAAAAAGGCGATGCCGCAGCGGCATCGCCTTTTTACGTTTACGTGAGGTGCGCTAGCGCCGGTCAATGCGCCTTCGACATCCGGTCACGCAACCAGACGACCAGACGCCAGCCGAGCAACGCCACCATGATCGCGCCGTAAATCTTCGGCAAGATCAGATCATGCTTACCTGCCTTCATCCACCAGAAGTGCAGGATCGCGAGCGCGCCGATCGCATAGATGGACCGATGCAGCATCTGCCAGCGGCGCCCGAGCTTGCGCACCATCGCGCGCGGCGACGTCGCGGCCAATGCGATCAGCAACACGAACGCCGCGAAGCCCACCGTGATGAACGGCCGCTTGCCGATGTCCTTGATGATCTCGGCGACGTCGAACCACTTGTCAAACCACAGGTAAGTGGTGAAATGCAGCGTCGCGTAAAAGAACGCGTAGAGCCCGAGCATGCGGCGAAAGCGCACGAACGCGGCGACGCCGGTGAGCCGGCGCAACGGCGTCACCGCCAGCGTGATGCAGAGAAAGACGAGCGTCCACAGACCCGTCGAACGCGTAATGAACTCGATCGGATTCGCGCCGAGCCGGTCGGTCAAGCCGAATAGCACGATGCGCGCGAGCGGATACCACGCTGCGATAAACACCGCGACCTTGACCGGCACGATCCAGCGCGCGCCAGCGGCGGGCCGCCTCGCCGCCATCGGCGATGCGGGCGCCTGCGCGCGCGAAGCTGGGCGTGCGGGTTGAGCGCCGGGCTGAACGGGCTGAGCAGCAGGTTGCGTATCGGAAGCCATGGTCGCGCCGCCTAGAAATTCTTCTTCAGGTCCATGCCCTGATAAAGCGACGCGACCTGATCGCCGTAGCCGTTGAACATCAACGTCTTGCGCTTGGGTGTGAAGAAACCGTCCTCGCCGATACGCCGCTCGGTCGCCTGACTCCAGCGGGGATGGTCGACGTTCGGATTCACGTTCGAATAAAACCCGTATTCGTTCGACGCGTACGTGTTCCAGCTGGTTGGCGGCTGCTTGTCGAGGAAACGGATCTTCACCAGCGACTTCGCGCTCTTGAAACCATATTTCCATGGCACCACGACGCGCACCGGCGCGCCGTTCTGATTGGGCAGCACCTGACCGTACAGACCCATCGTCAGCAAGGTCAGCGGATTCATCGCTTCGTCCATGCGCAGACCTTCGGAGTACGGCCAATCGAGCACGGGCGTCGACAGTCCGGGCATTTGCGACGGATCGGCCAGCGTGATGAATTGCACGTATCTGGCGTTGCCCGTCGGCTGCACGCGCTTGATCAGCTCCGAGAGCGGCACGCCGATCCACGGAATCACCATCGACCAGCCTTCCACACAGCGCATCCTGTACACGCGCTCCTCGAGCGGCGCGAGCTTGAGCAATTCGTCGATGTCGTAGACCTTCGGATTCCTGATCTCGCCCTCGACGCTCACCTTCCACGGATGCGGCCGCAGCGTCCCGGCGTTGCGCGCAGGATCGGCCTTGTCGGTGCCGAATTCGTAGTAGTTGTTATACGTGGTGATGTCCTTGTACGGCGTGATCTTGTCGAGCGCAACGAATCGGGTATTGGTCTTCGCCGCCAGCTTCTGCGCCTTCGGGTCCGGCGACGCGTAAGCCGCCAGCGCCTCGCCGTTCACACCGATCAGACTGCCGAGCGCCACCGCGCCGGCCGCCTGCAACACACGCCGCCGGTTCTGAAAAACACGTTGCGGCGTGATTTCGCTGCGCGCAATGTCGTCGCCGCTGAGTTGAATTCTGTCGCTACGCTTGATCCACATCGTGGTACTCCTTGCCGGCCCATCGGTCCATGCAGCTTAAGGGGCCATATTGATGATCGCTCGCCCGGGCGTCCGTCCAGTCATCCATAGGTACTGTGAGAACGAACACTCTGGATGCAGCAAATATTCCATCGGCCATAAAAAAACCGCCGGTGCGAAGCACACGGCGGTTTTGCGTCGGTTCAGAGCGGCAGAGCTTACAGTTTGCCGTAACTATGCAGGCCCGACAGGAACATGTTGACGCCAAGGAAGGCGAAGGTCGTCACCAGCAACCCGGTCAATGCCCACCATGCCGCGACCGCGCCGCGCAGCCCCTTCATGAGCCGCATATGCAGCCATGCCGCATAGTTCAGCCAGACGATCAGCGCCCACGTTTCCTTCGGATCCCAGCTCCAGTAACCGCCCCAGGCTTCAGCGGCCCACAGCGCGCCGAGAATCGTCGCAATCGTGAAGAACGCAAAACCGACGGCGATGGATTTGTACATCACGTCGTCGAGCACTTCGAGCGCCGGCAGGCGGTCGGCCAGCACGCCACGCTCTTTCGCCAGATACGCGACGCCCACCATGGCGGACAGCGCGAAGCTGCCATAACCGATGAAGTTGGCCGGCACGTGAATCTTCATCCACCAGCTTTGCAGCGCCGGAACGAGCGGCTGGATCTGCTGTGCGTCACGCGCCACCGA
This sequence comes from Paraburkholderia dioscoreae, assembly GCF_902459535.1. Classification (NCBI taxonomy): domain Bacteria; kingdom Pseudomonadati; phylum Pseudomonadota; class Betaproteobacteria; order Burkholderiales; family Burkholderiaceae; genus Paraburkholderia; species Paraburkholderia dioscoreae. The sequence continues at coordinate 4,136,260 of NZ_LR699553.1, forward strand.
GTACCACATCAGGAAGCCGACCGCAGCGCTGATGACTAGCAGCACGAACGCGCCGAGCGCGCGGGTGTTGTAGTGCTGTTCGTAGTACAGATAGAAGAGCGCGGTGATCAGGCTGAAGAGCACGAACACTTCGTACAGGTTCGAGATGGGAATATGGCCGACATCCGCGCCGATCAGATACGACTCGTACCAGCGCACCATCAGGCCGACAAAGCCCATCAGCACCGCCGCCCACGTCATCTTCGAGCCGATCGCCGCACCGGTCGGCGAACGCGACAGCAGGCCGATCCAGTAGAACACGGTGGCGAACACGAAGAGCGCGCTCATCCACAGGATGGCGGACTGGCTCGACAGGAAATACTTCAGGAAGAACGCGTTATCCGCGCGGCTGAGATCGCCGTGGTAGATCTGGATGGCCAGCAGCGAAAGCGCCGTGATCCCCACCATCAGCGGACGCACCGGTTTCCAGCGCCAGCCGAGCACCATGAACACCGGCACGGCGCACACCAGCACCAGCTTGTCGTAGTAATTCATGAACGGGTGATAGCGCGACAGCGCAAACCCGGCGCCCGCGACCATCGCGACGGCAAATAGCCAGTCGACAATGCCGAGCCGTTTCAGGAACGGCCGCTCGTCGTACTGCGCGACGTTGGGCGTTTCACTCGCGAGCGCCTTCCTGGGCCGCGAGGGGGAAGAAGAGGATGAGGAAACCTGAGTCAAGTCCATGATCTTACCGGGTCGAATCGTGTGAGCTTGCGGACGGCGCGCCGGCGTTGCCGGAGGCGCTGGCGGCGTCGGATGCTTCAGCGAGTTTGGCGCCCAACGCGGCGCCTACGGCGTCGCGCGTCTGGACGAATTCTTTCTCGAAGTCGAGCGTCTTGCGCGCGCTCGACATCGCCATCACGACATGCGTGCCGTGATCGGTATCTTTAAGCCAGAACCAGAGGCGCCGTTCGCGGACGTAGAACATCGAAAAGATGCCTAACACGAGGAGCAGGCTGCCAAGATACACGACTTTTTTGCCCGGCGCGCGCGTCAGCTGAAATACCGAAGCTTGCACCTGCTTGAAAGAGTCAAGCTGCAAGTAGACCGGCGATCCATACAAAAAGCTGTCGGATATCGCGTTGATCGAGCTCTGGATGAAGCGGCTGGCGTCCGCATTGGCCGTCGCCTCGGGCTCGCCGAGCTGCTGGCGGGACAGCTGGTACAGATCCCATGTGGAGCCTTCGAGCATGCGCAGCAGCAGGCCGGCGGCCTTTTCCTGTTCGCCCTTCGGCACCGAATGGTCGATAAAACCGGCGATGGCCTGGAAGCCGCCAACCGTCTGCCCGTTCGGCATCTTGATCCCGTTATCCGCGCCCGCAAAAAGGGTCAGCACGCGCAGCGCGCTTTCTTCGAGATGCTGTTGCAGTTCCGCATTCGCGCCAGGCACCGAGCGCAGCGCGAAACGGTGAGCGGCCGAGGCGCGCATGGCCGGATCCTCGAGCGTGGCGCGCAGATTCATCCATTCCTTGACCGTGCCGCCGCTGTCGGCGGGAATGCGCAGATAGCGGAACGGATCGTCCGGATTCACCCGCATGCCGGCGAGGAACATTCTTTCGCCAGACACGTCGACCGGCAGCATGTAGTTGTTGTATTCGCGCGCCTGGCCGTCCTTGTCGCGCACCTTGTATTGCACCGACGGGCCGACGTTATGCAGATCGAGCGGCTTCGAGGTCTTCGCACCGGAGCCGAGGCGCTCGTCGAACGCTTCTTTCAGCGTGCGATGCGCCGCGACGCCGCGCGCGTCGGTCTGGCCGCTGCCATTCTGGATGTTTTCCACGTTGATAGCTCGGAAATCGGTGAATTCCACCGTCTGGCCATCGGCAAGCGGCGTGGCCGAGCTCAACGGCGCATTGCCGCCGATCGTGCCGCCGAACGGCGCGGTCTTCGCGCTGGCGCCGCTCATCGGGTAGGCCGTCATCTGCATTTGCGAGCCGCCGTCCTGGAAGCTCGATTGATAGATCGACACGCCGTCGTAAGTGAATGGCTTGTTCACTTCGACACGGGCCGGCACCCGCGCGCCGGTCTTGTGATCCACCACCACGATGTCGCTCGCGAACAGCTTCGGCATGCCCGTCGAGTAGTAATCGACGATGAACTTGTTCAGCTCGATCGAAAACGGCAGATCCTGAATCAACGAGCCGTCCGGCTGGTTCAGGATCGCCGTGGAAACGTGCTGCCCTTCCGGCACCCACGCGTAGCCGCGGAACGTCGGGTTCGATTGCGACAGACGATGTTCCGGCGGAATGTCATTGATCACCGTGTTGGCGCGAATCGGCGACTTGTCGAACAGCCACATTTGCAGCTTGATCGGCAGATTGCTGTCGAGCAGACCGCCTAGGCAGATCACCACGATCGCCAGGTGAGCCGAGATGTAGCCGAACTTGGTCAGCGCGCCGCGTTTGGCGGCGATCAAGGTCGCGCCGTCGGACTCACGCGTGACGAACTTGTAGCCGAGCTTGGCCGAGAGTCTGGCGAGCACGGCCGAGGTCTGCGCGCGCGTGCCCTGCACCGCGAACTCGCCTTTGTGATGGAACGCGCGCAGGCTGCCTTCGCGGACCTTGTCTTTCCAGCTCTTCGCGTCGGCGACCATTTTCGGCGCATTGCGGATCACGCACAGCGACACCGACACCATCAGGAAACCGAGAATCAGCATGAACCACCACGAGCTGTACACCGTGTACAGGCTCAGCGAGCGGAAGATGTCCGCCCAGAACGGGCCGAACTGATTGACGTAGTTGGGGTACGGATCGTCCTGCGTGAGGACGGTGCCAATGATGCTGGCGATCGACAGAATCACGAGCAACGAAATGGCAAAACGCATCGAACTCAAGACTTCGATGACGCTGCGCGTAATGCGATTGCCCGACTTCGACTGCAAACCCGACGTGGTGACGCTCATTCATACTCCGACTGAACAGCAAAAAAGGGTGAAGGGCTGTCGTAGGCACGACGCCCCCACCCTTTTCTTGTTTTGTACCGGCCTCGCCGGGCCGGTTGCACTTGCGTGCGGACTCGCAAGAGAGCCGGGCCATCCCAGGTTTTCTCCCTCTCGGGGAGCCCGGCGCGAAACGCCAGGTCTGGGCGCCCTCTATCCTAATGCAAGCCCGCGATGTAATCGGCTACAGCCTTGATCTCACTGTCCGACAGACGCGTTGCAATAGCATGCATTGCCTCGTTGTTGTTACGTGCGCCGGAACCTTGCGTGAACGCGGTCAACTGCGCCACCGTATATTCCGCCCACTGCCCCGACAGGCGCGGATACTGCGACGGAATTCCCTGACCGGTCGGCCCGTGGCAGCTTGCGCAGGCCGGCACGCCCTTGTCGGCAATGCCGCCGCGATAAATCTTCTGGCCGAGCGGAACGGTGTCTTTGTTGTGCGCGTAGCCGGGCTTCGGGGTCTGCGCAGCGAAATAAGCCGCGACATTGACCATATCCTGATCGGACAGCGCCGCAGCCATGCCCGCCATGATCGCATTGTTGCGCGCTGGCTGCTTGGCGCCCGGCTGGGTCTTGAAGTCGTTGAGTTCCTTGACGAGATACTCAGGGTGCTGGCCCGCCAGCTTAGGATATGCGCCGCCGGCGCTATTGCCGTCGGCTCCGTGACATGACGCGCACACCTGCACCGCGATTGCCTGCCCCCGATTGACGTCCGGCTTTACCGGATCTGCTGCTCGTGCCTGAATTGCCAAACCTGAAAGACCTGCCGCTACATGAAGCACCATCAGAGTCTTGCTCAGTCGATTCATTCGCACACCCTGTCTCGTCTTGTGGGATTTTTAGAGAGCCCCTAAACCTGCCGACTTGCGCCAGGCCCGGCGTTTTCTTGAAGGTTTTGCAAAATACGACGGCGACCGAGTGACCGCCGGGAGCCGCCAAGGCACGCGGGCCGGCCCCCTCAGGTTTTCAGTAAACCATCGTATTGTACAATAACTCGCTAATCGCTAAGACGCCAGTCGGGCTTGACCCGTCCCCACTCCGGGTTCCCCGGCGTCTCGAATTCTGGCCTGATCATGTCCTTCCTGCTCCACCAATCCCGCTTTTTCACGACCGTCAATCACTTGCGTGATTTGCCGGCCACTTCGCAACCCGAGATCTGCTTTGCGGGACGCTCGAACGCGGGCAAGTCGACGGCCATCAATATTCTGTGCAATCAGAAGCGGCTGGCCTTCGCCAGCAAGACGCCAGGACGCACGCAGCACATCAATTACTTTTCGGTGGGCAAGGCGGAGGAGCCGACCGCGCATCTGGTCGATCTGCCGGGCTACGGTTACGCGGAAGTGCCCGGCGCGGCCAAGGCGCACTGGGAAGCGCTCCTGTCCACCTATCTGCAGTCGCGCTCGCAATTGCGCGGCATGATCCTGATGATGGACTCGCGCCGCCCGCTGACGGATCTGGACCGCCGCATGATCGAGTGGTTCGCGCCGACCGGCAAGCCGATCCATACGCTACTCACCAAGTGCGACAAATTGACACGTCAGGAAAGCGTGAATGCGTTGCGGGCGACGCAAAAGGGTCTGGCTGAATATCGCGCCGCCGGCTATCGCGGAGAATTGACCGCTCAGCTGTTCTCGGCGCTCAAGCGTATCGGCATCGACGAAGCGCACGAGCTGATCGAAAGCTGGCTTATCCCCGACACGAAGGGCGAAACAGAGGCCTCTCAGTAAGCAGGGTGAGCACCGCCAGGTAACGGAAAACCGCCATTGCGGCTGCCCATAAAAAAACCCGCCGCTTTAACGGCGGGTCAAACAGCCTAATCGAAAAAACGACAGGCACCCGCTCAGGGAGGAGAAGCGGGGAGGTCAGCGCAAGGCGCCTTGCTCGATCGGTATGATATACCATTGTCTCGAAAAGTTTCCGGCAGCCGAGGCAGGCGTTACTTGTCCACTCCACACATCCACGTTTCTTCGATTCGTCTATGAGCTTCTATCCGCACTACCGTCCGCGCCGCATGCGCCGCGACGACTTCTCGCGCCGCCTGATGCGGGAAAACATCCTCACCACCAACGATCTGATTTATCCCGTCTTTATCGTCGAGGGCACCAACGTGCGGCAAGCCGTTCCGTCGATGCCGGGAGTCGAGCGCGTGTCGGTGGATCTGCTGATGGGCGTGGCTGAGCAATGCGTCGAACTGGGCGTGCCCGTGTTGGCGCTGTTTCCGGCCATCGAGCCTTCGCTGAAAACGCCCGACGGCCGCGAAGCGACCAACCCGGCTGGTCTGATTCCACGCGCGGTTCGCGAACTGAAAAAGAACTTCCCCGAGCTGGGCGTGCTCACCGATGTCGCGCTCGATCCCTACACGAGCCACGGCCAGGACGGCGTGCTCGACGAAGCCGGTTACGTCATCAACGACGAGACAGTCGAGATACTGGTCGAACAGGCACGTGCGCAGGCTGAAGCGGGCGTCGATATCGTCGCGCCTTCGGACATGATGGACGGCCGCATCGGCGCAATCCGCGAGATGCTCGAGAGCGAAGACCATGTCCACACCCGCATCATGGCTTATGCCGCCAAGTTCGCGTCGGCGTTTTACGGCCCGTTCCGCGATGCCGTAGGCTCCGCCACGAACCTCGGCAAGAGCAACAAGATGACCTACCAGATGGACCCGGCCAATTCGAATGAAGCGCTGCGCGAAGTGCAGGCGGACATCAACGAAGGCGCGGATATGGTGATGGTCAAGCCGGGCATGCCGTATCTGGATATCGTGCGCCGCGTGAAGGATGAGTTCCAGTTCCCGACGTACGTGTACCAGGTGAGCGGCGAGTACGCCATGCTGAAGGCAGCCGCACAGAACGGCTGGCTCGATCACGATAAAGCGATGATGGAATCGCTGCTGGCGTTCAAGCGGGCCGGCGCGGACGGTGTGCTGACCTATTTCGCATTGGATGCCGCGCGGATTTTGCGCTCGCAGAAGTAACTCGGCGCGCCGCCTTTCGAAGCGGCTCAGGCGTTGAAATGGACGGAGGCCGGCTGGTTTGTCGTGCCTCCCTGCGTTTTTTGTTCGGCACGTGTCTCCGTTAGACCCCGGTCCCACGCGCCCGATCCAGACTGCGCAAGAACTTATCCGCCGACTCATATCCGACGACGCGCAGCACTTCCTTGCCACCCTGATCGAAGAAGATGATCCCCGGCGGCCCGAACAGGCTGAAGCGCTTAAGCAGCGTTTGATCGTCGGCGTTGTTTGCGGTGACGTCCGCGCGCAGCAGATTCAACTGCTTCAATTTCGCCTGCACGCGCGGGTCGCTGAAGGTGAACTTCTCCATCTCTTTACAACTGACGCACCAGTCGGCGTAAAAATCGAGCATAGCGGGCTGTGCGGCCGTTTTGACGGCCTCGTCGAGTTCAATCGATGTACGCACCGGGGCGAACGTCAAATCGCTCTGTGACGCGCCGTCAGGCCTATACGACGCGTTCGCCACACCCACTTCCCCGCCGCGCGCCGCCAATACGGCGAGCGGGCGCAGGGGATCGGATGAGCCCGCAGCCAGCCCGACCAGCAGGACCGTCGCCCAGACGGCCAACGCGGCGCCGATGCCTCGGCCAAGCCGGCGCCACACGGACGCCTGCGCGACGGGCGCCGAGAACAAGCCGAGTGAGGCTGCTGCGATCAACAACCAGAGCGCGCTCAGAAGCATGGTCGCAGTCGCGCCGAGTACCGGCCAGACGATCCACAGCGCCGCTGCGAGCAATACCACGCCGAAGAACACCTTGACGCCGTCCATCCAGGCGCCGGCGCGCGGCAACAGCGTGCCTGCGCCAAGACCCAGAATGAGCAGGGGCACACCCAGGCCCAATCCCATTGAGAATAGCGCTGCACCGCCGAGCACGGCGTCGCCCGTATGCGCAATGAACGCCAGCACGGCGAAGAGCGGCGCGGTCATGCAGGCGCCGACCACCAGCGCGGACAGCGCGCCCATCAGAGCAACGGCAGCGAACTTGCCGCCGGAGCGACCCGCCGAGGCGCGTGAAACGCCGTCCTGCCAGCGCCGCGGAAGCGCGACGTCGAAGCCGGCAATCAGGGTCAGCGCGAAAATCGTCAGCAGCACGCCAAATGCACCGAGTACCCACGGATTTTGCAACCATGCGCCGAGACTTTGGCCGATCAACGCGGCAGCAATGCCAAGCGCCGTGTACACGAGCGCCATGCCGAGCACATAAGCAGCCGACAATGCGAATCCGCGGGCACGTGTCACTCGCGCGCCCTCCCCGATGATGATCGCTGAGAGAATAGGAATCATCGGGTAGGAACATGGGAGCAGACTGAGCACGGCGCCGGCGACGAAATAAAGTCCGACGATCGCGAAGAAGCCGCCGCCTTGCAGCAGCGACTGCGCGTAGTCTGCGTTGGTGGCGCGCTCATACCATGAGGTGCCCGCAGCGGATGACTGTCCTGACTGTTGCGCGACATCGGCGCTGGCTGCTTCTGGACCGCCGGCTGCCTGCAGAGCCGCGCCGCCTACGTGGTACACGCGCTCCATCGGTGGATAGCAGATGCCGGCATCAGCACAACCTTGCGACGTCACCGCGAGATCGAAGGGTCCGGCCGCCTGTTTAACGGGAATGCGGATCGTCAACTCGTTCCGGTACGTCTCGACGTTCTTGTTGAAGGTCTGATCGAACTTGACGTGGCCGGCCGGTAGTTGTGGCTCGCCGATCGTCGTCGTGCCGTTGCGTGTCGCGAAGGCGAAGCGCTCCCGGTACATGTAGTAGCCATCCGCAATCTTGTAGGTCACGTCGACTTCGCCGGGTTTCTCCGTCGCGCTGAATTTGAAAGCGGCTGCGGGATCGAGGAAGTCGTCCGCCGCGCGAGCGAGCGCGCCGAATTGCACGAGGACAAGACAACCGGACAGGAAAAACAGGCTACGCAACGCATTGCGCGCACGCCGGTCGAGACCTTTAAACATGGAGGGGACGTTGGGTTTCAGCAGTGATCCACTGGCCGTACGCGGCCGATGCCGTCGCTTGCCACGAGAGGATCTCCGGCGTGTCGTAGGGATGGTGGGCCTGAATGTAGCGCTCGAGTTCGAGCGCGCGTGCCGAGCTGGTCTTGAACAGTAACTGGATCTCCTGCGCCGTTTCGATTGCGCCCCGCCAATGATAGCTGGACTGCACGGCGCCTAGCTGAGTGACGCAAGCGCATAGCCGGGTGGCCAGCGCATCCGCGGCGAGCTTCTGAGCCACGGCCGCATCAGGCACCGTCGTCAGAATCAAGGTCACATTCAAGCTCACAAATGGCTCCGGCAAGGCACGATTCAGTTGCCGTTATCGTATCACCTAGCCTTGCCCTACCGCAGACGGCTCCGCGACTACGGTGCGCGGCATATGGCCGTCACGGCGACACCGCCGTAACACGTTCTGACGCTGATCGGCGCCCGGTCCGTCAACCTCGGGCTGCCAAACTCGCACTCGCCTCTGTCCGGCTTCGGATCGTCACACCCGTCGTACCGGACTGGACCCGTACGCCCTCTTCCGCAGTTTTTCACGGATCGCCGCTCTGCTTCACGCCCGCTTGCCAGGATCGGTCACCCTCTCGCAGCTATGCATCGCTCGTTGTGATCAACTTGCGGTGGAGCTTGCCCCCACCAGGGTGCGCCATATCGGGGCGCCGCAAACAAAAAAGCCAGGCTCGAATGCCTGGCTTTTTTTCGATGCGAGAAAACTTACTCAGCTTCTTGCACTTCAACTTCTTCAACTTCCGGACGGTCGAGCAATTCGACCAGTGCCATCGGAGCATTGTCGCCGACGCGGAAGCCGAACTTCAGCACGCGCAGGTAGCCGCCCGGACGGGTAGCGTAACGCGGGCCGAGAACTTCGAACAGCTTCGTGACCGAGTCACGATCGCGCAGGCGGTTGAACGCCAGACGACGATTTGCCAGCGACGGCTTCTTGCCGAGCGTGATCAGCGGCTCGACAACTTTACGAAGTTCTTTCGCCTTCGGCAGCGTGGTCTTGATGACTTCGTGCTCGATCAGCGAGTTGGACATATTACGGAGCATTGCCAGACGGTGGCTGCTCGTGCGGTTCAGTTTCCGCAAACCATGACGGTGACGCATGTTAATTCCTTCGATTCAAAGTTTTGGTCCAGCTCTTCTATCGCCTCGAACTACCCACGGTTTCCCAACGGTAGCGAGCGCACGGGCCGGTAGTGAAAAAAGACAAGACGCGGATTTTAAAGGAAAATCCGCGTCTTTGCCAGTGCAGCGGCGGGCTCTGGCCCGGGACTACTTGTCGATTACTTGTCCAGCCCAGCCGGCGGCCAATTCTCGAGTTTCATGCCGAGCGTCAAACCACGCGACGCCAGTACTTCCTTGATTTCGTTCAGCGATTTGCGGCCCAGATTCGGCGTCTTGAGCAGCTCGTTTTCCGTGCGCTGGATCAGGTCGCCGATGTAGTAAATGTTCTCGGCCTTCAGGCAGTTCGCGGAACGAACCGTCAGTTCGAGATCATCCACCGGACGCAGCAGAATCGGATCGATCTGCGGCGCACGCGACGGCGCTTCAGCCGTTGCTTCGGTGCCTTCGAGTGCAGCGAAGACCGACAGTTGATCGACCAGAATGCGCGCCGACTGACGGATCGCTTCTTCCGGCGAAATCACACCGTTGGTTTCGATGTTCATCACGAGCTTGTCGAGGTCGGTACGCTGTTCGACGCGAGCGCTTTCAACGGCGTAGCTCACGCGGCGAACCGGCGAGAACGACGCGTCCAGCACGATACGGCCGATGATCTTGGCCGACTCTTCGCCGTAGCGACGCACATTGCCCGGCACATAGCCGCGGCCCTTCTCAACCTTGATCTGCACGTCGAGCTTGCCGCCCTTCGACAGATGCGCGATCACGTGATCCGGGTTGATCACTTCGCAATCGTGCGCGAGTTCGATGTCGCCAGCGGTGACAACGCCTTCGCCTTCCTTGCGCAGCGTGACCGTCACTTCATCACGGTTATGCAGCTTGAACACCACGCCCTTCAGGTTCAACAACAGGTTGACCACATCCTCTTGCACACCGTCGAGCGTCGAATACTCATGCACGACGCCTGCGATCGTCACTTCGGTCGGCGCGTAGCCGATCATCGACGACAGCAGCACGCGCCGGAGCGCGTTACCCAAGGTGTGGCCGTAACCGCGTTCAAACGGTTCCATGACCACTTTCGCGTGGCTCTCACCAAGCGATTCAACTGCGATGATCTTGGGCTTCAACAAACTGGTTTGCATAGGTTTTCCTTTTCAATACCCTCGGCTCGTTACACCGATAAGGCTGACCGGTAACAACCTGAAAATAAACAGCCGAGACGCCTCCTTGCTTAGCGCAATCGAGGTGCCCCGGCCGTTAATCCGATTACCGCGAATACAATTCGACGATCAGGCTTTCGTTGATATCGCCAGCGATGTCGCTGCGTTCCGGCTTCTGCTTGAAGGTACCTTCGAACTTCTTCGAATCGACAGCGACCCAACTCGGCAGACCGCCTTGCTCAGCCAGCGATAGCGCTTCGAGGATACGCGCTTGCTTCTTCTTCTGTTCACGGACTGCGACGACGTCGCCTGCCTTCACTTGCATCGACGGAATGTTCGACACGACGCCGTTCACCGTGATCGCCTTGTGGCTCACTAACTGACGCGCTTCAGCGCGCGTCGAGCCGAAGCCCATGCGATACACGACGTTATCCAAACGCGATTCGAGCAATTGCAACAGATTTTCACCCGTATTGCCCTTCAGGCGGTCGGCTTCAGCGAAGTAACGACGGAATTGACGCTCGAGGACACCGTAGATGCGCTTCACTTTTTGCTTTTCGCGCAACTGCGTACCGTAGTCGGACGTACGGGCACCAGACGTGCGGCCGTGCTGGCCAGGCTTGCTGTCAAGCTTACACTTGTCAGCGAGCGAACGACGGGCGCTCTTCAGGAAAAGGTCAGTGCCTTCACGGCGGGACAGCTTGGCCTTAGGGCCGATATAACGTGCCACGTTGATTCCTTCTATGATTGATCACGCGAATGCATGCACCCGCGCTAGTCCGAACCCTATGGGTCGAACGGTGGGCTTAGTCAATTTAATAGCGCAAGCAGCCTGCCGCCGCATAGGGCGGCAACAGGCGCTAGCAAAACAAGCGTCTTAGATACGACGACGCTTCGGCGGACGGCAGCCGTTGTGCGGAACCGGAGTCACGTCGGAGATCGCGGTGATCTTGATGCCAAGACCATGCAACGCGCGCACCGCCGACTCACGGCCAGGACCGGGGCCCTTGATCCGCACTTCGAGGTTCTTCACGCCGTATTCCATCGCCACGCGGCCAGCCGATTCGGCCGCCACCTGAGCTGCAAACGGGGTCGACTTACGCGAACCCTTGAAGCCCTGACCACCCGACGTTGCCCAAGCAAGTGCATTGCCTTGACGATCGGTGATCGTGATGATGGTGTTATTGAACGACGCGTGAACGTGAACCACGCCCTCGGCGACGTTCTTCTTGACCTTCTTGCGAACGCGTTGCGCCGCGGAGTTGTTCGAAGCCTTAGCCATTACGTTTTCCTGTAACTGTCAGTTCCGCTTACTTCTTCAGCGATTGCGCTGCACGACGCGGACCCTTGCGCGTACGGGCATTCGTACGCGTACGTTGGCCGCGCAGGGGCAAGCCCTTACGATGCCGAACGCCACGGTAGCAGCCGAGATCCATCAGGCGCTTGATATTCATCGTCGTTTCACGGCGCAGATCGCCCTCAACGATGAACTTGCCGACTTCTTCACGCAGCTTTTCGAGGTCTGCGTCGTTCAGGTCTTTGACCTTCTTCGAAAATGCCACACCAGCAGCGACGCAAATGTCGCGCGAGCGCGTGCGGCCGATACCGTAAATAGCCGTCAGGCCGATTTCGGTATGCTGGTGATTCGGGATGTTAACCCCTGCGATACGAGCCATTGTTTTTCCTCAAACAAAAAGCGCAAGCAAAAGCGCGGCGTTCAGCCTTGACGCTGTTTGTGGCGCGGATCAGAGCTGCAAATCACGCGCACAACGCCTTTGCGCTTGATGATCTTGCAATTGCGGCAAATGCGTTTAACCGATGCCATCACTTTCATGATATTACCCTTTTTTCAAATCACTTCGCCCGGAACACGATCCGCGCACGCGACAGATCGTAAGGCGTCAATTCAACCGTCACCTTGTCGCCCGGCAAGATTCGGATGTAATGCATCCGCATCTTCCCAGATATGTGTCCCAATACGACATGGCCGTTTTCCAGCTTCACCCTGAAGGTAGCATTAGGCAGGTTTTCGATGACTTCACCCTGCATCTGGATAACATCGTCTTTGGCCATAAGTCCTTTCAACGCATCGGGACGCCGCCGCCTTTGAAATTAGCTTTCTTCAGCAGCGATTCATACTGTTGCGACATAACGTACGACTGCACCTGCGCCATGAAATCCATTGTGACGACGACAATGATCAGCAGCGACGTTCCACCAAAATAAAACGGCACGTTCCAGCGCAGTACCAGAAACTCGGGCAGCAGGCAAACAAACACGATGTAGATCGCACCGGCCAGCGTCAGACGTGTCAGGATACGGTCGATGTATCGCGCCGTTTGGTCGCCCGGGCGGATGCCTGGGACGAAAGCGCCACTCTTTTTCAGGTTGTCGGCCGTCTCTCTGCTGTTGAACACCAATGCGGTGTAGAAGAAACAGAAGAAGACGATCGCCAACGCGTACAGCAACACGTACACGGGTTGACCGGGCTTAAGGGCTTCGGCTACGTTGTGCAACGTGTCTGCGAACCAGCTGGTACGCGACCCCGAACTAAACCAGTTCAGGATGGTTGCCGGGAAGAGAATGATCGACGATGCAAAGATCGGCGGAATCACGCCCGACATGTTCAATTTCAGCGGCAAATGCGAAGACTGACCGCCGTAAATCTTGTTACCGACTTGCCGCTTTGCGTAGTTCACAAGAATCTTGCGCTGGCCGCGTTCGATGAACACCACCAGATACGTCACAGCAGCAATCAGCGCGACGACGATAATCGCGGATATCGGACTCATCGAACCGGTTTGCACCAGCGAAACAAGACCACCGATTGCATTCGGGAAGCCCGCTGCAATCCCGCCGAAAATAATGATCGAGATACCGTTGCCAAGCCCGCGCTCCGTGATCTGCTCACCCAGCCACATCAGGAACATCGTGCCGGTCACCAGCGTCACGACCGTCGTCAACCGAAAAACCATTCCCGGATCAATCACCAGGCCAGGCTGATTTTCCAACGCCACGGCAATGCCGAACGCCTGGAACGTCGCCAGCAGGACCGTGAAGATACGCGTGTACTGCGTAATCTTCCGTTGACCCGCTTGCCCTTCCTTTTTCAGCGCTTCGAGCTGCGGCGAGACAATCGCCAGCAACTGCATGATGATCGACGCCGAAATATACGGCATGATCCCCAGCGCAAAAATCGTGAACCGCGAAAGTGCGCCACCCGAAAACATGTTGAACATGCCAAGGATGCCGCCCGACTGGCTTTGGAAAAGCTTTGCCAGCTGGTCCGGGTCAATACCCGGCACCGGAATATGCGCGCCGATACGGTAGACGATCAGCGCCAGCAGCAGGAACACTGCCCGCCGACGCAGATCGCCGAACTTCGCCGCGCCGCGACCGGGTTTTGCGAGACTCGGGCTGTTAGCCAAGTACCTTCTCCGATGCAAATGCTAGTGACGGCAATTAGCTTGCGCGTTACTCGGCAAAAGAGCCGCCGGCTGCTTCGATAGCAGCGCGCGCACCCTTCGTCGCACCCAGACCCTTCACAACGACCTTGCGCTTGAGCTCGCCCGTCGCGATGATCTTGGCGCTCTTGATCAACTCGCCGACCAAGCCGGCTTGCTTCAGAGCCAGCAGATCGATTTCATCGACCGGCAGCTTTTCCAGATCCGAGAGACGCACCTCACCAACGAATTCCTTCGTCAGCGAAGTAAAGCCACGCTTCGGCAGGCGACGTTGCAGCGGCATTTGACCGCCTTCGAAGCCAACCTTGTGAAAGCCGCCTGAGCGCGACTTCTGACCCTTGTGACCGCGGCCAGCCGTCTTGCCCAGACCGGAGCCGATACCACGGCCGACGCGACGCTTAGCGTGCTTCGAGCCTTCAGCCGGCTTCAGGTTATTCAATTCCATTATCAACTCCTTGAGTCCTGGTCAGCCGCTTAGCTGATGACCTTAACGAGGTACGAAACCTTGTTGATCATGCCGCGCACAGCCGGCGTGTCCTGCAACTCGCTAACCGAGTTGAGTCGGCGCAGGCCCAAGCCACGCACCGTTGCACGGTGCGTCTCACGGGTGCCGATCAGGCTCTTGACGAGCTGGACCTTGACAGTTTTATCAGACATGGTGTCCACCTTAGCCCAGAATATCTTCGACGGACTTGCCGCGCTTCGCCGCGATGTCGCCCGGCGTGGACTGCTTGCGCAGACCGTCGAGCGTTGCACGAACGAGGTTGTACGGGTTCGTCGAACCGTGGCTCTTAGCAACCACGTTTTGCACGCCCATTACGTCGAACACTGCGCGCATCGGGCCACCAGCGATCACGCCCGTACCGTCCTTCGCCGGAGCGAGGAGAACTGCGGATGCGCCGTGCTTACCATGCACTTCGTGTTGCAACGTACCGTTCTTCAGCGGCACCTTGAACATGTTACGGCGAGCTTGTTCCATTGCCTTTTGAACAGCAACCGGAACTTCCTTCGCTTTGCCCTTGCCCATGCCGATGCGGCCATCGCCGTCGCCGACCACGGTCAGCGCGGCGAAACCGAGAATCCGGCCGCCCTTCACAACCTTGGTCACGCGGTTGACCGAAATCATCTTTTCGCGCAGGCCGTCGTCGCGTTCGTCAGCCTGAACTTTCGCTTGCATCTTTGCCATGACGAATTCTTCCCTTAGAACTTGAGTCCGGCTTCGCGCGCCGCATCAGCCAGCGCTTTCACGCGGCCGTGGTAACGGAAACCCGAACGGTCGAAGGCGACGGATTCGATGCCGGCAGCCTTAGCCTTTTCTGCGATGCGCTTACCGATCAGCGTGGCAGCAGCGACGTTGCCGCCCTTGCCCGTTTGATCAGCCAATTGCGCACGCACTTCGGCCTCGAGCGTCGACGCGCTGGCGAGCACCTTGGTGCCGCACGGCGAGAACACTTGCGCATAGATGTGCGTGTTCGTGCGATGCACGGCGAGACGCGCGACCTGCAGCTCAGCGATCTTGATACGCGTCTGACGAGCGCGGCGCAGGCGAGATTGAGTCTTATCCATGATTGCGCACCCTTACTTCTTCTTCGTTTCTTTGAGGATCACAACCTCATTGGCGTAACGCACACCCTTGCCCTTATAGGGCTCCGGCGGGCGATAGCCGCGCACTTCTGCAGCGACCTGGCCAACTTGTTGTTTGTTGATCCCCTTGATCACGATTTCGGTTTGCGTCGGGGTCTCAGCCTTGACGCCTTCCGGCATCTGGTGCACCACAGGGTGCGAGAAACCCAGCGACAGGTTCAGCTTGTCGCCTTGCGCCTGTGCGCGGTAGCCAACGCCAACCAGCGTCAGCTTGCGCTCGAAACCCTTCGTCACGCCGTTCACCATGTTCGCAACCAGTGCGCGCATCGTGCCCGACATCGCATTCGCTTCGCGGCTTTCGTCAACCGGCTCGAAATTCAGCGTGCCGTTGTCGTTCACCACTTTCACGAGGCGGTTTGCCGCCTGCGTAATCGTACCCAGCGGGCCCTTGACGGTGATGCGATCGTCGCTCAGGGCCACTTCTGCGCCTTGCAGCGCGACCGGGCTTTTACCTACTCGAGACATGTTTCTCTCCTTTCGGCCTTAAGCGACGTAGCAGATGACTTCGCCGCCAACGCCCGTTGCACGCGCCTTGCGGTCCGTCATCACGCCCTTCGGCGTCGACACAATTGCCACGCCGAGGCCATTCATGACCACGGGGATGTCGTTACGGCCGCGGTACACACGCAGACCAGGCTTCGAAACGCGTTCAATGCGTTCGATGACCGGACGGCCAGCGTAGTACTTCAACACGATGTTCAATTCAGACTTCGCACCTTCGGACTTCACTGCGAAATCATCGATATAGCCTTCGTCCTTCAGGACCTGCGCAATCGCAACCTTGACTTTCGACGAGGGCATAGTCACCGAGACTTTCTCAACCATCTGCGCATTGCGGATGCGAGTCAGCATATCGGCGATAGGATCACTCATGCTCATTTACGTTTCTCCTATTACCAGCTCGCCTTGGTCAGGCCAGGGATCTCGCCGCGGAACGCGATTTCGCGAATCTTGTTACGCGCCAGCCCGAATTTACGGAACGTGCCACGCGGGCGACCGGTAATTGCGCAACGATTACGCTTACGGGTCGGATTAGAGTTGCGCGGCAGTTGTTGCAGTTCCAGACGTGCTGCGTAATGCTCTTCGTCCGACTTGCTCATATCGCCGATGATCGCTTTCAGCTCAGCACGTTTGGGAGCGTACTTAGCGGCAAGGCGAGCACGCTTCTTTTCACGTTCGATCAGTGCCAGTTTAGCCACGGTAACCTCAGTTTCTGAACGGGAACTTGAAGCTGGCGAGCAGGGCCTTTGCTTCGTCGTCGGTCTTCGCAGTCGTCGTGATGCTGATGTTCAGCCCACGCAGCGCGTCGATCTTGTCGTAGTCGATTTCGGGGAAAATGATCTGCTCTTTCACACCGATGTTGTAGTTGCCGCGACCATCGAATGCACGACCCGACACGCCACGGAAGTCACGCACACGAGGGAGCGCAACCGTCACGAAACGGTCCAGAAATTCGTACATTGCCTGACCACGCAACGTGACCATTGCACCGATCGGATAGCCCTGACGGATCTTGAAGCCAGCGATTGCCTTGCGTGCCTTCGTGATCACCGGCTTCTGGCCTGCGATCTTCGTCAGGTCGCCAACGGCGTTTTCGATGATCTTCTTGTCAGCAACCGCTTCGCCAAGGCCCATATTCAGGGTGATCTTGGTGATGCGCGGCACTTCCATCACGGACTTGTAACCGAACTTCTCGATGAGGCCGGGTACAACTTTCTCTTTGTAAAACTCTTGCAAACGAGCCATTTTTTTACTCCGCAGCGTCAGGCGCTCAGCTCGGCACCGGTCGTTTTAAGGAAACGGACTTTCTTGTCTCCCTCGACCTTGATGCCTACACGCGACGCCTTGCCATTCGCGTCGACCAATGCGACGTTCGAAATTTGCAGCGGCATCGTCTTGGCTTCCACACCGCCCGTCGTACCCTTCATCGGGTTCGGCTTGACGTGCTTCTTGACGAGGTTAATACCCTCGACAATCACTTTGCCTTCGCCAACGGACAGCACGACGCCGCGCTTGCCTTTATCTTTGCCGGTGATGACGATAACTTCGTCACCTTTGCGAATCTTGTTCATCGCGACTCCTTACAGCACTTCAGGTGCCAACGAAACGATCTTCATGAATCGTTCGCTGCGCAACTCGCGCGTGACAGGCCCGAAAATACGGGTGCCAATAGGTTCGAGCTTGGCATTCAACAACACAGCGGCGTTGCCATCGAACTTGATCAGCGAGCCGTCCTGACGGCGCACGCCCTTGGCGGTGCGAACCACCACGGCGTTATAAATTTCGCCTTTCTTCACGCGCCCGCGCGGCGTTGCTTCTTTGACGGTCACCTTGATGATGTCGCCAATGCTGGCATAACGACGCTTCGAGCCGCCGAGCACCTTGATGCACATAACTTCACGCGCACCCGTGTTGTCGGCCACTTCAAGCCGAGTTTCGGTCTGGATCATGGTTTATCTTTCCCAACTTAATCCGGTCACACCACCATGGCGTACCCGGTCAGTCTTGGTCCCGTCAGCCAATCGGCTGCTTGGGTTAGAACAGCAGCGACGGCAAACGAAACCCGCCATCGCAATCCGGTGAATCCTTCGGAACAGACTGGCGCCTGAACCGCTCCCCCCACCAACTTCGCCCGCGACGGGGCTCCCATAAAAGAGGGAAGACCGAAATTATAACAAATAATCTCGGTCTTGCAAGCGAAACTTACTGCGATTTCAATTACTTCTACAACACTGCGGCGTCAGATGACGCGAGCAGCCTCGACCAGGCGAGCCACAACCCAAGCTTTCGTCTTCGAAATCGGACGCGTTTCCTGGATTTCAACGAGGTCGCCCTCGTTGTACGTGTTCGCATCGTCGTGCGCGTGGTACTTCTTGGAACGCACAACGTACTTGCCGTAGATCGGGTGCTTCACGCGGTGCTCAACCAGCACGGTGACCGTCTTGTCCATCTTGTTGCTGACGACCTTGCCGACCAGCGTCCGCTTGAGCGAGGTTTTTACGCTATCGTTCATTTCTGGTTCGCCTTCTCAGTCAGGACGGTCCGCACACGTGCGATGTCGCGACGAACCTTCTTCAGCTGGCTCGTGTTCGTGAGCTGCTGGGTCGCGAGTTGCATGCGCAGGCCGAATTGCGCCTTCAACAGGTCCGACAGCTCCTTGTTGAGCGCGGCCTGATCTTTCTGGTGAAGTTCGGAAGCCTTCATCATTTGCTCCTTAGGCGCCGAGCTGACGCACGATAAACGTCGTCTTGAGCGGCAGCTTAGCTGCAGCCAGACGGAACGCTTCGCGTGCCAGCTCTTCGGTTACGCCGTCCATTTCGTACAGCATCTTGCCCGGTTGAATCTCTGCGACGTAATACTCAGGGTTACCTTTACCGTTACCCATCCGTACTTCAGCCGGCTTGTGCGAGATCGGCTTGTCCGGGAAAATGCGGATCCAGATGCGGCCACCACGCTTGATGTGACGCGTCATTGCACGACGTGCCGCTTCAATCTGGCGCGCGGTCAAGCGACCACGACCGATAGCCTTCAGGCCGAACTCACCGAACGAAACCGCGTTGCCGCGGGTAGCGATGCCGGTGTTACGACCCTTCTGCTCTTTGCGATACTTTCTGCGTTTCGGTTGCAGCATCGTTATTCTCCAGTCTTCCCGCCGTCGCCGGCACCGCCAGCACGACGAGGAGCGCCGCGGCGTGCACCTGCCGGGCCACCACCTTCACCATCGCGACGCGGACGGCGATCGCCACCCGGACGTGCGTTGCGGCGCGGACGCTTTTCTTCGGCGACTTCTTCAACCACCGGTGCGTCGTTGCGGCCGAGCGTGTCGCCCTTGTAGACCCACACCTTCACGCCGATGATGCCGTACGTCGTCTTTGCTTCCGACGTCGCGTAGTCGATATCCGCACGCAGCGTATGAAGCGGCACGCGACCTTCGCGATACCATTCCGTACGAGCGATTTCGATACCGTTCAGGCGGCCAGCGCTCATGATCTTGATGCCTTGAGCACCCAGACGCATTGCGTTTTGCATCGCACGCTTCATCGCGCGGCGGAACATAATCCGGCGCTCGAGTTGTTGCGTGATCGAATCCGCGATCAGTTGCGCATCGGTTTCCGGCTTGCGGATTTCTTCGATGTTGACGTGAACCGGAACGCCCATGCGCTTTTGCAGCTCGGACTTCAGCAGTTCAATGTCTTCACCCTTCTTACCGATCACGACACCCGGACGCGAGCTGAAAATAGTGATGCGGGCGTTCTTTGCAGGTCGCTCGATCACAACGCGGCCGACGGACGCGTTCTTCAGCTTCTTCTTCAGGTATTCACGAACACCGATGTCTTCCTGCAACATCGCCGCAAAATTGTTGTTGTTCGCGTACCAACGCGACGCCCAATTGCGGCTGACGGCCAAACGGAAGCCAGTCGGATGAATTTTCTGTCCCATCGTATGACCCCTTAATTCCCGACCGTCACAGTGATGTGACAGGATTGCTTCTCGATGCGGTTACCGCGGCCTTTAGCGCGCGCGGTAAAACGCTTGAGCGACGCAGCCTTGTCGATGTAGATGCTCGTGATCTTGAGCTCATCGATATCGGCGCCTTCGTTATGCTCCGCATTCGCGATCGCCGACAGCACGACCTTTTTCACGATTCCCGCAGCCTTCTTCGGCGAGAACGTCAGAACGTTCAGCGCCTTGTCGACCGGCAAACCGCGGATCTGGTCAGCCACAAGGCGCGTTTTCTGCGCCGAGATGCGGGCACCGCGATGAATTGCTTTCACTTCCATCATGAGCCCCTTATTTCTTAGCCTTCTTGTCGGCTGCGTGACCCTTGAACGTACGGGTCAATGCAAACTCGCCAAGCTTGTGGCCGACCATGTTTTCCGAGATGTACACCGGAACGTGTTGACGGCCGTTGTGAACGGCGATCGTCAGACCGATGAAATCCGGGAGGATCGTCGAACGGCGCGACCAGGTTTTGATCGGCTTCTTATCCCGCGAAGCTGCTGCCGCCTCAACTTTCTTCAGCAAATGGGCGTCGCAGAACGGACCTTTTTTTACAGAACGTGCCATTGCCTACTCCTTAACGCTTGTGACGGCGCTGGACGATCATGCTCGTCGTGCGCTTATTGCTGCGGGTGCGATAACCCTTAGCAGGCGTGCCCCACGGGCTCACCGGATCGCGACCTGCAGCCGTCTTGCCTTCACCACCACCGTGCGGGTGATCGACCGGGTTCATTGCAACGCCACGCACCGTCGGGCGGATACCGCGCCAGCGGTTCGCGCCAGCCTTACCGATTTGACGGAGGCTGTGCTCTTCGTTACCAACTTCACCAATCGTCGCGCGGCATTCAACGTGAACGCGGCGGATTTCACCCGAGCGCAGGCGGACCTGTGCGTAGATGCCTTCACGAGCCAGCAGCATCGCCGACGTACCAGCCGAACGCGCCATTTGCGCGCCCTTGCCCGGCAGCATTTCGATGCAGTGGATCGTCGTACCGACCGGAATGTTGCGGATCGGCAGCGTGTTGCCAGCGCGGATCGGTGCTTCCGAACCCGACATCAATTGCTGACCGACGGTGACACCCTTCGGAGCAATGATGTAGCGGCGTTCGCCGTCTGCGTACAGAACCAGCGCAATGTTCGCGCTACGGTTCGGATCGTACTCAAGACGTTCGACCTTCGCTGCGATACCGTCCTTATTGCGACGGAAATCGACGACGCGATAGTGATGCTTGTGACCACCGCCTTTATGACGGGTGGTGATGTGACCGTTGTTGTTACGGCCGGCGGTTGAGGATTGCGAGTCGAGCAGCGGCGCGTACGGCTTGCCCTTATGCAGATCCTTGTTGACCACCTTGACCATCGCACGACGGCCCGGCGAAGTCGGCTTAACTTTAACGATTGCCATGATTACTTGGCCTCCGCTTCAAAGTTGATTTCCTGGCCGGGCTTCAGGCAGACGTACGCCTTCTTCACGTCCTTGCGCTTGCCCATGAAACGGCCAAAGCGCTTGGCTTTGCCCTTCGAGACCAACACGTTGACGGAATTGACTTCCACCTTGAATAGCAGCTCGACTGCAGCTTTCACTTCCTGCTTCGTGGCATCGGGCGCGACTTCGAACACAACTTGCTCGTTCTTGTCGGCCACCAGCGTCGCCTTTTCGGAGATCACCGGCGCGAGCAGGACCTGCATCAAACGATGATCGTTCTTGCGAATCTCGCTCATGACAGCAACTCCTCGATCTGGGCGACCGCAGCCTTCGTGATCAGGATCTTCTTGAAGTAGATCAGCGACAGCGGGTCGGCGTAACGCGGCTCAACAACTGCCACATGGGCGAGGTTGCGCGACGCGAGGTACAGGTTTTCGTCAACCGTGTCGGTAATCACCAGCACGGAGTCGAGACCCATCGCCTTGAATTTTTCGGCCAGCAGCTTCGTCTTCGGCGCTTCGAGCGTCAGCTCGTCGACCACCGAGATACGGCCTTCGCGGGCCAGCTGCGAGAAGATCGAGCAGAGACCTGCGCGATGCATCTTCTTGTTGACCTTGTGCGAAAAGTTTTCTTCCGGCGAATTCGGGAAGATCCGGCCACCGCCGCGCCACAACGGGCTCGACGACATACCGGCACGGGCGCGGCCCGTACCCTTCTGGCGCCACGGCTTCTTGGTCGTGTGCTTGACTTGCTCACGGTCCTTCTGCGCGCGGTTGCCGCTACGGGCATTCGCTTGATACGCCACCACAACCTGGTGAATCAGGGCTTCGTTGTAATCGCGGCCAAACACGACGTCCGACGCGCTAACGCCTGCACCTTCCTGACCGTTGGCATTCAGGAGCTTAAGTTCCATTATTTCGCTCCTTTCACGGCACGCGTCTTCACGGCCGGCGTAACGAATACCTTGCCACCCTTCGCACCCGGAACGGCGCCCTTGACCAGCAACAGCTTGCGGTCAGCGTCGATACGAGCGATTTCGAGGTTTTGCACGGTTACCGTATCGTCACCCATGTGACCGGTCATGCGCTTACCCGGGAAAACACGACCCGGATCCTGCGCCATACCGATCGAGCCCGGCACGTTGTGCGAGCGCGAATTGCCGTGCGATGCACGGCCGGATGCGAAGTTGTAACGCTTGATGGTACCGGCGTAGCCCTTACCGATCGACACGCCTTGCACGTCGACCTTCTGGCCTACTTCGAACAGGTCGGGACCAACCACGGTGCCGTTCGACAACTCGGCAGCCTTGGCAGCATCGATCTGGAATTCTTTGAGGATTTCACCGGCTTGAACACCGGCTTTGGCAAGATGACCGGCCAACGGCTTCGTCACGCGCGATGCACGGCGCGTACCGAATGCAACCTGCACGGCTGTGTAGCCGTCGGTTTCAACAGTCTTGATCTGCGTCACGCGGTTGTCGGACACGTCCAGCACGGTAACGGGAATCGAATCCCCTTCTGCCGTGAAGATACGGGTCATGCCAACCTTGCGACCTACGAGTCCAAGGCTCATCGTTTTCTCCATTCCCGACTGCGATTGGTCGGGGCTAATTTACAAAATGCCGGCGCCGTTTCGGGCATGAATACATGCTGCAACACGCCGACTTTTTTGCGCAAATGCGCGAAAAGCCTTGCATTATAGCGAGGCTTTTCGTTTTCCGCAAGCAATCAATGACTTAGCGTTGCCCGACAGACCGGACAACCGCTGGCAGCCTTATTGCAGCTTGATTTCCACATCCACGCCAGCCGGCAGATCCAGCTTCATCAGTGCGTCAACGGTCTTGTCCGTCGGATCGACGATGTCCATCAGGCGTTGGTGCGTACGGATTTCGAGCTGATCGCGCGACGTCTTGTTGACGTGCGGCGAACGCAGGATGTCGAAACGTTGAATGCGGGTCGGCAGGGGCACCGGACCACGGACGATTGCGCCAGTCCGCTTTGCCGTGTCGACGATTTCAGCTGCCGATTGATCGATAAGGCGATAGTCGAAAGCCTTCAGGCGAATGCGGATTTTCTGGTTCTGCATGACAATTCCTTGGAAAAGAGCGAGGCGGTATTGCACCGCCAGACAATAAAAGAACGTAGAGCCGGGAGCCCGCTGAGGGCCGGCGCCCGGCTCCGGGGCACCACTTACAGCAAATACATCAATCCGCGATTTTACTCGAGGATCTTGGCAACCACACCAGCACCGACCGTGCGGCCGCCTTCGCGAATTGCGAAACGCAGACCTTCTTCCATCGCGATCGGGTTGATCAGCTTCACCGTGATCGACA
Source organism: Paraburkholderia dioscoreae (assembly GCF_902459535.1). Classification (NCBI taxonomy): domain Bacteria; kingdom Pseudomonadati; phylum Pseudomonadota; class Betaproteobacteria; order Burkholderiales; family Burkholderiaceae; genus Paraburkholderia; species Paraburkholderia dioscoreae. The sequence goes on from NZ_LR699553.1 coordinate 4,159,897, forward strand.
CGTTGTCGCCCGGCATCACCATTTCCTTGTCCTTCGGCAACTCGATCGAGCCCGTCACGTCCGTCGTACGGAAGTAGAACTGCGGACGATAGTTGTTGAAGAACGGCGTATGACGGCCACCTTCGTCCTTGCTCAGCACGTACACTTCAGCAGTGAAGTGCGTGTGCGGGTTGATCGAACCCGGCTTGGCCAGAACCTGGCCACGCTCCACGTCTTCACGCTTCGTGCCGCGCAGCAGGATACCGACGTTGTCGCCTGCCTGCCCCTGGTCGAGCAGCTTGCGGAACATTTCCACGCCCGTGCAGGTCGTCTTCACCGTCGGCTTGATACCGACAATTTCGATTTCCTCGCCGACCTTCACAACGCCGCGCTCAACGCGACCCGTCACCACCGTACCACGACCCGAGATCGAGAACACGTCTTCCACCGGCATCAGGAACGCACCGTCAACTGCGCGCTCCGGCGTCGGGATGTACGTGTCCAACGCGTCGGCCAGATTCATGATCGCCACTTCGCCCAACTCGCCCTTGTCGCCTTCCAGCGCCAGCTTGGCCGAACCCTTGATGATCGGCGTCTCGTCGCCCGGGAAGTCGTACTTCGACAGAAGTTCGCGAACTTCCATCTCGACCAGTTCCAGCAACTCGGCGTCGTCCACCATGTCGCACTTGTTCAGGAACACGATGATGTACGGAACGCCAACCTGACGCGCCAGCAGGATGTGCTCACGCGTTTGCGGCATCGGGCCATCAGCGGCCGAGCACACCAGGATCGCGCCGTCCATCTGCGCTGCGCCCGTGATCATGTTCTTCACATAGTCAGCGTGGCCCGGGCAGTCGACGTGCGCGTAGTGGCGGTTAGCCGTTTCGTACTCGACGTGTGCCGTGTTGATCGTGATACCGCGCGCCTTTTCTTCCGGCGCCGCGTCGATCTGGTCGTATGCCTTCGCTTCGCCGCCAAACTTCTGCGTCAGAACCGTCGTGATCGCTGCCGTCAGCGTGGTCTTGCCGTGGTCAACGTGACCGATCGTGCCGACGTTCACGTGCGGCTTGGTCCGTTCGAATTTACCTTTAGCCATGTTTCTCTTCTTTCAAAAAGTTAATCGTTGAATGACTTGCCGCGCGATTACTTCGACTTCGCGTTGATGATCGCTTCCGACACGTTACGCGGTGCTTCGGAGTAGTGCTTGAACTCCATCGTGTACGTTGCACGACCTTGGGTCAGCGAACGCAGCGACGTCGAGTAGCCAAACATTTCCGACAGCGGCACCTCGGCGCGAACAATCTTGCCGCCGCCAACCATGTCGTCCATGCCCTGCACGATGCCGCGACGACCCGACAGGTCGCCCATCACGTTGCCCATGTAATCTTCAGGCGTTTCGACTTCTACAGCCATCATCGGTTCGAGGATGACCGGTTGAGCCTTGCGCATTGCTTCCTTGAACGCCATCGAGCCGGCCATGCGGAACGCATTTTCGTTCGAGTCAACGTCGTGGTACGAACCGAACGTCAGGTGCACCTTGACGTCGACCACCGGGAAGCCTGCCAGCACGCCTGCCTTCAGCGTTTCCTGGATACCCTTGTCCACCGCCGGGATGTATTCGCGCGGAATGACACCGCCCTTGATCTCGTCGAGGAACTCATAGCCCTTGCCTTGCTCATTCGGCTCGAGCGTGATGACTGCGTGACCATACTGGCCGCGACCACCCGACTGCTTGACGAACTTGCCGTCAACGTCTTCCGCCTTGCCGCGAATCGTTTCGCGATAAGCAACCTGCGGCTTGCCGACAGTCGCTTCCACGCCGAATTCGCGCTTCATCCGGTCAACCAGAATTTCCAGGTGGAGCTCGCCCATGCCCGAAATAATGGTTTGACCCGATTCTTCGTCCGTTTGAACGCGGAACGATGGATCTTCCTGTGCCAGACGGTTCAGCGCCAGACCCATTTTTTCCTGGTCGGGCTTCGTCTTCGGCTCAACAGCCTGCGAAATCACCGGCTCAGGGAAAATCATGCGTTCGAGCACGATCGGGCTTTGCGGATCGCATAGCGTATCGCCGGTCGTTGCGTCTTTCAGGCCGACTGCAGCAGCGATGTCGCCTGCGCGGACTTCCTTGATTTCTTCGCGCTGGTTCGCGTGCATCTGCAGAATACGACCCAGACGCTCCTTCTTGTCTTTGGTCGCGTTCAGCACGGTGTCACCCGAATTCACGACGCCCGAGTACACGCGGAAGAAGATCAACTGGCCGACGAACGGGTCGGTCATGATCTTGAATGCCAGTGCCGAGAACTTCTCGTCGTCAGCAGCGCGGCGCTCGCCCTTTTCACCGTTTTCCAGCTCGCCCGTAACCGGCGGGATGTCGATCGGCGACGGCAGGAAATCGAGCACGGCGTCCAGCATGCGTTGCACGCCCTTGTTCTTGAACGCGGTACCGCACAGCATCGGCTGGATTTCGCAAGCGATCGTACGGTCGCGGATACCCTTGACGATTTCCGCTTCGGAGAGCTCGCCCTCTTCCAGGTACTTGTTCATCAGCTCTTCGCTAGACTCAGCAGCCGCTTCGACCATCTTTTCGCGCCACTCGTTGCACGAGTCGACCAGTTCGGCCGGGATTTCTTCGTACGAGAACTTGGTGCCTTGGGACGCTTCGTCCCAAATGATCGCTTTCATCTTCAGCAGATCGACGACGCCCGTGAAGTTCTCTTCCGCGCCGATAGGCACCACGACCGGAACCGGGTTCGCCTTCAGACGCAGCTTGAGCTGGTCGTAAACCTTGAAGAAGTTCGCGCCTGTACGGTCCATCTTGTTAATGAACGCGAGACGGGGAACCTTGTACTTATTAGCCTGACGCCACACGGTTTCCGACTGGGGCTGAACGCCGCCCACGGCGCAGTAGACCATGCACGCGCCGTCGAGCACGCGCATCGAGCGCTCAACTTCAATCGTGAAGTCGACGTGGCCCGGGGTGTCGATGATGTTGATGCGGTGCTCAGCGCGGTCGCCAGCCATGCCTTTCCAGAACGCCGTGGTAGCAGCGGACGTGATCGTGATGCCGCGTTCCTGCTCCTGCTCCATCCAGTCCATGGTGGCAGCGCCGTCGTGAACTTCACCAATCTTGTGGTTCACGCCGGTGTAAAACAGGATGCGCTCGGTCGTCGTCGTTTTGCCGGCGTCGATGTGAGCGCTAATACCGATGTTACGGTAGCGCTCGATAGGTGTCTTGCGAGCCACTTTGATCCTCTATTGGGATGACGCGATGCGAGAAAATACCCATCGCGCTGTAACACAAACGGGCGAGGCGCTTTGTAAGCGCACCCGCCCGGAATTTCTTTCCGTTTTTTCCGCTAAACCCGGATTCGGGAAGCTTAGAAACGGAAGTGCGAGAACGCCTTGTTGGCTTCTGCCATCCGGTGAACTTCGTCGCGCTTCTTCATTGCGCCGCCACGGCCTTCGGCCGCCTCGGAGAGTTCACCTGCCAAACGCAGGGCCATCGACTTCTCGCTGCGCTTCTTCGCGGCTTCACGCAGCCAACGCATCGCCAATGCCATACGACGCGACGGGCGCACTTCGACCGGAACCTGATAGTTCGCACCACCAACGCGGCGGCTCTTCACTTCGACCACCGGCTTGACGTTGTTGAGCGCTACCGTGAACACTTCCAGCGGGTCCTTGCCACCCTTGGTCTGGATCTGTTCGAAAGCGCCGTACACGATACGCTCGGCAACCGACTTCTTGCCGGAGAGCATCAGCACGTTCATGAACTTAGCTACATCTACGTTACCGAATTTCGGATCCGGCAACACTTCCCGCTTGGGGACTTCGCGACGACGCGGCATGTTTCTTCCTTTAACTTTTCAGTTGGAGCTATTTTTAGCCCCGCGGCCACCAACTAACCCGATTCATCTCTAACGACTTACCAGCCTGGTCGGGTGACCACTTACTCGACAGCACCGGCGATTCCGGTACCACCGCTATTACCGCCTTTGCAGGCGACCTGAAACTACTGATCGGCTAATTACTTACCGGCCTTGGCACGCTTCGCACCGTACTTCGAGCGAGCCTGCTTACGATCCTTGACGCCCTGGGTATCCAGCGAGCCGCGAACCATGTGGTAACGCACACCCGGCAAATCCTTGACACGGCCGCCGCGAATCAGCACGACCGAGTGTTCCTGCAGGTTGTGGCCTTCACCACCGATGTACGAAATGACTTCGAAGCCGTTCGTCAGACGAACCTTGGCAACCTTACGCAGTGCCGAGTTAGGCTTCTTCGGCGTCGTGGTGTACACACGGGTGCACACGCCGCGACGCTGGGGGCAGTCCTGCAAAGCCGGGCTCTTGCTCTTCGTCGTTTCCGACGCGCGGCCTTTGCGAACCAGTTGATTGATGGTTGGCATTGTTTATTCCTGAAATTGAACAAAATCGACGCATCTGTTTCCGGGCAAAGCAGAAACTATTGCGCATCGAACTTCCGGACCGGTAGCCTGCGCACGAATGGACTTCGCGCGCAGGCATTCCAAGAACCGGAACCTAGCATAATATTCCGAAATTACTAAGGGAGTCAACAGGTTGCGATGTTTCGCACCCCTGCCAACCTAGTCAGGCACTCGCTGAGCGCTCAGTCGGCGGCGACCACTTCCAGCAATTCGTCACCGAAACGGTCGAGTTTGCGAGCGCCCATACCCGGAATGCCGCGTAAATCCTCGATGGAATCGGGGCCGTTACGGGCAATTTCCGCCAGCGTCGCGTCGTGGAAGATCACGTACGCCGGCACGCCGTCGCTCTTCGCCGTTTCAGTGCGCCATGCGCGCAGGCGTTCCCAGCGGGCACGTTCGCGCGGTCCCATGCCGATTGTCGGGTCGGCACGTTCGCTGGTCCGGCCGGACGATTGACGCGTACGCGTCGGCTTCACGTACCGGCGCATCGTGACGTTTTGCTCGCCCTTTAGCACGGGTTTGCTTGCCTCGGTCAGGACCAGCGAGCCGAATCCCTCATGATCGACCGTCAGATAGCCGAACGCGACAAGTTGGCGAAATATCGCGCGCCACTCCGGTTCGCCTAGCGCCGAGCCGATGCCGAACGTGGTCAGTTTCTCGTGACCACGCTGCAGGATTTTCTCGTTGCTGTTGCCGCGCAGGATGTCGATCAGATGTCCCGCGCCGAAATGAAAGCCGCTCGCCCGCTGCGCGCGGAACACGCACGACAGCGCCATCTGTGCCTCACGCGTTGCATCCCAGGTGTCCGGCGGTTCGAGACAGTTGTCGCAGTTGCCGCATGGCTTGCTCGACTCGCCGAAGTACGCCAGCAACCGCACTCGCCGGCAGGTTGCCGCTTCGCAGAGACCGAGCAGCGCGTCCAGCTTGCCGGTCTGCACGCGCTTGTGCGCGTCGTCGGCGTCGGACTCGTCGATCATCTTGCGTTGCTGCACGACGTCGCCGAGGCCGTAGGCCATCCATGCATTCGCCGGCATGCCGTCGCGGCCCGCGCGCCCCGTTTCCTGGTAATAGCCTTCGACACTCTTCGGCAAGTCGAGGTGAGCGACAAAACGCACATCCGGCTTGTCGATGCCCATGCCAAACGCGATCGTCGCGCACATCACGATGCCTTCCTCGCGCTGAAACATCTCCTGATGCTTCTGACGGAATTCGAACTCCATGCCGGCGTGATACGGCAGCGCGCGCATCCCTTTTTCTTTCAGCCACTCCGCGGTCTCTTCGACCTTGCGGCGCGACAGGCAATAAACGACACCGGCGTCGGTCGTGCCATCGGGCTTTGAATGTTCTGCGCGGATGAAGTCCAGCAACTGCGTACGCGCGTTGTCCTTTTCGACGATGCGATAGCGGATGTTCGGCCGGTCGAAGCTCGACACGAAAATGCGCGCGTCGTCCAGCGCGAGCCGGTGGATGATCTCATCCCGCGTGATTGCATCGGCGGTGGCCGTCAGTGCGATTCGGGGCACGTTCGGAAACCGCTCGTGCAGCACCGACAACTGAATGTATTCCGGCCGGAAATCATGTCCCCATTGCGACACACAATGAGCCTCGTCGATGGCGAATAAGCCGATGCGCGTACGCTCCAGCAATTCCTGGAAACGGGGCGTCATCAACCGTTCCGGCGCCACGTAAAGCAGGTCGATTTCGCCTTCGCGCAATGCACGCTCGGTCGCCATTGCCTCGGCGCTCGACAGCGTCGAATTCAGATACGCGGCGCGCACGCCTACCTCTGTAAGCGCGGCCACCTGATCCTGCATCAGCGCGATCAGCGGCGACACAACGATGCCAGTGCCGAAGCCGCGTTCGCGGCGCACCAGCGACGGAATCTGATAGCACAAGGATTTGCCGCCGCCCGTCGGCATCAGCACGAGACAATCGCCGCCGCCGGCGACGTGCTCGACAATTTCGCCCTGCTGTCCTCTGAACGCGGGGTAACCGAAGACTTCGTTGAGGATTTCGAGCGGACGGGACATGAATTTGAGAGAAGCAGCGTGATGCCGGTGACACGAATTTTACCAACGCATTCGTGCTGCGCCCGCGCTTTACTGCAACGTTAGCCGTTCGGCCTACCAAAGCAGGGTTAAGCGCGCAAAAAAGAAAGCGCATAAAAAAAGCCGCTCAGTCGAAACTGAGCGGCTTCGCTGGCTGGTAAGCCCAGGCGGCTTGCGCCGCTTGGGCTTACTGACCTGAGCTTACTCGCCTGAGTGCTGCTGTTCGGCGGCCGGGGTTTCCGGCGTACCGAATTCGAACGACTCTTCCGCTGCGATCTGATCGAAACGCTCGCGGTCGGACAGTTCCTTGCTCTTGCGTGCCTTGTGGAACGCGAGACCCGTACCGGCCGGAATCAGACGGCCGACGATCACGTTTTCCTTCAGACCACGCAGGTCGTCGCGCTTGCCCATGATCGCCGCTTCGGTCAGCACGCGGGTCGTTTCCTGGAACGACGCCGCGGAGATAAACGAATCAGTCGACAACGAGGCCTTCGTGATACCGAGCAGCACGTTTTCGTACGTTGCCGGACGCTTGTCTTCCGCGATCATACGGTCGTTTTCGTCGAGCATATCCGACCGCTCGACCTGTTCGCCCGGGATGAAACGCGTATCGCCGTTGTCCGTAATCTGCACGCGGCGCAGCATCTGACGAACAATCACTTCAATGTGCTTGTCGTTGATCTTCACGCCTTGCAGACGGTACACGTCCTGCACTTCGTCCACGATGTAACGCGACAGCGCCTCGACGCCCTGCAAACGCAGAATGTCGTGCGGATCCGCCGGCCCGTCGACGATCATTTCGCCCTTGTTGACGACCTGACCATCGTGCACCAGAACCTGCTTTTCCTTCGCGATCAGGAACTCGTGCTGGTTGCCCTCGAGGTCCGTGATAACGAGACGCTGCTTGCCCTTCGTGTCCTTACCGAACGACGTCGTACCCGTGACTTCCGCCAGGATACCTGCGTCCTTCGGCGAACGTGCTTCGAACAGTTCCGCCACACGTGGCAGACCGCCTGTAATGTCACGCGTCTTCTGCGATTCAGTCGGGATCCGTGCGAGCACTTCACCGACCTGCACTTGCTGACCGTCCTTCACGGTAATCAGAGCGCCGACCTGGAAGCCGATCTGCACCGAGTGCTCGGTGTTCGGGATCTTGACTTCTTCGCCGTTCGCATCGAGCAGCTTGACCTGCGGACGCACCGTCTTCGACGCTTGCGAACCACGACGCTTCACGTCGATCACGACCAGCGTGGACAGACCCGTCACGTCGTCGATCTGCTTGGCAACCGTCACGCCTTCTTCGACGTTTTCGAACTTCACCGTACCACCGTACTCGGTGATGATCGGACGCGTCATCGGATCCCACGTCGCCAGTTGCGTGCCGGCCTTGATCTGCGCGCCGTCCAGTTGCAACAGCGTCGCGCCGTACGGCACCTTGTGACGTTCGCGCTCGCGACCGTGGTCGTCGGTGATCATCGCTTCGCCCGAACGCGAGATGACGATCTGCTCGCCCTTCGCGTTGGTGACGTAACGCATGGTTGCCGTGAAACGCACCGTACCGTTCGACTTCGCTTCAACCGACGAAGCCACCGCCGCACGCGATGCCGCACCACCGATGTGGAACGTACGCATCGTGAGCTGCGTGCCCGGTTCACCGATCGACTGCGCAGCGATCACACCGACTGCTTCACCGACGTTGACCGACGAGCCACGACCCAGGTCGCGGCCGTAGCAGGCTGCGCACAGACCGTAACGCGTTTCGCAAGTCAGCGGCGTACGCACGCGCACTTCGTCGATACCGAGGCGTTCGATTTCTTCGACCGCATCTTCGTCGAGCAACGTGCCCGTTTCGTACAGCGTTTCCTGCGATTCCGGATTGACGACGTCAGCCACCGTCACGCGCCCGAGGATACGGTCACGCAGCGCTTCGACGACTTCACCGCCTTCGACCAACGCCTTCATGGCGACGCCGTTGGACGTACCGCAATCGTCCTCGACCACCACCAGATCCTGCGTCACGTCGACCAGACGGCGCGTCAGGTAACCCGAGTTTGCCGTCTTCAGTGCCGTATCAGCCAGACCCTTACGTGCGCCGTGGGTCGAGATGAAGTACTGCAACACATTCAGGCCTTCACGGAAGTTCGCCGTAATCGGCGTCTCGATGATCGAGCCGTCCGGCTTCGCCATTAGCCCACGCATACCGGCCAGCTGACGAATCTGAACCGCGGAACCACGAGCACCCGAGTCCGCCATCATGTAAATCGAGTTGAACGATTCCTGACGCGTTTCGTTGCCGTCGCGATCCGTGACCGGTTCCGTCGACAACTGCTCCATCATCGCCTTACCGACCGCTTCCGACGTTGCCGACCAGATGTCGACCACGTTGTTGTAGCGTTCTTGCGACGTGACGAGACCCGACATGTACTGACGGTCGTATTCCTTCACCTTCTTCGCGGCGTCGCCGACGATGGTTTCCTTCTGCGGCGGCACGAGCATGTCGTCGACGCAGATCGAGATACCCGCGCGCGTTGCCAGACGGAAACCCGACTGCATCAACTGGTCGGCGAAAATCACCGTTTCACGCAGACCGCACTTGCGGAATGCAGTGTTGATCAGACGCGAGATTTCCTTCTTCTTCAGCGGCTTGTTCAGCACCGAGAACGGCAGGCCCGGCGGAAGGATTTCCGACAGGATTGCGCGGCCGACGGTGGTTGGGTACAGCGAGATCTTCGGCACGAACGCCGGCGCACCTTCCGACTTGTCTTCGTTATGGACCATTTCTGTGATCCGCACGTTGACGCGCGAGGCCAGCTCGACTTCCTTGTTCTCGTACGCACGCAATGCTTCCGACACACCGGTGAACGTCAGACCTTCGCCCTTGGCGTTCACTGCTTCACGCGTCGCGTAGTACAGGCCGAGCACGATATCCTGCGACGGCACGATCGACGGATCGCCGTTGGCCGGGAACAGAATGTTGTTCGACGCCAGCATCAGCGTGCGCGCTTCCATCTGCGCTTCGAGCGACAGCGGCACGTGAACAGCCATCTGGTCACCGTCGAAGTCGGCGTTGAACGCCGCGCAAACGAGCGGGTGCAGCTGGATCGCCTTACCTTCGATCAGCACCGGCTCGAAAGCCTGAATGCCGAGACGGTGAAGCGTAGGCGCACGGTTCAGCATGACCGGATGTTCACGAATGACTTCTTCGAGAATGTCCCACACCACCGGCGTCTGGTTCTCGACTTCCTTCTTCGCAGCCTTGATGGTGGTGGCGACACCCATCACTTCGAGCTTGTTGAAGATGAACGGCTTGAACAGTTCGAGCGCCATCAGCTTCGGCAGACCGCACTGATGCAGCTTGAGCGTCGGGCCGACCACGATCACCGAACGGCCCGAATAGTCGACGCGCTTACCGAGCAGGTTCTGGCGGAAACGACCGCCCTTACCCTTGATCATGTCAGCGAGCGACTTCAGCGGACGCTTGTTCGCGCCGGTCATAGCCTTACCGCGACGACCGTTGTCGAGCAGCGAATCGACGGCTTCCTGTAGCATCCGCTTTTCGTTGCGGACGATGATTTCAGGCGCCTTCAATTCGAGCAGACGCTTCAACCGGTTGTTACGGTTGATCACGCGGCGATACAGGTCGTTCAGGTCCGACGTCGCAAAGCGGCCGCCATCCAGCGGCACCAGCGGGCGCAGTTCCGGCGGCAGCACCGGCAGCACTTCGAGCACCATCCAGTCAGGCTTGATGCCCGAACGCTGGAAAGCCTCGAGCACCTTCAGGCGTTTCGCGTACTTCTTGATCTTCGCTTCCGAACCCGTGTTCTTGAGTTCGGTGCGCAGCATCTCGACCTGTTCGTCGATGTTGATCGCGCGCAGCAGTTCGCGCACGCCTTCCGCGCCCATCTCGGCACGGAATTCGTCACCGTATTCTTCGACCTTGTTGTAGTAATCCTCTTCGGTCATGATCTGCCGCGCTTTCAGCGGCGTCATGCCCGGATCGATCACGACATATGCTTCGAAGTACAGCACGCGTTCGATGTCGCGCAGCGTCATGTCGAGCACCATGCCCAGACGCGACGGCAGCGACTTCAAAAACCAGATGTGCGCAACCGGCGAGGCCAGTTCGATGTGGCCCATGCGTTCGCGACGCACTTTCGCCAGCGTCACTTCAACGCCGCACTTCTCGCAGATCACGCCACGGTGCTTCAGGCGCTTGTACTTGCCGCAAAGGCATTCGTAGTCTTTGATCGGCCCGAAGATCTTCGCGCAGAACAAACCATCGCGTTCCGGCTTGAACGTCCGGTAGTTGATGGTTTCCGGCTTCTTCACTTCACCGAACGACCACGAACGGATCTTGTCCGGCGAAGCCAGACCGATCTTGATCGCGTCAAAAACTTCAGGCTGTTGGACTTGCTTGAATAGATCGAGCAGAGCTTTCATTGCTTTCTCTCCGTAGTCCGATTAGTTGCGGTCGAGGTCGATATCGATACCGAGCGAGCGGATTTCCTTCACCAACACGTTGAAGGATTCCGGCATGCCGGCGTCGATTACGTGATCGCCCTTGACCAGGTTTTCATAAACCTTGGTCCGGCCTGTCACGTCGTCCGACTTCACCGTCAGCATTTCCTGCAGCACGTACGATGCGCCGTACGCTTCGAGCGCCCACACTTCCATTTCACCGAAACGCTGGCCACCGAATTGCGCCTTACCGCCCAACGGCTGCTGCGTCACGAGCGAGTACGGGCCCGTGGAACGCGCGTGCATCTTGTCGTCGACCAGGTGGTGCAGCTTCAGGTAGTGCATGTAGCCGACTGTCACCGTGCGTTCGAACATTTCGCCCGTGCGGCCGTCGTACAGACGCACCTGATTCTTCGACGGCGTCATGCCGAGCTGCTTCGCGATATCGTCCGGGAATGCCAGATCCAGCGCGCGCGACATTTCTTCTTCCGTCGCGCCGTCGAACACCGGCGTAGCGAACGGCACGCCTTCGCGCAGGTTCTTCGCCAGTTCGACGATCTCGTCGTCCGTGAAGCTGTCCAGCTCTTCGGCGCGGCCCGACTCGTTGTAGATCTTGGTCAGGAATTCGCGCAGTTCAGCGATCTTCGCCTGGCGCTGCAGCATTTCGCCGATACGCCAGCCGAGACCCTTCGCGGCCCAACCCAGATGCACTTCGAGAACCTGACCCACGTTCATCCGCGACGGCACGCCGAGCGGGTTCAGAACGACGTCAGCCGGACGGCCGTCGGCCATGTACGGCATGTCTTCGATCGGAACGATCTTCGACACGACACCCTTGTTACCGTGACGGCCGGCCATCTTGTCGCCAGGCTGCAGGCGGCGCTTGACTGCCAGGTACACCTTGACCATCTTCAACACGCCCGGCGGCAGTTCGTCGCCTTGCGTGAGCTTCTTGCGTTTTTCTTCGAACGCCAGATCGAACTGGTGACGCTTCTGTTCGATCGAGTCCTTGATGGCTTCGAGCTGTGCCGCTGCTTCTTCGTCCGCGAGGCGGATGTCGAACCAGTGGTAGTGATCCAGATCTTGCAGATAAGCCTGTTCGATCTTCGTGCCCTTGGCCAGCTTCTTCGGACCGCCGTTCGCGACCTTGCCGTCGAGCATACGTGCGAGACGCTGGAACGCATCGCCTTCCACGATACGCAGCTGGTCGTTCAGGTCGAGGCGATAGCGCTTCAGTTCATCGTCGATGATCTGTTGCGCGCGCTTGTCGCGCTGAATGCCTTCACGCGTGAACACCTGGACGTCGATCACGGTGCCGCTCATGCCCGACGGCACGCGCAGCGACGTGTCCTTCACGTCCGAAGCCTTTTCGCCGAAAATTGCGCGCAGCAGCTTTTCTTCCGGCGTCAGCTGGGTTTCACCCTTCGGCGTCACCTTACCGACCAGCACGTCGCCCGCTTCGACTTCCGCGCCGATGTAGACGATGCCCGACTCGTCGAGACGGCCGAGTTGCACTTCAGCCAGGTTCGAGATGTCGCGCGTGATTTCTTCCGGTCCGAGCTTCGTATCGCGAGCTACGACGTTCAGTTCTTCGATGTGGATCGACGTGTAACGGTCGTCAGCAACCACCTTCTCCGAGATCAAAATCGAGTCTTCGAAGTTGTAGCCGTTCCAGGGCATGAACGCGACCAGCATGTTCTGGCCGAGAGCCAGTTCGCCGAGGTCGGTCGATGCACCATCCGCCAGCACGTCGCCACGCGACACGATATCGCCGACCTTTACGATCGGGCGCTGGTTGATGTTCGTGTTCTGGTTCGAACGCGTGTACTTGATCAGGTTGTAGATGTCCACGCCGACGTCGCCAGCAACGGCTTCGTCGTCGTTCACGCGGATCACCATACGGCCTGCGTCGACGTAATCCACCACGCCACCGCGGAATGCCTGAACCGTCGTACCCGAGTCGACTGCCACCGTGCGTTCGATACCCGTACCGACCACGGCCTTTTCAGGACGCAGACACGGCACAGCCTGACGCTGCATGTTCGAACCCATCAATGCGCGGTTCGCGTCATCGTGCTCGAGGAACGGAATCAGCGATGCTGCCACCGACACGATCTGCGACGGCGCCACGTCCATGTACTGGATGCGGTCCGGCGTGACCATCAGCGTTTCGCCTGCTTCACGCGACGACACCAGTTCGTCGGTCAGCGAGCCGTCTTCAGCCACCGCCGCGTTCGCCTGAGCGATCACGTAACGGCCTTCTTCGATCGCCGACAGATAGTCGATCTGATCGGTCACCTTGCTGTCCACGACCTTGCGATACGGCGTTTCGAGGAAGCCGTATTCGTTCAGGTGCGCGTACAGAGCGAGCGAGTTGATCAGGCCGATGTTCGGACCTTCCGGCGTTTCAATCGGGCACACACGACCGTAGTGAGTCGGGTGCACGTCGCGGACTTCAAAACCAGCGCGCTCACGCGTCAAACCGCCCGGGCCAAGTGCCGAAACACGGCGCTTGTGGGTAATTTCCGACAACGGGTTCGTTTGGTCCATGAACTGCGACAGCTGCGACGAACCGAAGAACTCGCGAATTGCCGAGGAAATCGGCTTCGAGTTGATCAGGTCGTGCGGCATCAGGTTTTCGCTTTCGGCTTGGCCGAGGCGTTCCTTCACAGCACGTTCGACGCGCACGAGACCTGCGCGGAACTGGTTTTCCGCCAGTTCGCCGACGCAACGCACACGACGATTGCCCAAGTGGTCGATGTCGTCCACTTCGCCCTTGCCGTTACGCAACTCGACCAGGATCTTGATCGTGGCGAGGATGTCGTCGTCTTGCAGCGTCATCGGGCCGACGATTTCGTCGCGACCGACGCGGCGATTGAACTTCATACGACCCACCTTCGAGAGGTCGTATGCGTCTTCGCTGTAGAACAGACGGTTGAACAGCGCCTCGACCGCTTCTTCGGTCGGCGGCTCGCCCGGACGCATCATGCGGTAGATCGCGATGCGAGCGGCCATCTTGTCCGCGGTTTCGTCGATACGCAGCGTCGACGAGATGTACGGACCTTGATCCAGATCGTTCGTGTAGAGCGTCTGGATGTCTTTGATCTTCGACTCGCGCAGCTTCTCGAGCACGGTTTCCGTGATTTCGTCGTTCGCGTTAGCGATGACTTCACCTGTGTCGCCGTCCACGACGTTTTTCGCCAGCACGCGGCCGAGCAAATAGTCTTCCGGAACCGAGATGAACTTGGTCTTCGCGTTGTCGAGATCGCGAATGTGCTTCGCGTTGATCCGCTTGTCCTTCTGGACGATCACGTTGCCATCACGGTCCGTGATGTCGAAACGCGCGACTTCACCACGCAGACGCTCCGGAACGAATTCCATTTGCGCGCCTTCCGGCATCAGCGTGAAATTGTCGAACACGAAGAAGTTTGCGAGGATCTGTTCCGGCGTGAGGCCGATTGCCTTCAGCAGGATCGTGACCGGCATCTTACGGCGACGGTCGACGCGGAAGTACAACACGTCCTTCGGGTCGAACTCGAAATCGAGCCACGAACCGCGGTAAGGAATGATACGTGCCGAGAACAGGAGCTTGCCCGAGCTGTGCGTCTTGCCCTTGTCGTGTTCGAAGAACACACCCGGCGAACGGTGCAACTGCGAAACGATCACACGTTCCGTGCCGTTGATGACGAACGAACCCGTCGGCGTCATGAGCGGAATTTCGCCCATGTACACTTCCTGTTCTTTCACTTCCTTAACAACCGGCTTGCTCGGCGATTCCTTGTCGAGCAGCACCAGACGCACTTTCGCGCGCAGGGCCGAGCAGTACGTCAAACCGCGCTGCTGACATTCCTTGATGTTGAATGCCGGCGGCGACAGCATGTAGCTGACGAACTCTAGACGAGCGAACCCGTTATGCGAAACAATTGGGAAAACGGAGGTAAACGCAGCCTGCAGGCCTTCCGGCTTGCGTTGCGTGGACGACGTGTCTGCTTGCAGAAACGTACTGAATGATTCAAGCTGGGTAGCCAGCAGGAAAGGTACTTGGTGAACGATGGGGCGCTTCGCAAAACTCTTGCGAATACGCTTCTTCTCGGTGAAGGAATATTGCATACGATCTCCGAATCACGGCGGGCATTGTTGTCGAGGCAGGATACCTTGATGAGACAACCCGAGTGTTCACCGACTGAGACCCGATGGCCGTCCGATGGCTTGAACGAGCCTAGAAGCTTGGTGGTTGGCCGCTACCAACCGCTGGCTGACGGCAGCGGATGCCTATGTTGCCCGCTACCCGACCAAACTTGCCTTCTGCAGTCGCTTCAGAAGACAAAGAGAAGCGCCGGTCAATGTTGCCGAATGGCGATTTTCTTTGGCCTCTGGGGCATCGGTTATTGCCGAAACTAGCTGGCAAAAACATAGTCCCCACAAAGCACAAAAAGGCCGGCGGTGGAAAACCGCCAGCCTTCGCACAGCGCGCTGAAACTTACTTGATTTCAGCCTTCGCGCCGGCTTCTTCCAGCTTCTTCTTGGCTTCTTCAGCAGCAGCCTTCGGTACCGATTCCTTAACAGGCTTCGGTGCGCCGTCGACCAGGTCCTTCGCTTCCTTCAGGCCGAGACCCGTCAGTTCACGAACCGCCTTAATGACCGAAACCTTGTTCGCGCCGACTTCCGTCAGGTTGACCGTGAATTCGGTTTGCTCTTCAGCTGCAGCAGCAGCGGCGCCGCCTGCCGGGCCTGCCACTGCAACGGCAGCTGCCGACACGCCAAACTTTTCTTCGAACGCCTTGACCAGCTCGTTCAGTTCCAGAACCGACATCGAGCTGACTGCCTCGAGGATGTCTTCTTTTGCGATTGCCATTTGAAATACTCCTAAATTGAATTCGGATACAGCCAGCGATCAATCACGCTCGACTGAAGTGCGTTACGCAGCGGTTTCTTCGCCTTGTTTCTTTTCTGCCAGCGCGGCCAGAGCGCGCGCGAAGCCGGAAACAGGTGCTTGCATAACGTACAACAGCTTGGAGAGCAGTTCTTCGCGACTCGGGATGTTTGCCAGCGCTTGCACGCCAGCCTTATCCATCACCTTGCCTTCGTAGGAACCAGCCTTGATGATCAACTTGTCATTGGTTTTGCCGAAGTCGTTGACGACCTTGGCAGCAGCAATTGCATCTTCCGAGATGCCGTAGATCAGGGGACCAGTCATCTGCTCTGCCAGCGGAGCAAACGGGGTACCTTCGACAGCACGACGCGCCAACGTGTTTTTCAACACGCGAAGGTAAACCTGTTGCTCACGCGCTTTCGCGCGCAGCTTGGTCAGATCGCCAACCGCGATTCCACGATACTCAGCCAGAACCACGGTCTGGGCTTTCGCGACTTGCGCGGCAACCTCAGCGACGACGGCCTGCTTGCTTTCTTTGTTGAGTGGCACGGTTAACCTCCAGATTCGATACACGCGGCGTGCGCCTTGTGTACCGCATTCAATAACGGCGTCCGACCAGTCAGGAGTATTTCGACCGCCCGACATCCGCATTGCTCCGGACATCGACCAGTTTCATCACTACAAAACCTTTTCGGGTTCGCCATCTGCGTTGGCTTTACATTAAGGACTCGCCTATCTGCTGCGTGTCCGCCAACGGTCTTTGACAACCGGCTGCGCAATGCAAACTGCCATTTTCGCAACCGCCCAAAGCCCATAAAACCGCCTCGACTCACGCCGAGGCGATCAAATCTTTTACTGTGCGGCGATCGATGCCTGGTCGACGCGAACGCCAACACCCATCGTGCTCGACAGCGCGACCTTGCGCAGGTACACACCCTTGCTCGTTGCCGGCTTTGCTTTTTGCAGCGCGTCGACAAGAGCGTTCAGGTTGCTACGCAGAGCCGTCGGCTCGAACGAAGCACGGCCGATGGTCGCGTGGATAATACCGGCCTTATCGACACGGAATTGCACCTGACCAGCCTTGGCGTTCTTGACCGCGGTCGCGACGTCCGGCGTAACCGTACCGACTTTCGGGTTCGGCATCAGGCCGCGCGGGCCGAGGATCTGACCGAGCGTACCGACAACGCGCATCGTGTCCGGCGAAGCGATCACGATGTCGAAGTCCAGTTTGCCAGCCTTAACCTGTTCAGCCAGGTCTTCCATACCGACGACTTCTGCGCCGGCTGCACGGGCCTGTTCAGCCTTTTCGCCCTGTGCGAACACAGCGACGCGGACCGACTTACCGGTACCTGCCGGCAGAACGACCGAACCACGGACCACTTGGTCCGATTTCTTCGCGTCGATACCGAGCTGCACTGCGACGTCGATCGACTCGTCAAACTTCGCGCTTGCGCATTCCTTCACGAGCGACAGAGCTTCGTCGATTGCGTACAGTTTTTGACGATCAACCTTGGCTGCAAATGCTTGCAGACGCTTCGAAAGCTTAGCCATTTACACGCCCTCCACGGTGATGCCCATCGAGCGGGCGCTACCAGCGATCGTACGAACCGCTGCGTCCAGATCAGCTGCCGTCAGATCGGGCATCTTGGTCTTGGCGATGTCTTCAGCTTGAGCGCGGGTGATCTTGCCGACCTTATCGGTATGCGGTTTGCTCGAACCCTTGTCGATCTTCGCTGCCTTCTTGATCAGAACCGTTGCCGGCGGCGTCTTCAAAACGAACGTGAAGCTCTTGTCCGCGAACGCGGTGATCACGACCGGAATCGGCAGACCCGGTTCCAGTGCTTGGGTCTGCGCGTTAAATGCCTTGCAGAACTCCATGATATTCAGGCCGCGTTGACCCAGTGCCGGACCGACCGGCGGCGACGGATTGGCTTTACCTGCAGGAATCTGCAGTTTGATAAAGCCGATGATTTTCTTTGCCATGTTGAAAACCTCTTTGGAACACCGCATAAGTACATGCGAGTGTCAGTGAGTAGTAGCGCGCATTCGCCGAAATATCGGCTACTTACGCTCCTCAACGGCCATTGCGCGGACCGTAAGCGCGAAATACGGAACGCACCTGCTGATGCGCTCCGTGGAATTCTGGATTACAGCTTTTCGACCTGGCCGAATTCCAGCTCGACCGGCGTTGCGCGACCGAAAATTGTAACCGAAACACGGACGCGTGACTTTTCATAGTTCACTTCTTCGACGCTGCCGTTGAAGTCGGTAAACGGACCATCCTTTACCCGCACCATCTCGCCCACTTCGAACAGGGTCTTCGGACGCGGTTTCTCCACGCCTTCCTGCATTTGCGACATGATCTTCTCAACTTCACGCGGAGAAATCGGACTCGGACGATTACGCGCACCACCTACGAAACCGGTCACCTTTGCCGTATTTTTCACGAGGTGCCACGTCTCGTCCGTCATTTCCATCTCAACGAGCACGTAGCCCGGAAAGAAACGACGCTCGGTCACCGATTTGTGACCACCCTTCACCTCGACCACTTCTTCAGTCGGAACGAGGATTTGACCAAACTGGTCTTGCATGCCAGCACGTTCGATGCGCTCCTGAAGCGCACGTTGCACGCTCTTCTCCATGCCGGAGTAGGCGTGCACGACGTACCAACGCTTGCCGCTCGGGGATGCCGGAGTATCGCTCATATCATTTCCAACCCAGAATCACCGAGAAAATCGCCCATTCGATGGATTTGTCGCTAACCCAAAGAAAGATTGCCATGACGAACACGAAGCCGAACACTACTAGCGTTGTTTGAGTAGCCTCTTTGCGGGTCGGCCAAACAACCTTACGCACTTCTTTGTACGAGTCTTTGGCGAAAGCGATGAAACCCTTGCCAGGCGCGGAGAGAAGACCGACTGCAACCCCCGCGATCGCACCTACAGCCAAGGCGGCTCCGCGGACGTACCATTCCTGGCCGCTAAGCCAGAAGAACCCCACGAACCCGGCCAAGACCAACAATACGCCCGCGACGAGCATCAGCTTGTCGCCAGATGTATTTACAGTTTCGACGGAAGGATTCGCCATAACACCTTAACGAAGCGCCACATATGGCGCGAGAGTTGGCAGGGGCAGAGGGAATCGAACCCCCAACCTTCGGTTTTGGAGACCGACGCTCTGCCAGTTGAGCTATACCCCTAAACCACTTGGGGTTGACGACACCGCCAACCCCGAAACTACCGATCAACGAGAACTATCTGGCGTTACTCGAGGATCTTGGCAACCACACCAGCACCGACCGTGCGGCCGCCTTCGCGAATTGCGAAACGCAGACCTTCTTCCATCGCGATCGGGTTGATCAGCTTCACCGTGATCGACACGTTGTCGCCCGGCATCACCATTTCCTTGTCCTTCGGCAACTCGATCGAGCCCGTCACGTCCGTCGTACGGAAGTAGAACTGCGGACGATAGTTGTTGAAGAACGGCGTATGACGGCCACCTTCGTCCTTGCTCAGCACGTACACTTCAGCAGTGAAGTGCGTGTGCGGGTTGATCGAACCCGGCTTGGCCAGAACCTGGCCACGTTCCACGTCTTCACGCTTCGTGCCGCGCAGCAGGATACCGACGTTGTCGCCTGCCTGCCCCTGGTCGAGCAGCTTGCGGAACATTTCCACGCCCGTGCAGGTCGTCTTCACCGTCGGCTTGATACCGACAATTTCGATTTCCTCGCCGACCTTCACAACGCCGCGCTCAACGCGACCCGTCACCACCGTACCACGACCCGAGATCGAGAACACGTCTTCCACCGGCATCAGGAACGCACCGTCAACTGCGCGCTCCGGCGTCGGGATGTACGTGTCCAACGCGTCGGCCAGATTCATGATCGCCACTTCGCCCAACTCGCCCTTGTCGCCTTCCAGCGCCAGCTTGGCCGAACCCTTGATGATCGGCGTCTCGTCGCCCGGGAAGTCGTACTTCGACAGAAGTTCGCGAACTTCCATCTCGACCAGTTCCAGCAACTCGGCGTCGTCCACCATGTCGCACTTGTTCAGGAACACGATGATGTACGGAACGCCAACCTGACGCGCCAGCAGGATGTGCTCACGCGTTTGCGGCATCGGGCCATCAGCGGCCGAGCACACCAGGATCGCGCCGTCCATCTGCGCTGCGCCCGTGATCATGTTCTTCACATAGTCAGCGTGGCCCGGGCAGTCGACGTGCGCGTAGTGGCGGTTAGCCGTTTCGTACTCGACGTGTGCCGTGTTGATCGTGATACCGCGCGCCTTTTCTTCCGGCGCCGCGTCGATCTGGTCGTATGCCTTCGCTTCGCCGCCAAACTTCTGCGTCAGAACCGTCGTGATCGCTGCCGTCAGCGTGGTCTTGCCGTGGTCAACGTGACCGATCGTGCCGACGTTCACGTGCGGCTTGGTCCGCTCAAACTTACCCTTGGCCATTTTCGACTCCTAAGAGGATTTTCCGTACGTTGCGCCGGGCGCAAACAATCACCGAGTACTTCTGGTGCCCATGGGCAGGATCGAACTGCCGACCTCTCCCTTACCAAGGGAGTGCTCTACCACTGAGCCACATGGGCGCTACTTTCGTGTTGCTGGAGCGGGTGAAGGGAATCGAACCCTCGTCGTAAGCTTGGAAGGCTTCTGCTCTACCATTGAGCTACACCCGCAAGAATTCATGGATTCCCAACAACTACTACAACTTGCATTCTGGTGGAGGAGGTTGGATTCGAACCAACGTAGGCGTAAGCCAACAGATTTACAGTCTGCCCCCTTTAGCCACTCGGGCACCCCTCCGCAGAGAACTGATGATTATGAGGGAACAACCGACTGTTGTCAAGGCTCGCTTGACTGTCCCAAACCCTAAGCTCTCACTTATATAGTTGTTTGATCACGGCGGTGAACGCAGAAACCCCACCTTTTTGGGGTGGGGTTTCTGTCTGCTGCGGGGGAGCCTGACGATGACCTACTTTCACACGGGTAATCCGCACTATCATCGGCGTGGCGTCGTTTCACGGTCCTGTTCGGGATGGGAAGGGGTGGGACCGACTCACTATGGTCATCAGGCATGACTTGTTGCCGTACTGCCCATGGGGCAATACCGCCAATCGGGAAGAAGTAGTTTCTGGTGATGCTCACCAGAGGGAGATTCGGGGGGTTGTGTTGTTTCTGGCACAACACTGATCTCAACCGTGCGTGGTGTCCTGCCCCCTTCGGGGGTGGGGTCCTGGTAAATGCTGAAGCATCCGCCATGACCGGCACAAAACACACCTGTTATAGGATCAAGCCTTACGGGCAATTAGTATCAGTTAGCTTAACGCATTACTGCGCTTCCACACCTGACCTATCAACGTCCTGGTCTTGAACGACCCTTCAAGGGGCTCGAAGCCCCGGGGATATCTCATCTTAAGGCGAGTTTCCCGCTTAGATGCTTTCAGCGGTTATCTCTTCCGAACATAGCTACCCGGCGATGCCACTGGCGTGACAACCGGTACACCAGAGGTTCGTCCACTCCGGTCCTCTCGTACTAGGAGCAGCCCCCTTCAAATATCCAGCGCCCACGGCAGATAGGGACCAAACTGTCTCACGACGTTTTAAACCCAGCTCACGTACCTCTTTAAATGGCGAACAGCCATACCCTTGGGACCGGCTACAGCCCCAGGATGAGATGAGCCGACATCGAGGTGCCAAACACCGCCGTCGATATGAACTCTTGGGCGGTATCAGCCTGTTATCCCCAGAGTACCTTTTATCCGTTGAGCGATGGCCCTTCCATACAGAACCACCGGATCACTATGACCTGCTTTCGCACCTGCTCGACTTGTCGGTCTCGCAGTTAAGCACGCTTATGCCATTGCACTATCAGCACGATTTCCGACCGTACCTAGCGTACCTTCGTACTCCTCCGTTACACTTTGGGAGGAGACCGCCCCAGTCAAACTGCCTACCATGCACTGTCCCCAGTCCGGATAACGGACCAAGGTTAGAACCTCAAACAAACCAGGGTGGTATTTCAAGGGCGGCTCCACGCAGACTGGCGTCCACGCTTCAAAGCCTCCCACCTATCCTACACAGACCGGTTCAAAGTCCAATGCAAAGCTACAGTAAAGGTTCATGGGGTCTTTCCGTCTAGCCGCGGGGAGATTGCATCATCACAAACACTTCAACTTCGCTGAGTCTCGGGAGGAGACAGTGTGGCCATCGTTACGCCATTCGTGCAGGTCGGAACTTACCCGACAAGGAATTTCGCTACCTTAGGACCGTTATAGTTACGGCCGCCGTTTACCGGGACTTCAATCAAGAGCTTGCACCCCATCATTTAATCTTCCGGCACCGGGCAGGCGTCACACCCTATACGTCCACTTTCGTGTTTGCAGAGTGCTGTGTTTTTATTAAACAGTCGCAGCCACCAGTTTATTGCAACCCCTTCACCCTTCTGGCGCAGGCCAGTCAGGCTACAGGGGCGTACCTTATCCCGAAGTTACGGTACCAATTTGCCGAGTTCCTTCTCCCGAGTTCTCTCAAGCGCCTTAGAATACTCATCTCGCCCACCTGTGTCGGTTTGCGGTACGGTCCTGTTAAACTGAAGCTTAGAGGCTTTTCTTGGAACCACTTCCGATTGCTTCTTCACCTAAGTGAATGGCCTCGCACCCTTGAATTCCGCGCCCGGATTTGCCAAAGCGCCTTCTCCAATGCAAGGACCGGGACTTCCAACACCCGGACAACCTTCCGCGATCCGTCCCCCCATCGCATTTAACAATGGTGCAGGAATATTAACCTGCTTCCCATCAGCTACGCATTTCTGCCTCGCCTTAGGGGCCGACTCACCCTACGCCGATGAACGTTGCGTAGGAAACCTTGGGCTTACGGCGAGGGGGCCTTTCACCCCCTTTATCGCTACTCATGTCAGCATTCGCACTTCCGATACCTCCAGCACACTTTTCAATGCACCTTCGCAGGCTTACGGAACGCTCTCCTACCATGCACATAAATGTGCATCCGCAGCTTCGGTATATTGCTTAGCCCCGTTACATCTTCCGCGCAGGACGACTCGATCAGTGAGCTATTACGCTTTCTTTAAAGGATGGCTGCTTCTAAGCCAACCTCCTGACTGTTTTAGCCTTCCCACTTCGTTTCCCACTTAGCAATATTTGGGGACCTTAGCTGGCGGTCTGGGTTGTTTCCCTCTTGACACCGGACGTTAGCACCCGATGTCTGTCTCCCGTGATTGCACTCTTCGGTATTCGGAGTTTGCTATGGCGTAGTAATCCGCAATGGACCCCACAACCATGACAGTGCTCTACCCCCGAAGGTGATACACGAGGCACTACCTAAATAGTTTTCGGAGAGAACCAGCTATTTCCAGGTTTGTTTAGCCTTTCACCCCTATCCACAGCTCATCCCCTAACTTTTCAACGTTAGTGGGTTCGGACCTCCAGTACGTGTTACCGCACCTTCATCCTGGCCATGGATAGATCACCTGGTTTCGGGTCTACACCCAGCGACTGAATCGCCCTGTTCGGACTCGCTTTCGCTACGCCTGCCCTAATCGGTTAAGCTTGCCACTGAATGTAAGTCGCTGACCCATTATACAAAAGGTACGCCGTCACCCCCTTGCGAAGGCTCCGACTGTTTGTATGCATGCGGTTTCAGGATCTGTTTCACTCCCCTCCCGGGGTTCTTTTCGCCTTTCCCTCACGGTACTGGTTCACTATCGGTCGATCACGAGTATTTAGCCTTGGAGGATGGTCCCCCCATCTTCAGACAGGATTTCACGTGTCCCGCCCTACTTCTCGTACACCCAGTTCTTCCTCGCTGTTTTCGTCTACAGGGCTATCACCTGCTATGGCGGCACTTTCCAGAGCCTTCGACTAACAATGAAGATAAAGAGTACAGGCTGGTCCCATTTCGCTCGCCACTACTCTGGGAATCTCGGTTGATTTCTTTTCCTGCGGTTACTTAGATGTTTCAGTTCACCGCGTTCGCTTCACGTAGCCTATGTATTCAGCTACGGATGACCCATACGGGCCGGGTTTCCCCATTCGGATATCGGTGGATCAAAGCTCGTTTGCCAGCTCCCCACCGCTTTTCGCAGGCTACCGCGTCCTTCATCGCCTGTGATCGCCAAGGCATCCACCACATGCACTTGTTCGCTTGACCCTATAACGGGTGTGTCTCTCTCGAGTCACATGCCGCTACAGGTTGAGTATTCGTGTTGCGCCGTATTCCAAAGCAATCTTTCGATCACCTTTAAAATACATTGATACAATCACAACCCTGATTCACCTACTCAATCACCCATCTCTAAGTGACCTTTCGTGAATCTCTTTACTACTTCTTCCTGATTGTTAAAGAACGACAGCCGATATCGCGATTGCCATAACCGCGTATCACTCTGACTGGCTCAATCGCCAATGCACAACGCTCTGCTTCTCTCGCAGAACGCTACGCATTGAGGATTGGTGGAGGATGACGGGATCGAACCGACGACCCCCTGCTTGCAAAGCAGGTGCTCTCCCAGCTGAGCTAATCCCCCAGTCATGCACAGATCAGATCTGCTTTCATCCCAAGGGGTTCACCGGTCAGCCACCGCAGAATCAGTGGTGGGTCTGGATGGATTCGAACCATCGACCCCCGCCTTATCAAGACGGTGCTCTAACCGACTGAGCTACAGACCCCTGAGTCTGTCTGCGTATCTGTCTTCAATTTCACAGCCGATAAGCGTGAGCGCTCAACGTTTGACACGTCAGCTCGGGAAAGGAGGTGATCCAGCCGCACCTTCCGATACGGCTACCTTGTTACGACTTCACCCCAGTCATGAATCCTACCGTGGTGACCGTCCTCCTTGCGGTTAGACTAGCCACTTCTGGTAAAACCCACTCCCATGGTGTGACGGGCGGTGTGTACAAGACCCGGGAACGTATTCACCGCGGCATGCTGATCCGCGATTACTAGCGATTCCAGCTTCACGCACTCGAGTTGCAGAGTGCGATCCGGACTACGATCGGTTTTCTGGGATTGGCTCCCCCTCGCGGGTTGGCGACCCTCTGTTCCGACCATTGTATGACGTGTGAAGCCCTACCCATAAGGGCCATGAGGACTTGACGTCATCCCCACCTTCCTCCGGTTTGTCACCGGCAGTCTCCCTGGAGTGCTCTTGCGTAGCAACTAGGGACAAGGGTTGCGCTCGTTGCGGGACTTAACCCAACATCTCACGACACGAGCTGACGACAGCCATGCAGCACCTGTGTTATGGCTCCCTTTCGGGCACGTCCACCTCTCAGCGGACTTCCATACATGTCAAGGGTAGGTAAGGTTTTTCGCGTTGCATCGAATTAATCCACATCATCCACCGCTTGTGCGGGTCCCCGTCAATTCCTTTGAGTTTTAATCTTGCGACCGTACTCCCCAGGCGGTCAACTTCACGCGTTAGCTACGTTACCAAGTCAATGAAGACCCGACAACTAGTTGACATCGTTTAGGGCGTGGACTACCAGGGTATCTAATCCTGTTTGCTCCCCACGCTTTCGTGCATGAGCGTCAGTATTGGCCCAGGGGGCTGCCTTCGCCATCGGTATTCCTCCACATCTCTACGCATTTCACTGCTACACGTGGAATTCTACCCCCCTCTGCCATACTCTAGCCCGCCAGTCACAAATGCAGTTCCCAGGTTAAGCCCGGGGATTTCACATCTGTCTTAGCGAACCGCCTGCGCACGCTTTACGCCCAGTAATTCCGATTAACGCTTGCACCCTACGTATTACCGCGGCTGCTGGCACGTAGTTAGCCGGTGCTTATTCTTCCGGTACCGTCATCCCCCCGCCATATTAGGGCAGAGGATTTCTTTCCGGACAAAAGTGCTTTACAACCCGAAGGCCTTCTTCACACACGCGGCATTGCTGGATCAGGGTTGCCCCCATTGTCCAAAATTCCCCACTGCTGCCTCCCGTAGGAGTCTGGGCCGTGTCTCAGTCCCAGTGTGGCTGGTCGTCCTCTCAGACCAGCTA
This sequence comes from Paraburkholderia dioscoreae, assembly GCF_902459535.1. Lineage (NCBI taxonomy): Bacteria > Pseudomonadati > Pseudomonadota > Betaproteobacteria > Burkholderiales > Burkholderiaceae > Paraburkholderia > Paraburkholderia dioscoreae. The sequence goes on from NZ_LR699553.1 coordinate 4,185,723, forward strand.
CAGATCGTCGCCTTGGTAGGCCTTTACCCCACCAACTAGCTAATCTGCCATCGGCCGCCCCTGTAGCGCGAGGTCCTAAGATCCCCCGCTTTCCTCCGCAGAGCGTATGCGGTATTAATCCGGCTTTCGCCGGGCTATCCCCCACTACAGGACACGTTCCGATGTATTACTCACCCGTTCGCCACTCGCCACCAGGGTTGCCCCCGTGCTGCCGTTCGACTTGCATGTGTAAGGCATGCCGCCAGCGTTCAATCTGAGCCAGGATCAAACTCTTCAGTTCAAACCTGTTACTGTTTTTCGGTCTCTTCCGAGACCGGTCGCTCACTCAACGTACTGACGAATGATCCAACCATCTTGCGACAGTCAAACCTTCCTTTCATTACTGTGTGAGACTTGATACTTTCGCTTCTCGGCAGACCCCGAAGGATCCGCCTCGCATCGCGCATCAAGCGCCCACACTTATCGGCTGTTAATTTTTAAAGATCGGTACGCATTCACTACCGAACCGCCACCACCGCAATTGCCAACCTCACAACCACCCGGCACCGCTTCGTTCTGCGTCGCTGCATCAGCAGCAGAGAAACGAGATTATGAAGGCTCTTTTTCGTTTCGTCAACAACATTTTTTCGCTTTCGCTTAAAACCTGCTGACGCTACGGCCGCTGGTTTCTGCCGCGGCCCTCGTTCGCAAACGAGGAGGCGAATCTTAGGTGAACATCGGCCATATGACAAGGGTTTGACCGAATTCTTTTTTGGCGGCTCAATTACGGGTCGATTTCACCACTGCGTCCACCGGAACCGCGTCGGCCATTGCTGCATAGCCGGCGTCGCTGGGGTGGATGTGGTCACCACTATCAAAGCTGCGCTGCAAGCGGTCCGGCTGCGCTGGATCACGCAGTGCAGCGTCGAAATCCACGACGCCGTCGAAGGCATGGCTGGTCCGGATCCACCGGTTGACGGCGAGCCGGATGCTCTCTCGCTGCGGCGGAAGCGATGCCGGCGTCAACGTCGCGCCGAACACCTTCACGCCAGCATGCCTGGCGGTGGCGATCACCCTCTGATATCCGGCGATCAGGTCGGCAGCCGTCACTGTGGTGTGCGGAAAATCGCAGTCGAGACCGCCACGCGGCGGCATTGCCGCAAAGTTGATGTCGTTGATGCCAATCAGCAGGATCGCCGTCTTGACGCCCGGACGCCTCAGCGCGTCGTGCTCAAAGCGCGTTGCAAGCGCGTCGCCGTAACAGGGAGAGTCGCTCAGCAGGCGGTTGCCGCTGATGCCCAGATTGACGATCGCGGTCGAGCGCTCCCCCGTCGCGGCAAACCGGCGAGCCAGCGCGTCCGGCCAGCGGCGATTCTGGTTCAGGCTGGAGCGCATACCGTCCGTGATCGAGTCGCCGATGGCAGCAACGGCGGCAGACGCGGGCGTCGTGTCGACCGAAAGCCCGGTCACCCACACATATTGCGTAAACCGCCCGCGAAACGCGTCCGCAGACGCATCCGCCGCATGATTACCCGGCGCGGAAACGTAATTCACCTGGTTCGACACGCGATGCCACGCTACGGCACGCTGCTCCGGCCCCATAAACGCGCTGACGGCATAAGGCACCCCTGCGGCGACGTCGATCGCGACAGGGTCGCTCTCCGACTCCCCGCCCGGCGGAATCGAGATCACGCCTTTGCCACCGAACGCCACGCGCGTCTCACCGTTATCGGCTGCCGCCGCGCCGCCTGTCGAGCGTGCGATACGCAAATCCTCGATGACGAGCGGAGTCTTGCCGTACTGGTTGCTAAGGTGGACTCGCGCCGACCTTCCGGACAGCGTCGGATAAACAATCTGGCGAACCGTGCGCCCCGCGACTTCCGGCGCGCGATAGAGCGGCGGCAGGTCCGCCCGCTGGGGAATGGGTTGCAGCGCCGTCGCCCATGCGGTGACCCAATGTGCCGGGGCGTCGGCGGCGAAAGCGGTCGGGGAAACGGCAAACTGGATAAACAGTGCCGCGCCGCATGCGGCAGCCAAGGTGCGAATGCTCATTCGGGGAAGTCGGTTCGAGGCGAAACATGCATTGTGCCCGATCGCCGCAGCCGCCGCGGGTGGGCGCGACGGCGTTTCACCCCAGACTCAGGCCGCTTGCGCGCCGGTCATCTTCAACGCGAGCGCTTCAGCGACTTCGATCCCGTCGATCGCCGCTGAGTAGATCCCACCGGCATAGCCTGCTCCTTCGCCAGCCGGATACAGACCTTCGACATTCATGCTCTGGTAGTCGTCCCGGCGCCGCACGCGAATCGGCGAAGACGTTCTCGTTTCGACTCCCGTCAGCACCGCATCGTGCATCGCAAAACCGGCGATCTTCTTGTCCATCTGCGGCAAAGCTTCGCGAATGGCCTCGATCACGTAGTCCGGAAGCGCTGTGCTTAGATCGGTGGGATGCACACCGGGCTTGTACGATGGCGCCACGGAGCCCAGCGACGTGGACGGCCGGCCAGCAATGAAATCGCCGACCAACTGACCCGGCGCCATATAGTTGCCGCCACCGAGTTCAAAAGCCCGCTCTTCCCATTTGCGCTGGAAGGCGATGCCGGCGAGCGGGCCGCCCGGATAATCGTCCGGCGTGATGCCGACCACGATCCCGGCATTGGCATTGCGCTCCGCCCGCGAATACTGGCTCATGCCGTTGGTCACCACCCGGCCCGGCTCGGAAGTCGCCGCCACCACCGTGCCCCCAGGGCACATGCAGAAGCTGTAAACGGTACGGCCATTGCTGCAGTGATGCACCACCTTATAGTCGGCAGCGCCCAACTGCTTGTGGCCGGCAAATTTGCCGAAACGGCTGCGATCGATCAAACCCTGCGGATGTTCAATGCGGAAACCGAGTGAAAACGGCTTCGCCTCGATATAGACGCCGCGGTCGTTCAGCATCTGGAAGGTATCGCGCGCGCTATGGCCGACCGCCAGCACCACGTGATCGCAGCGCAGCGTTTCACCGGTCGACAGCTTCAACCCGCGCACCTTGCCCTGATCGATCTCGATATCGTCGACGCGGGTTTCGAAGCGCACCTCGCCACCCAGTTCGTGAATGGTCGCGCGCATTTTCTCGACCATGCTGACCAGCCGGAACGTGCCGATATGAGGCCGGCTCAGATACAGAATGTCTTCCGGCGCGCCGGCCCGCACGAATTCGTCGAGCACCTTGCGGCCGTAGTGTTTCGGATCCTTGATCTGGCTGTACAGCTTGCCGTCCGAGAAGGTGCCCGCGCCGCCTTCGCCGAACTGCACGTTCGACTCGGGATTGAGCACCGACTTGCGCCACAGGCCGAAAGTGTCTTTGGTGCGCTCGCGCACGGCCTTGCCGCGCTCGAGGATGATCGGCCGGAAGCCCATTTGCGCGAGGATCAGCCCGGCAAACAGGCCGCACGGCCCCATGCCGATCACCACCGGACGTGGCGCGGTCATCTGCGCCGGCGCCCTGGCGACAAACTTGTAGGCCATGTCGGGCGTGACGCCGCAGTGGGGCACGTCGGCGAGCCGCTTGAGTGCCGCCGCTTCATCCGCAACCTCGACATCGACGATGTACGTGAGCTTGATGTCGGCGCGCTTGCGGGCGTCGTGCGCGCGGCGAAACACGGTGTATCGGATGAGCCCGTCCGCGGCCACGCCGAGTTCCGCGAGGCGCGCACGCACGGCGGCTTCGAGGGCGCTCTCGGGGTGATCGAGCGGGAGTTTGATTTCGCTTAGACGTAACATGAGTACCGGGGGATGCAGGAAGGCCGCAAATTGCGGCCAATTCGCAATTTTATAGGTTTAGCGTCGGCACGGGGCATCGGCACTGACGAAACGCCTCGGCGACGAAACCGTCCCGGTCCTATCGGCACGACCGACCTATCTCAAAAAATTTATTAACCGACCGGTCGGTTGGTTTATACTGTGCGCACACAGACAACTTCCGCAGAGAGCGTCCCCATGTACACGCAATCCCTGGATATTCCCGGCAATGTTGCCCCGCTCGACGCGGGCGCCAACTCGCCCGAGCAGGCGAAATTCGACGCGGTTATGGCCGCCGACGGCAAGATCGAAGCTCAGGACTGGATGCCGGAGGCTTACCGCAAGACGCTGGTTCGGCAGATTTCGCAGCACGCGCATTCGGAAATCGTCGGCATGCTGCCGGAAGGTAACTGGATCACGCGCGCGCCCAGCCTGAAGCGCAAAGCGATTCTGCTCGCCAAGGTTCAGGACGAAGCCGGCCACGGTCTCTATCTATATAGCGCGGTCGAAACGCTCGGTGCGTCGCGCGACCAGTTGATCGCGGCGCTGCATTCGGGCAAAGCGAAATATTCGAGCATCTTCAATTACCCGACGCCCACATGGGCGGACGTCGGCGTGATCGGCTGGCTGGTGGACGGCGCGGCGATCATGAACCAGATTCCGCTGTGCCGTTGCACGTATGGCCCGTATGCGCGCGCCATGATCCGCATCTGCAAGGAAGAGTCGTTCCACCAGCGCCAGGGTTTCGATGCACTCATGGCGATGATGTCCGGCACCGAAGCACAGCGCGAGCTGGTCCAGCAGGCCGTGGATCGCTGGTGGTGGCCGGTGCTGATGATGTTCGGCCCGAGCGACAAGGATTCGGTCCACAGCAGCCAGTCGTCGAAATGGGGCATCAAGCGCATCTCGAACGACGATCTGCGTCAGAAATTCGTCGACGCCACCGTAGACCAGGCCAAGGTGCTCGGCGTCACGCTGCCCGACCCGGATCTGAAGTGGAACGAAGCGCGCGGGCATTACGACTACGGCGACATCGACTGGGAAGAATTCTGGCGTGTGGTGAATGGCGACGGCCCGTGCAACCGCGAGCGTCTTGCCACCCGCGTCAAAGCCCACGACGACGGCGCCTGGGTCCGCGAAGCCGCCCTCGCCCACGCCGAAAAGCAGCGCCAGCGCGCACAACAGCACGCCGCCTGACTCGCGCGGCATGTCAGACAAAGAATCAGGAGATCTGCAATGAACAAGGAATGGCCGATTTGGGAAGTCTTCGTGCGTAGCAAGCAGGGACTCGACCACAAACACTGCGGCAGCCTGCACGCGGCCGACGCGCCGATGGCGCTGCGCATGGCCCGCGACGTCTACACGCGCCGCCAGGAAGGCGTGAGCATCTGGGTGGTGCCGTCGTCGGCGATCACGGCGTCCGCGCCGGAAGACAAGGCGGAGCTGTTCGAACCGGCTGGCGACAAGATTTACCGCCACCCGACGTTCTACACGCTCCCCGACGAAGTCAACCACATGTAAGCGCGGCCATGAACATCACGCCTCAACATCTGCAATACGTGCTGCGCCTCGCGGATAACGCGCTGATCCTCGGTCAGCGCAATACCGAATGGAGCGGCCACGGCCCGATCCTCGAAGAGGACATCGCGCTGTCGAACATGAGCCTCGACCTGATCGGCCAGGCGCGCCTGCTCTACACGCACGCCGCCTCGCTCGAACAGCAGCTCACCGGCAAAAACCGCACGGAAGACGACTACGCGTATTTTCGTGCCGAGCGCGAATTCGCCAACTACACGCTCGCCGAGTTGCCGCATGTCGGCCCGCTGTCGGCCACGGCTAAAGCCGAGAAGGATTACGCGGTCACCATCGTGCGCAATTTTCTCTACTCGACGTTGATGGCTCATCTGTGGACAGCCCTCACGGCGTCCACCGACGAGCAACTGGCGGCGATCGCGTCGAAGTCGATCAAGGAAACCAGCTATCACGTGCATCACGCACGCGAGTGGCTGATCCGTTTCGGCGACGGCACCGAGGAATCGCATCGCCGCGCGCAGGCCGCGCTGGACTATCTGCTGCCCTATACCCGCGAATTCTTCAGCACGGATGCGGTGGAGGAGACGATTGCGGCAGCCGGCATCGGTCCGCTGACCTCGGAACTCGAAGCCGCCTGGCTCGACGACGTACGCGCCACGCTCGACGAAGCCACCTTGAAGCTGCCCGAACCGGTCAGGCACATCACTACCGGCAAACACGGCGAGCATTCCGAGCACATGGGTTTCGTGCTGGCCGAAATGCAGAGCCTTGCGCGCCAGCATCCCGGCGCCACCTGGTAAGCCGACCATGACGACTTCGACTGCCTTTGGCCCGACCGGCACGACCGACGCCGCGCTCGAACGCGCTTGGGCCGTGCTCGAAACGGTGCCCGATCCGGAGATTCCAGTAGTGTCGATTCGCGAGCTCGGCATTCTGCGCGACGTACGGCGCGCCGCCGACGGCACGCTCGAAGTCGTGATCACGCCGACCTATTCCGGTTGCCCTGCCATGTCGCAGATTGCCGAGGACGTCGCGCATGCGCTCGACGTGGCGGAGCTCAAGCCGTATCGGGTCGCCACCGTGCTCGCGCCCGCCTGGACCACCGACTGGATGACCGCCGACGCGCGCGAAAAACTGCGCGCCTACGGCATCGCGCCGCCCACGGGCAATTGCGGTTCCGCCACGCCGGCTCAGGAAAAAGTGATGCGCTTCGTGCCACGGGCGCTGCCCGCGCCGTCGTGCCCACGTTGCGGCTCGGCGCATACCGAGCGTCTTGCGCAATTCGGCTCGACGGCCTGCAAAGCCTTGTACCGCTGCCTCGACTGCCGCGAACCCTTCGACTACTTCAAACCATACTGATATGGCCACCCCGCAATTTCATCCGCTGCGTATCCGCGAAGTGCGGCCCGAAACCGCCGACGCGGTCTCGGTCGCCTTCGAAGTCCCCGCTGAACTGCGTGAACAGTATCGCTTTACGCAAGGCCAGTTCGTCACGTTGAAGACGCATATCGACGGCGAGGAAACACGCCGTTCGTATTCGATCTGCGTCGGCGTCACCGATTACGACCGCGACGGCGAACTGCGCATCGGCATCAAGCGCGTGCGCGGCGGACGCTTCTCGAACTTCGCCTTCGACACGCTGCAGCCTGGCCACACGATCGACGTGATGACGCCGGACGGCCGGTTCTTTACCCACCTGAACGCCGATCAGGGTCAGCAATACCTGGCGTTCTCGGGCGGCTCGGGCATTACGCCGGTGCTGGCCATCATCAAGACGACGCTCGAAGTCGAGCCGCGCAGCACCTTTACGCTCGTCTACGGCAATCGCAGCGTCGATCAGATCATGTTCGCGGAAGAGCTCGAAGACCTGAAGAACCGCTTCATGAACCGCTTCGTGCTCTATCACGTGCTGTCGGACGATCTCCAGGACGTCGAACTGTTCAATGGCGTGCTCGATCAGGAAAAGTGCGCGGCCTTCATCGAGAATCTGCTGCCGGCCGATGCGATCGACGAAGCGTTCATCTGCGGCCCCGCTCCGATGATGGACGCCGCCGAAGCCGCGCTGAAAGCCGCCGGCGTGCCGCCGGAAAAGGTGCACGTGGAGCGCTTCGGTTCGCCGCTGCCGCAAGCGGGCGTGCCGCAGATCGAAATCACCGAGGACACCCCGGCCGCGGACCTCGAAATCGTGCTCGACGGGAAACGCCGCAAGCTGCGTCTGCCTTATCAGGGCGTGAGCGTACTCGACGTCGGCCTGCGCGCCGGCCTCGCGCTGCCTTACGCTTGCAAGGGCGGCGTCTGCTGCACCTGCCGCGCGAAGGTGCTCGAAGGCGAAGTAAAGATGGACAAGAACTACACGCTCGAAGAACACGAAATCCGCGACGGTTTCGTGCTGACGTGCCAATGCCATCCGGTCAGCGACCGCGTGGTGGTGAGCTACGACGAACGTTGAGCCACGCTTTGAGCAGTTCCGCGATCCGCTTACACTAGGGGCCGCTCGCGACCGGACGCCCGTTCCGGTCGGTGAGCGGCCCCTCATGTCGTTAACCGCCCTACGCCACTGCCGATGAGCACGATCCACCTCACCAACGGCGACGTCGCCGCCGAGTCACTGCGCACCGCGCTGCGGGATGCGGGCCGCGACGATCGCGTGCACGCGCTGCGAGACGATCTCGCAGTCGGCCCGTTGCGCGGCGTCGACGACGCCCCCGACGTGCGCGCGGACTTCTGGGATCGCGTAAGCGCCGACACCCGGCGCGATTTCCTTCGGGAAATCCGCGAGCAGGACGCGGCGCTGGAGAACATCGTGCGCGCCGAAGTGAACCTCGTGGTCTGGCACGGCGACAGCGCTTCGGATCAGTTGATGCTGCGCCGCGTCTGCTATCACCTGCGCAACAGCCCGCAGCGGCTGAACGAAGTGCGTCTGTCGATCCGCGATCTCACGGATCCGGGCGCATGGGCGCACAGCCGCAAAGACCGGGCGACGTCTGTGGGCATGTTCGCGCCGACCGTGCTGCAAGCGCGGCTGGCGGACGCCGCGCCGATTTCCGTGCTGCGCATCAGCCGGCTCGCGCTCGAATGGCAGGAAGTCAAACACGCGAACGGCGAAACGCGGCGCTGGCGCGACAACACGTTCACGAGCGGCAGCTTCATGGAACTGGACGCGCTGATTCTCGAGCATGTCAGCGATGACTGGCAGCCCGCCGCGCGCGTTGCCGCCGCATTGATGGCCGCCGAATTCGGATTTCTGGTGAGCGACAGCATTGTGCTGTGGCGCTTCCGCGAACTGGCCGCAGCCCGGCGCATCAAGCTGCGCGGCGACGCGAACGCGTGGCGCACGCTGGAATTGTGCGCGGCGTTCGCCCCCTGTCCACACTAATAGAACAGACGACTATGGCCCGTACCCGAGCCCCCGACCACGAAACCCAACGCGAGCAGATTCTCGAGCTTGCCGCGGCGAAATTCGCCCAGACCAGCTATCCCAGCACCTCGATGGCCGATCTCGCCGCGGCGAGCGGCACGTCGAAAGCGCGGCTCTACCACTACTACGCGAGCAAGGAAGCGATCCTGTTCGATCTGCTCGACCGCTACACCAAGCGGCTCATGCTGATCATCGCCGAGGTGGAAGGCGCGAGCCAGCGGCGCGGCTTGTCGGAGCGGGAAACCTTTGCGGAGTTGATCCGCGCGTTTCTGTCGGAATATGAGACATCGCACAGCCGGCACGTCGCGTTGTTGAACGACGTGAAGTATCTGGTCGACGCCCAGCGCGAAGTGATCCTGAACCGCCAGCGCGATGTGGTCGCGGCATTTGCGCGGCAGTTGGCGCGTGCTTACCCAGAGCGCGCCACGCGCGAAAACCAGACCGCGCTCACCATGATGGTGTTCGGCATGATCAACTGGACATTCACCTGGCTGAAGCCGGATGGTCGCCTGGGTTACCGTGAATTCGCCGAGCAGGTAGTCGGCATGGTGGACCACGGGCTGAGTTCGAATCCGGCCTGATTGCGCACCGCAACAATATTCAGCCGACATAGTGATGCGAAGTGGTCGATATACGACATCATATCGAGAACGCTCGTTTTATTTATTTTCACAAAAAAATCAATAACATAAAAATAGGGCGCTACCTTTTTAGGCATTCCCTTCAGAATTTTGTACGGGTTTTCCCTAGTGATCGAGGCGGGTTTCCGCTAAAATTGCTTTTGCGGTGCACCACGCCGTTCGATTAAAAGGAGAACCCGACCATGAACTTGATTACACCCCGCGCCGCTGAGCCGATCGTCGCGCACGATCGTTCGACGCAGCCAGCCGGTCGTGCGCCAGCTCTGGTCCGCGAACTCACCGCCGTCGACCGCGAACGGCTGCTTACCCACTTCCTCGCGCTCGACGAAGACGACCGCCTGCTGCGCTTCGGCCAGATCGTGCCGGACCATGTGATCGAAAACTACGTCCGCGCGATCGACTTCACGCGCGACACCGTTTTCGGCGTCTTCAACAGCCAATTGCAACTGACCGGCGTCGGCCACCTGGCTTATCTGCCTGCTGAAGGCGACAAGCGCACGGCGGAGTTCGGCGTGTCCGTGCTGGAAAGCGTTCGCGGCCAGGGCATCGGCTCGAAACTCTTTGAACGCGCCGCCATTCGCAGCCGCAATACGCACGTCACCACGCTGTATATGCACTGCCTGTCGCGCAACTCGACCATGATGCACATCGCCAAGAAGGCGGGCATGAAGATCGAATACGCCTATGGCGAGGCAGACGCTTATCTGACGCTGCCGCCGGCGGACCACTCGAGCATCATCGCCGAAATGCTGCAGGAGCAGGCTGCGGTGTTCGACTACGCGCTCAAGCGCCAGGCACGTCAGGCGTCCAAGCTGTTTGAAACATTCATGCCGACGAAGGTTGCGGCCGCAGCCTGACAGCCTTGTGCGTTGGAAAAAATAAAGGGCGGTTCACTTTGTGAACTGCCCTTTTTGTTTGTCGAGCGCGCCTGCGCACACGCTGACGTCCTCACAAAATCGGCAGCGCCGTCGTCTCCTTGATCTTTTCGAGCGAGAAGCTCGTTTTCACGTCGATCACCGACGGATGGTGCAGCAACTGGTCCTGCACAAAGCGCGAAAAGTGCGCCATGTCCTCCACCTGGACACGCAGCAGATAGTCCATGTCGCCGGTCATTGCATGGCACGCCACCACTTCTGGCCACGCCTGAACAGCCGCGCGAAACAGATCGGCATGGGTCGCGTCGCCGCGCGGGCTGAGCGCCAGACCACCGCGTTTTTCCAACCGCACATTCACGTACGCGAGTAAATCGAGCCCAAGTCGCTGCGCGTCGAGCAACGCGACATAGCCGCGGATCACGCCGCTCTCTTCCAGCCGGCGGATACGCCGCAGGCACGGACTCGGCGAAAGATTGATGCGCTCGGCGATCTCCTGATTCGACAGCCGGCCATTCTCCTGCAGGATCGCCAGAATCCGCCTGTCGATGGCATCTATCTCTACATTGGCCATTTTCTGCCGTCCATTCGCTATATCGAGCTAAAAAATAGCGTCAGCGTATCGGTACGCGATTAACTTCGCAAGTTTTGGTCGCAGGCAGGCCTTTACACTTGCGCCATTCAGTCGCGCTTACCCGCATACCCCCGCTCGCGCCACGCGCCGGCCCACATGAGGAGACAGACAATGCAGGTTTCAACCTGGGAAAACCCGCTCGGCACCGACGGTTTCGAGTTCATCGAGTACACCGCACCGGATCCGAAGGCGCTCGGCAAGCTGTTCGAACAGATGGGGTTCACTGCGGTCGCGCGGCATCGTCATAAAGACGTGACGCTGTATCGCCAGGGGGAAATCAACTTTATCGTCAATGCGGAGCCGGATTCGTTCGCGCAACGCTTTGCGCGTCTGCACGGCCCGTCGATCTGCGCGATCGCTTTCCGCGTTCAGGATGCCGCCAAGGCGTACAAGCAGGCGTTGGAAAAAGGCGCCTGGGGCTTCGACAACAAAACCGGCCCGATGGAATTGAACATTCCAGCGATCAAAGGCATTGGCGACTCGCTGATCTATTTCGTCGACCGTTGGCGCGGCAAGAACGGCGCCGAGCCGAACAGCGTCGGCAACATCGACATTTACGACGTCGACTTCGAGCCGATTCCCGGCGCGAACCCGAATCTGGTGGGTCACGGCCTGACCTATATCGACCACCTGACGCACAACGTGCATCGCGGCCGCATGCAGGAGTGGGCGGAGTTCTACGAGCGCCTGTTCAATTTCCGCGAAGTGCGCTATTTCGACATTGAAGGCAAAGTGACGGGCGTGAAGTCGAAGGCGATGACTTCGCCGTGCGGCAAGATCCGCATCCCGATCAATGAAGAAGGTTCGGACACTGCCGGCCAGATTCAGGAGTATCTCGACGCGTACCGCGGCGAAGGCATTCAGCACATTGCGCTCGGCACCAACGACATCTATCGCACGGTGGACGGCTTGCGCGCGGCGAACATCTCGCTGCTCGATACCATCGACACTTACTATGAACTGGTGGATCGCCGCGTGCCGAATCACGGCGAGCCGCTGGACGAACTGCGCAAACGCAAGATTCTGATCGACGGCGCGCCCGAAGATTTGTTGCTGCAGATCTTCACCGAAAACCAGATCGGCCCGATCTTCTTCGAGATCATTCAGCGCAAGGGCAATCAGGGCTTTGGCGAGGGCAACTTCAAGGCGCTGTTCGAATCGATCGAACTGGATCAGATTCGCCGTGGCGTGGTGCAGGACAAAGCCTGACGCTCATGGTGGCGCGGGATCGGTAGATACCAAATGAAAAGGGCGAGGATCTCACGATCCTCGCCCTTTTCATTTATGCCGTTGTCTCAAGCGGACCCTGGATGGCTTGGTGGGACAACGGCCGGTTATTCAATCGACACGCTGCACAGGCGGCGTATCACGAATTCTGGTCTTGACCGTCGGCCTTGGTGGATCGCGTGACGCTGCCAAAGGCAATACGTGCGGGCGCCACCTGCGCCGTGCGAGTCACCGCGTTTGACTGCGCCCCTACGCTGCCCGAGTTCGAGCGCACCGGTGCGCTCATGGCAAAAAATGCGGCCGAAACCATCAGGAAGGTCTGGATGTTTCTCGTGTTCATGCGTACTCCTTTTCTAACTACCCTGCTGTCGTGAAGCTCCGCCGAATGCGGAGCGTTGCGCGGACATTGCTCGCAGGTGGGGTGTTAGACAGAAATTTCAACTACGGTTCCGCAGATTTATAGTTTTTACAGCTTGTTACAAGCACACGAGCAGGTGTTGCAGGTGTCGACAGCAAAACGCTGCACGAGCCGGCCAGTATCGCTGCGAAGCCGCCTTTTCTGAAGACCTGCGGCGGGTTTTCACCAGTGCTACCATCGCTTGAAACACGTCAATATGGCGGCCCCGGCCCTCCGCATTCACAAGATGCCGGGGCTCAAAAAAAGTTTTGGTGATCCCAAACTGGTTGGAGGAGTACACATAATGAATGCCCCGCTAGACGCAGGTCAGCGAGCCTCGCTCGAAGCCGCGTTATCTTCCGTCACGCTCGACGACAAATACACCCTCGAACGCGGCCGCGCGTACATGAGCGGCATTCAGGCGCTGGTGCGTCTGCCGATGCTGCAGCAGGAACGCGACCGGGCCGCCGGGCTCAACACCGCCGGCTTCATCTCCGGTTACCGTGGTTCGCCTCTGGGCGGGCTCGACCAATCCCTGTGGAAGGCGAAACAGCATCTCGCCGCGCATCAGGTCGTGTTCCAGCCAGGCGTCAACGAAGACCTCGCGGCCACCGCCGTTTGGGGTTCACAACAAGTCAATCTGTACCCGAGCGCCAAATACGACGGCGTGTTCTCGATGTGGTACGGCAAAGGCCCCGGCGTCGACCGTTCCGGCGACGTCTTCAAGCACGGCAACTCGGCCGGTTCGGCGCAACACGGCGGCGTTCTCGTCCTCGCCGGCGACGATCATGCGGCCAAGTCCTCCACGCTCGCCCATCAGTCCGAACACATTTTCAAGGCGTGCGGCCTGCCGGTGCTGTTTCCCTCGAACGTGCAGGAATATCTCGACTTCGGTCTGCACGGCTGGGCAATGAGCCGCTATTCCGGCCTGTGGGTCGCGATGAAGTGCGTGACCGACGTGGTCGAGTCGTCGGCTTCGGTCGATATCGATCCACACCGCACGAAGATCGTCCTGCCGGAAGATTTCGCGATGCCCGAGGGCGGCCTGAATATCCGCTGGCCGGATCCGCCGCTGGTGCAGGAAGCGCGTCTGCTCGACTACAAGTGGTACGCCGCTCTCGCCTATGTGCGGGCCAACAAACTCGACCGCGTCGAAATCGATTCGCCGCATGCGCGCTTCGGCATCATGACCGGCGGCAAGGCGTATCTGGACGTGCGTCAGGCGCTGACCGATCTCGGTCTCGACGACGAAACGTGCTCGCGCATCGGTATCCGTCTCTATAAGGTCGGCTGCGTCTGGCCGCTCGAAGCGCAAGGCGCGCAGGCTTTCGCGCGCGGCCTCGACGAAATTCTGGTGGTCGAGGAAAAGCGCCAGATTCTCGAGTACGCGATCAAGGAGGAGCTGTACAACTGGCCCGACGCGCAGCGCCCGCGCGTGTTCGGCAAGTTCGACGAAAAGGACGGCGCGGGCGGCGAATGGTCGGTGCCGATGGGCAACTGGTTGCTGCCGGCGCATTACGAACTCTCGCCGGCGATCATCGCGAAGGCCATCGCCACACGGCTCGACAAATTCGACCTGCCTTCCGACGTGCGCGCTCGTATCGCCACGCGCATCGCGGTGATCGAAGCGAAGGAAAAAGCGCTGGCGCGGCCGCGCGTCGAAGCCGAACGCAAGCCGTGGTTCTGCTCCGGCTGCCCGCACAATACGTCGACTAATGTGCCGGAAGGCTCGCGCGCGATGGCTGGCATCGGCTGCCATTACATGACGGTCTGGATGGACCGCGGCACCAGCACGTTCAGCCAGATGGGCGGCGAAGGCGTCGCGTGGATCGGCCAGGCGCCGTTCACGAACGACAAACACGTCTTCGCCAATCTCGGCGACGGTACCTACTTCCACTCCGGGCTGCTCGCGATTCGCGCGGCGATCGCGTCGAAGGCGAACATCACCTACAAGATTCTCTATAACGACGCCGTGGCCATGACGGGCGGCCAGCCGGTCGACGGCGTGCTGACCGTGCCGCAGATCACCCACCAGCTCGCCGCCGAAGGCGCGACGAAGATCGTGATCGTCACCGACGAGCCGGAGAAATACTCGGCGAACGTCGGCCTCGCGCCGGGCATCGACGTCCATCACCGCGACAAGCTCGACGACGTGCAGCGCCAGCTGCGCGAAGTGTCCGGCACGACGATCCTGATCTACGACCAGACCTGCGCGACGGAGAAGCGCCGTCGCAGGAAACGCGGCGCCTATCCGGATCCGGCGCGCCGCGTCGTGATCAACGAGGCAGTGTGCGAAGGCTGCGGCGATTGCTCGGTAAAGTCCAACTGCCTGTCGGTCGAGCCGCTCGATACCGAGTACGGCACGAAGCGCCAGATCAATCAGTCCACCTGCAACAAGGACTTTTCATGCGTGAACGGCTTCTGCCCGAGCTTCGTCTCCGTTGAAGGCGGTCAGTTGCGCAAGCCCAAGGCCGCCTCAGGCATTGTCGGCGACGCGATGCCGCCGGTGCCGGAGCCCGAACTACCGTCTATGGACAGGCCGTACGGCGTGCTGGTGACGGGCGTCGGCGGCACGGGTGTCGTGACGATCGGCGCGCTGCTCGGCATGGCCGCGCACCTGGAGAACAAGGGCGTCACAGTGCTCGACGTCACCGGCCTCGCGCAGAAAGGCGGCGCCGTGATGAGCCACGTGCAGATCGCGAAGAATCCGGCCGACATCCACGCAACGCGTATCGCTATGGGTGAAGCCAGTCTGGTGATCGGCTGCGATGCGATCGTGACCGCCAGCGACGAATGCGTCTCGCGCATGCAGGCAGGCCGCACACGCGTCGTGTTGAACACGGCGCATACGCCGACCGCCGAGCTCATCAAGAACCCGAACTGGCGCTTCCCGGGCAGCAGCACGGAAGCCGATGTGCGTGCCGGCGCCGGCGACGAAGGCGTCGATACGGTCGACGCGAATCACTTCGCCGTCGCATTGCTCGGTGATGCGATCTATACGAATCCGTTCGTACTCGGCTACGCATGGCAACGCGGCTGGGTGCCGCTCACGTATCAGTCGCTGATGCGCGCCATCGAGCTGAACAACGTCCAGGTCGAAAAGAACCGGGCGGCGTTCGAATGGGGCCGCCGTGCAGCGCACGACCTGGCCGCGGTACGCCAGCTCGCGCAATCACAGGGGCGCGGCGCCGCCGCGGAAGCAATGAGCAGCAAGATCATCTCGCTGCACACGCCGAAAGCGCTCGACACGCTAATCGACAAACGCGCCGCGTATCTGACGGCGTGGCAGAACAGCGCGTATGCCGACCGTTATCGCGCGCTGGTGTCGCAGGTACGTGCGGCCGAGTCGGCGCTCGATTCGATCGATGGCCAGTTGCCGCTGACCGAGGCGGTCGCGAAGAATCTGCACAAGCTGATGGCCTACAAGGACGAGTACGAAGTTGCGCGTCTGTACAGCGATCCGGCATTCATCGAAAAGCTGAAGGCGAATTTCGAAGGCGACTGGAAGCTCCACATTCACCTCGCGCCGCCGACGTTCTCGAAGAAGGATGCGAAGGGCCATCTGGTGAAGAAGAAGTACGGTCCCTGGGTCTTCAGCGCAATGCACGTACTGGCCCGGTTCAAGTTCCTGCGCGGCACCGCGTTCGATGTGTTCGGCAAGACGGAAGAGCGCCGTACCGAGCGGGCGTTGATCGTCGAGTATGAAGCGCTGGTGCGTGAGCTGATTGGCGGCCTGACTGCGCAGACGCGTGAGCTGGCCATAGAGCTCGCGAATCTGCCGGACGGCATTCGCGGTTATGGTCACGTGAAGGAGAACAACCTGAAGGGCGTGCGCGTCAAATGGAACGAGTTGCTGGCGCGGTGGCGTTCGCCGGAGACGGGAAAGACGCAACACGCAGCGTGATCGTGTTCGCCTGACCGGATGTGACGCATCGGGCACAAATGGGAAAGGCGGCTGTCCTCGCGGACAGTCGCCTTTTTTGTTTCCGGTTTCGACACGTCATGCATGTGCGCCAGACCGGCGGTACTGCTGGTACTGCTACTTCTTGCAACACAACGGACATTTACGTGGCGAAGCGCAGCGCACGACGACAACAGGGATTGACCAGCCGACTGTTCCGTTACTGTCAGCATGTGCTGCGCTTCAGGAGTCACTTTACAAACGCGTCACGGCCAATCGAATAGGAACATTCCCAAACACACGAAACGAACTAAGAATTATTAGGACGAAGACGCCGCCGACCACGAACGCGCCGCACACGCAAAAAACGCCACGGAATCAACTTCCATGGCGTTCTAGCAGGCTCGTCGCCGGCGCCTCGATGAGGCGCCGCGTCAATCCTCAAGGCATCTGCATTACTTCGCGTTTGCCGGTTTCCGCGCGTTGGCCGAAGCCACCGCCGTCATGTTGATGATCCGGCGCACGGTCGCCGCCGGCGTCAGGATGTGCACCGGCTTTTCCGCGCCCAGCAGGAACGGGCCAACCGTCACGCCTTCACCGCCGATCATCTTCAGCAGGTTGTACGTGATGTTCGCCGCTTCCACGTTCGGCATGATCAGCAGGTTGGCTTCGCCGCTCAGCGTCGTGCCGGGGAACGCGGCCTTGCGCACCGCTTCCGACAATGCCGCATCGCCGTGCATCTCACCGTCGATCTCGAGCGTTGGCGCGCGCTCGACAATCAGCTTGCGAGCCGCAGCCATACGCTGCGACGACGAAGAAGGCGCGCTGCCGAAGTTCGAGTTCGACAGCAACGCGACCTTCGGCGTGATACCGAACTTCTCGATCTCGCTAGCAGCCAGCATCGTCATGTCGGCGAGCTGCTCGGCGGTGGGCGTCTCGTTCACGTACGTGTCGCAGATGAACAGATTGCGGCCCGGCAGCATCAGCAGGTTCATTGCCGCGAAGTTCTGAACGTTCTCCGCTTTGCCCAGCACCTGTTCGATGAACTTCAGGTGCGTGTGGTACTGGCCGATCATGCCGCAGATCATGCCGTCGGCTTCGCCGAGGCGCACGAGGATCGCGCCGATCAGCGTATTGAACTTGCGCATGGCGGCCTTTGCCACGTCCGGCGTCACGCCTTCGCGCGCGCCGAGTTCGTGATAGGCCTGCCAGGATTGCTGATAGCGCGGATCGTCTTCCGGATCGACAACCTCGAAGTCATCGCCGCACTTGAGCTTCGAGCCCATCTTCTTCAGACGCATCTCGATCACCGACGGACGGCCGACCAGAATCGGCCTGGCGATCTTTTCCAGCAGCACGAACTGCGCGGCGCGCAGCACGCGCTCGTCTTCACCTTCGGCGAACACGATGCGCGCCGGTTCCGACTTCGCCGCGGCGAACACCGGGCGCATCACCATGCCCGTGCGATACACGGTCGTGCCGAGTTCTTCGCGGTACGCATCCATGTCCTTGATCGGACGGGTCGCAACGCCAGAATCCATTGCCGCTTGCGCGACAGCCGGCGCGATCTTGATGATCAGGCGCGGATCGAACGGCTTCGGAATCAGGTACTCGGGACCGAATTCCAGCGAGTGACCTTCGTACGCCTTCGCGACTTCATCGCCCTGATCGGTTTCTTCGGCCAACTCGGCGATCGCGCGCACGCAGGCGAGCTTCATTTCTTCCGTGATCGTGGTGGCGCCGACATCCAGCGCGCCGCGGAAGATGAACGGGAAGCACAGCACGTTGTTGACCTGGTTCGGGTAATCCGAACGGCCGGTCGCGATAATGCAGTCCGGACGGACCTTCTTCGCGTCTTCCGGGCGGATTTCCGGCTCCGGATTCGCCAGCGCGAGAATCAGCGGCTGGGTGCCCATTTCGGCGACCATCTCCGGCTTCAGCACGCCTGCGCTCGAACAGCCGAGGAACACGTCGGCGCCGCGGATCGCGTCAGCGAGCGTGCGCGCGCCGGTGTTCGCCGCGTAACGTTCCTTCGACGGATCGAGATTGCCGCGGCCTTCGTAGATCACGCCTTTGGAGTCCGTGACCAGAATGTTCTTCTTCGACAGGCCCAGGTTCACCAGCAGATCCAGACACGCGATCGCTGCCGCGCCCGCGCCGGAACATACGAGCTTCACTTCGTCGAGCTTCTTGCCGACCACTTTCAGCCCGTTCAGGATCGCCGCCGACGCGATGATCGCAGTGCCGTGCTGATCGTCGTGGAAGACCGGAATCTTCATGCGCTCGCGCAGCTTCTTCTCGATGTAGAAGCACTCGGGCGCCTTGATGTCTTCGAGGTTGATGCCGCCGAGCGTGGGCTCGAGCATGGCGATCGCTTCAACGAGCTTGTCCGGATCGGACTCGGAGAGCTCGATGTCGAACACGTCGATGCCGGCGAATTTCTTGAAGAGGCAACCCTTGCCTTCCATGACGGGTTTCGCGGCGAGCGGACCGATGTTGCCGAGACCGAGCACGGCCGTGCCATTGGTGATCACGCCGACCAGGTTGCCGCGCGAGGTGTACTTCTGCGCGTCGAGCGGCTCGTCGTAGATCGCCATACAGGCTGCGGCGACACCCGGCGAGTATGCGAGCGAGAGATCGAGCTGGTTCGACAGCGGCTTGGTGGGGGTGACCGAAATCTTGCCGGGTTTCGGGTTCTGGTGATAGGCGAGAGCGCTTTGCTTAAGTTGTTCGTCCATTTTCTGACCTGCGAGACGTAAGTAATTGAGCCCGGCACACCGCACAATCGGCGTCGCTTACATCTATCGAATGGATAATCGACCGAGGCGGCTTTCGCGTGCGCCGGTTGGGCGTGGCGTCGAACCTCACCGGGGGACGGGACGGTGCGGAGTGCTTAGCGGGTCGATTAGTGTACACCCCGAATGCGTCGATGGACTGAGCGGTTAACGCGGCTCACCATCGGCGAAACAGCGGCCGGCAATGCTGCAGCGCCGCATGCGGCGGGCATGCGCCGCTTGTCATTCGCAGGTCACACGCGTGCTGTTAGCGCTCATTCGAGCTCAGCGCCGCGTCGTTCGGGAATCAGGAAAAGCGTCGCGAAGATGTCGAGCAAGTAGACCGACGCGAGCACGGCGAGCGCCGCGCCGAACGAGTAGCGCGCGGCCAGAGCGCCCACGGCCACCGGTCCGAAACCGCCCACTGCGCGGCCGACATTGAACAGCACGTTCTGGGCGGTGGCGCGTGCATCGGTCGGATAAAGCTCGGAGATCAGCGCGCCGTAGCCACCGATCATTCCGTTGACGAACACGCCCATCGCCGCGCCGCCGATCAGGAGCGCCATTGGCGTGCTCAAGTGCGCGTAGACGAAGACCATCACCACCGCGCCCGCCTGGTAGAACAGAAACGCCGGCTTGCGGCCGAAGCGGTCGGCGGCGATGCCGAACAGCCAGATGCCGCACGCCATGCCGAGAACCGTCACGGCGGTCCACAGTCCGGATCTGGTCAGCGAATAGCCGAAGGTTTTCGACAGATAGCTCGGCAGCCAGATCATCAAACCGTAGTAGCCGAAGTTCTGCACCGAACAGAGAATCGCCACGCCGATGCTGGCGCGCGTGGTGCGACCATCGGCCACCAGCAATTTCAGCGGCAGCTTGCGCATGCCGCGCGCGACGCGCTCGGTAAAGAGCGCCGGCTCCTCGACATGGCGCCGGACAAAGAACGACACCACCGCCGGCAGCAGTCCGAGCGCGAACATGCCGCGCCAGCCGATCAGCGGCAACAACAGCGGTGTCAGCAAGGCCGCCGCCAGCACACCGAGCTGCCATCCCAGGCCGACGTACGACGACACGCGTGCTCGCTGCGACGCCGGCCACGCTTCGGCCACCAGCGTCATGCCAATGCCGAACTCGCCGCCGAGCCCGATCCCGGCGATCGTCCGGTAGATCAGCAGGTCCGCATAGCCTTGCGCCAGCGCGCACAAGCCGGTGAAGACGGCAAAGATCAGGATCGTCCACGTCAGCATGCGCACGCGGCCGAAATAGTCGCTCAACACGCCGAAGATCAGACCGCCCGCCACCGCGCCGATCAGCGTCCACGTGACGAGCGAACCGCCTTGCGCGGAGCTCAGATGCAGATCGGCGGTAATCACGGGGAGCATGAAGCCGAGGATCAGCAGATCGAAGCCGTCCATTGCGTAACCGAGTACCGAGGCGAGCAGCGCGCGGCCGGCGTAGCCATCTTTCGCGGATGCGCGGGTATCGGTGGCGGAAGGGGCGGCGTTCATTGAAAGCATTCCGTAGGTCGAAGGGGCGGCAACGGCAGCAAGCGCCCGAGAAATTCGCGTGAGTGTAAAGGCGCCCCCCGCTGCTCACAAGCGAACCAAAAAGCGCGAGCGCAAGTGCTCGGCCGGCGCGTCCGTTCATTGGACGCCAAGCCTGCGTGCGCAGCGCGGCCGTCATGACCATCATTCACCGCCGGCACGCGCGACGGCCTCCTCCGAAGGGCTCATTTCAGGTAAAATGTCGGCCTACGCGCGCAGCAAAACCGGTCTGCACTCCACTGACCGGCAGCGTATTTGCCTATCAAGGCGCCGCCCAACATGGTGCGGCATACCCCACTTGCTGCGCCACCGGGCCTCGCGCCCGCTTCTCCCCGCTGACACCCAAGGATCCGCCCATGACAGGCTTCGATCGCCAGACGATCTCCGACACGACCGCCAAGATGCTGCTGGAAGTACAGGCAGTGCACTTCAACGCGGAGAAACCGTACATTTTCACGTCCGGCTGGGCGAGCCCGGTTTATATCGACTGCCGCAAGCTGATCTCGTATCCTCGCGTGCGCCGCGGTCTGATGGAAATGGCCGAGACCACGATCCTGCGCGATGTCGGTTATGAACAGATCGACGCGGTCGCCGGTGGTGAAACCGCCGGTATCCCGTTCGCGGCGTGGCTCTCCGATCGCCTGATGGTGCCGATGCAATACGTGCGCAAGAAGCCGAAGGGTTTCGGCCGTAACGCGCAGATCGAAGGCCTGCTGACCGAAGGCCAACGCGTGCTGCTGGTCGAAGACCTGACCACGGATAGCCGCAGCAAGATCAACTTCATCAACGCGCTGCGCACCGCCGGCGCCACCGTGAATCACTGCTTCGTGCTGTTCCACTACAACATCTTCAAGGAAAGCGTGTCGGTGCTGAAAGACATCGACGTCGATCTGCACGCGCTCGCCACATGGTGGGACGTGTTGCGCGTTGCCAAGGAAAACAAGTACTTCGACACCAGGACGCTCGACGAAGTGGAAAAATTCCTGCACGCGCCGGCTGAATGGTCGGCTGCACATGGCGGCGCAACCTCGACGCCGCAATAAGCTTCACCGCCTGACACGGATCGGATAAAAAAGGGCGCCTGTCTTATCGACAGGCGCCCTTTTTCTATCTTCACCTTATAAAACGTGCGCGACGTTAAGACACCCCATCGGGTGCGTCCGTTGAATGCGACGACAGGTTCAGCAAGCCGTTGCTCTGCGCGTACTGGAACAACTCGGAATCCCGCTCGATGCCGAGTTTGCGCATGGCGGTGTTCTTCTGCGTGCTGATCGTTTTGATGCTGCGGTTGAGTTGCTCCGAGATTTCCTTGATCGTCATGCCGGACACGAACAGGCGCACCACTTCCAGCTCACGTTTGGACAACATGACTTCGTCGTTCTTGCCGCCGGCGTTCATGCGCAATGCATCCAGCGACGCCTTGACCGACGGGCTCATGTATTCGAGGTTGCGGCTGACGTGCTGCACCGCGAGCCCGATGTGGCTCAGATCGTCCGACTTGTTGACGACCGACGTTACGCCGAGTTCGCTCAGCCGCTTGAGCAACGCGGCGTTCTCGAGCATCGTCAATACGACGATGGGAAGGTTGGGGAAATTGCGGCGTAGATAGCCGATCAGCGGCAAGCCGTCGCCATATTGGCCGCCCGGCATTGCCAGATCCGTGACGAGCACGTCGCAGGCAATGGTTTGCAGCACCTTGATCAATTCGGTTGACTGTCGTGCACGGGCGACCACTTGCAGACCAGGAAACTTGAGCAAAGCCTGCTCGGCGCCGAACAGAATAACCGGATGGTCGTCAGCGACCACGACCCTGACTGGATCTTGCATTGCCCTCCCTTCGGCAGATAAACCACTCTCCAAAACTTCTGACATGCCTTTGTGTTCTAGTGCTCAAACGAGTGAGGACGCGGCTTGAGTTTCGCGCGGACAATTCCTCCGACTATAGCCGATTCCGGCGCGCAAATTCCACCGGAGTGCGCAACAATGGTGCGTAGCAGAGCTAATGTTAGACTTGATTCGACCTTGAGGCACAAAATAGGGACAATAACTTTCGCGAGTGCAAATGCCTCGCGCCCTCACAGGAGAACCGGCACATGCGCTCGCGTTGCCTGGTCGTTTCCAATGCTTCGCCGTTCCGCCGTTTGCCGTCCCTTCCCTGCGCCATGCTGGGCCTCGCGCTATTGGCAGCGCAAGGGCCGCACGCCTTCGCCGAGGGTGCGTTCGCGTTGACCAGCGCCAGCTTCCACGCGGGCGGCACGGTGGAGGCCGCTCAGGTTTTCAATCAGGGCGACTGCAAAGGCGGCAACCGCTCGCCGCAACTTTCCTGGCGCGACGCGCCGCCCGGCACGCGCAGCTTCGCGGTCACCATGTTCGATCAGGATGCGCCGGGCCGCGGATGGTGGCACTGGTCGGTTGCGGGTATTCCGGCTACGGTCGTCAGCTTGCCGGAGAACGCGAGTGCTTCCGGGTTCCTCAGCAAACTGGGCGCGGTCGAAGCGCGCAACGACTTCGATACCGACGGCTACGGCGGCCCGTGTCCGCCGCCGGGCAAGCCGCATCGCTACATCATCACCGTTTATGCGCTGAGCACCGCCGATCTGCGTCTCGCGCAAGGCCGCCCCGCGCTCATGTTCGACCACGAAATCAGCACGGCCACGCTCGGCAGTGCGCGGATGGTGGTCAGTTACGGACGCTAGGCTCGCGCAACCCCGGCACACGGGCGCCGGCCGGAGCGCGGCCTGGCGCACGGCTTGCATCTGCTTGCAGCCGCTTGCCTCCTATTGCTGCCCGCGCGGAAATTCTGTCATCCGTGCACGCTAATGTGCAGTCAGCCGGCGAGCGTCATGCTTGCCGAAGCAGCGCCGATACAGGTGCGCACCATCGCCGTGCCTGCCCCTCCCTCTTTTCACCTTGCTGGAGAGTGTTATGTCGAAGATCGTCATCGTTTATCACAGTGGCTACGGCCACACGAAAAAAGTCGCCGAGGCCGTGCTCGCAGGCACCGTCGAAGCCGGCGCGGACGCGAAGCTGCTGCCGGTCGGCGAGATCGACGACGCGGCCTGGGCCGAACTGGCCGCGGCCGACGCCATCATCTTCGGCGCGCCGACGTACATGGGCGGCCCTTCCGCCGACTTCAAAAAATTCGCCGACGCGAGCTCGAAGCCATGGTTCGGACAGACGTGGAAGGACAAGATCGCGGCCGGCTTCACCAATTCGGCGACCATGAACGGCGACAAGTTCTCGACGATCCAGTACTTCGTCACGCTGGCCATGCAGCACAGCATGATCTGGGCGGGCACCGGCATGATGCCGTCGAACACCAAGGCAGCGACTCGCAACGACCTGAACTACGTGGGTGGCTTTACCGGACTGCTTACGCAGTCGCCGGCCGACGCGTCGCCGGAAGAAGCACCGCCCCCCGGCGATCTGGAAACGGCGCGCATGTTCGGCGCACGCGTGGCCGCGGTCACGGCGCGCTGGATCGCCGCGGCGCGCTGAAACGCGGATCGAAGCGCAGGTTGCGGCGAACCGGCCGGCATCGGCTTGCATCTTCTGCATAACGGATCACGCCGATGTCATCTTCGGCGTGCATCGTCGTTTTTTCACCCCTTTTGTACGCCCGGCGCCATCAGGTCTTAAAATAGCGTTCCGGCGCGGCGTAGCGCCCTGTTTCCAGCAAGCCAGTGAGAGCGAGATGAGCACGAAAGTTTTTGTCGACGGACAGGAAGGCACGACCGGCCTGAAGATTTTCGAATACCTGTCGCAACGCGCCGACGTTGAGATCCTGCGTATCGAAGAAGCGAAACGCAAAGACCTCGAAGAGCGCCGTCGTCTCATCAACGCGTCGAACGTGACGTTCCTGTGTCTGCCGGACGTCGCCTCGCGCGAGTCTGCCTCGCTAGTCGAGAACGATCGCACCGTGCTGATCGACGCCAGCACCGCGTTCCGCACTTCCGCCGATTGGGCCTACGGCCTGCCCGAACTGGCGCGCTCGCAACGCGAGCGTCTGCGCACGGCGAAACGCATTGCCGTGCCGGGGTGCCATGCGTCGGCCTTCGTGCTCGCCATGCGTCCGCTGGTCGAAGCAGGCGTGGTGGCGCCCGAGTTCGCCGCGCATGCCTACTCGATTACCGGCTACAGCGGCGGCGGCAAGAAAATGATTGCCGACTACGAAGCCGGCGGCAACAACAAGCTCAAGAGCCCGCGTCCATATGCGCTCGGTCTCACGCACAAGCATTTGCCGGAAATGGCCGCGCATACGGGCCTGAAGTCGGCGCCGGTCTTCACGCCGATCGTCGGCGACTTCTACAAGGGACTCGCGGTCACCACGTTCTTCTCGCCGAACCAACTGGCGAAGAAAGCAACGCCGCAAGACG
Organism: Paraburkholderia dioscoreae; assembly: GCF_902459535.1. Taxonomy (NCBI): domain Bacteria; kingdom Pseudomonadati; phylum Pseudomonadota; class Betaproteobacteria; order Burkholderiales; family Burkholderiaceae; genus Paraburkholderia; species Paraburkholderia dioscoreae. Next base: position 4,210,799 of record NZ_LR699553.1, read on the forward strand.
TGCAGGCGCTGTTCGCCGAGTACTACGCGGGCGAAGCCTTCGTACACGTTGCCCCGTTCGACGCGGAAGCGAACCTCGACAGCGGCTTCTTCGACGTGCAGGCGAACAACGACACCAATCGCGTCGACCTGTTCGTGTTCGGCAACGAAGAGCGCTTCGTGACCGTCACGCGGCTGGACAACCTGGGCAAGGGCGCTTCGGGCGCGGCCATCCAGTGCATGAACCTCGCGATCGGCGCCAATGAAGAAAGCGGCCTGAAACGCTGAACAAGCATGGAAAAATACAGACGGCGACCTCGCCGTCGAGCTACAGAAAAGCCGGTCCTGATGGACCGGCTTTTCTGTTTTAAAAAACCGCCAATCCCAATTCCTTTCTCCGCGCTTAATCAGTAGTAGCCCGCATTACTTAAAAAATAAAAATGGGACCACCCATAAAGCGCCGGTAATTCATTCCTGATAACGACGTCCACAGCATAGTTTTCCGCATAGGGAAACTCCGGATTTTTTTGCGAACGGTCGTTCGAAGATGATAGAGCCATTTTGCTGCAAGGCTTGCCTGTCAAGGGAGTGCGGCGAAGCAACGATGCCGCCTTCCAGCCGAAAATTCCTTTTTTGTTTAAAAGGGCCGCCTCTGTCCAGACGGTGCGCGCCCGGCAAAAAACATGTTGTTTGAATCAGTCTTTTTAGACGGCTCATTCAATTGACAGCCATTATCCGCACAGCGAAATTAGCTCGCACAATTACATGAAGGGAGACAGCAGCATGTCGCACGCCATTACTCGAGGCCTGGCGATGGCCATTGCCACGGCCCCATTCCTGATCGCCTGCGGTGGCGGCAAGGCCGACAATCCAGGCCCGGTCAACCCAGCGCAATGTTCGGGCGCGAGCTGCGGCGTGCAAGGTCCGCCACCCTCGGGAGCCGGCGCGGCTGCGTTGTGTCCCGCGACTGCCGACATCGTCAAGAGCACGTTCCTGGGCGGGGCGGGTAGCGGCGAAGTCGTGCAACTGAACATCGATGCGACAGCGATGACCTACACGCTGAAGTGGCTCAAGTCACCGATCCCGCTGACCAGCGCCGACGTCACGATCACGCGCGAAGGCACCCAGATCACCGGTGCGGTGATTCATCCGCCGACCGGCATGCTGCCGACTGCGGAGCAAACCCGTTGCGCCTTCATTCTCGGCAAAGGCACCGGCACCGCGCCCGCAGACGGCTCCACTTACACGACACCCGACTTCGTCAACAACCCGAACCCGCCGATGATTCTGGTCGGCCAGGGCGTGGCCGGCGGAGGTATTCCGGGCGCGACCGTCGAGTACGACGGATTGACCATCGTTCCCGGCATCATCGATCACGTTGGCGCAGTGCCGAACCGGCACTTCGACTTCTATCCGTTCCTCGGTTTCGCCAGCACGACGACCGACATCACCAGGCTGGCCGGCACCTACAACGGTTTGCTGTACCACCTCGTGCCGTCCGGCTCGTACGCGGCGACGGCCACCAACACGGTCGAAACCTTCGACGCGGCCGGCAACTGCACGGGCTCGAATCCGGCGAACGCGGCCTTCACGCCGAGCGCGAGCGGCTGCCTGACGACCGGCACGGCGTGGACCGCCAATGGCAGCGGTTACTTCGACAGCCAGAACGCACCGCAGATCGGCGCGCAGCTCAAGCTGCCGCCGCTGAACCAGCCGAGCGGCGTGTCCGCGCAGGCGCACATGATTCTCGGCCAGATCAATGGCGCGACGGTGCCGCTCGTCATTCGCACGGGTTCCGTGAATCTGGGTACGGCCGCCTTGCTGCACGCCGACGCCAAGGTCGACGACGAGTCCGGCATCGCGATGCTCGCGGCGGCCACGCCGCTTGCATCCGGCGGCTTCGACGGCGGCTACGTGGGTGCCGACTCCAACTTCAGGTACACCGCGGCATTGATCCAGGGCGGCGTCGGCACTTTCATCAACCCGTCGACTTCCGCAGCGGAAGACGGCTTCGGTCTCGGCTACAGCTTGCCGAGCCCGGGACTGGTTGGTGTGCAGCAGGCGAACGGTCAGACCGGCCTCGCGATCGCTTCCGGCGGGCTGTACGCCATCGAGATTCAAGGGACCGTGAATGGCGGTGTAGCGCCGACGTCGCAACTCAGCAGCACGGCTTCGAGCGCTCCTTACTTCGGCATTGGCGCGCAAATCAGCAAGTGAGCGATAACGGACCGTCAGTTCGCAGTACGAGACATAAATAAAGCAGGTGGCTGGACTGGGAGCCGGCCACATACAACGAGAAAATTCTGGAGGCGGTATGAAATGGAGAATCCTTTCGGTGCTCGCTCTTGCTGCACCGTTGCTGGGGGCATGTGGTGGCGGCGGCGGTGGTGACGGGCCGGTGACGGAAGTGCGTCTGTGCCCTGCGTCGCTGGACTACGGTACGGTATTCACGGGCGGCGGCGGTGACGGCGAACTGGTCAAGCTGCAACTCGATACGACCAAGATGACCTGGCAGATCAATTACATCGAGTCGCCGATTCCTGCCACCACCGGCACCGTCGTCCCGACGCGCGCCGGGCAATCAGCCAGCGGCACGCTGACCCAGGAAACCATGCTGCCGACCAACAAGCTCAACCAGTGCGCGTTCCGCCTGAACGGCGCGAGTCTCGACCCGAATCGTCCGGCACGGATTTTTGTGGGCGAAGGCGTGGCGGGCGGCACGATTCCGGGCGCCGAAATTTCGTTCGGCGGGATTCTCGGCGTGGGCGCCGTGCCGGACACCAAGTTCCCGTACTACCCGTTCATCGGCTTCTCGTCGATTGAAACGAATCTCGCGAACGTGGCCGGCACGTACAACCAGCTCGGCTATCACCAGGTGCCGTCGCAAAACTTCGCGCCGGTCGCGGTCGATTCAAAGATCACGATCAACGCGGACGGTACGTGGACCGAGTGCGACAACTCCGGCATCAACGCTGGCAAGTGTCAGCAGCCCGGCGGCAATTTCGCGCAATCTGCGGACGGCAGCGGCGCGTTCCAGACCAACAACTTCCTGGGCCAGGCGAAGCCCACGCTCGCAACGACTCCGGAAGCGCGCGGCTACATGATCGTCGGCAAGCTGCGTAACCAGCTGGTGCCGATCCTCGTGCGCACGGGCGCGGCGAACTCGTCGGTGACCGTGCCGCAAAACGGCGCGCTCGGACCGTACGCCGACGATGAGTCGGGCATCTCGATCCTGGCGCCGCAGAGCGCGATCGCGGTGAACTCGCAGAACGGTGAGTACATCGGCGTGGATAGCCAGTTCGACTACCGCACCACCGCGCTCGAAGGCGCCGAAGCCACGCTGCTCGATCCGTTCAACGCATCGCAGGCATCGCTTGCGACGGCGCTGAATCTGGACTTCACGCAAGCCGTGCCGGGTGTGGTGACGACGACGCAAGTGGGCGCATCGACCGGCACCACACCGACCGGAAAAATGATCTTCACGGGCGGCGTGTTCGGCTACCTCGATCTGACCAACGCGGCCTCGCCATATTTCACGATCGGTGCCTTCGTCCAGTAATGGGCGCCCACGCGCCGCCAATCCGCAACGTGGCGTTCGCGTTCCGGTTGCCGCGCAGCGTCACCGCGCGGCAACCGGCGCCCAACGAATATGCAATGCACCGGCGTGGTCATCGACCTGCCGCCGCTTGCCGCGCGCGATCAGCTTCACGCGCGCCTCAGGAGGAACAACATGAAAAGAATCTGTTTCGCGTTACTGGCCGCCTGCCTGTGCGCCAGCGCGCACGCCCAGCATGCGGGCGACAACGTCGCGGTCCTCGGCTGGTTTCACGTCATGCCGCAGGATTCGAGCACGCCGCTCACCACCAATGTCGCGCCGACGCCGATCAACACGCCGTTGCGCCTGCCGAGTTCGTTCACGTCGCCCGGTACGAGCCTGTCGACCAAAAGCGCCGATACGGTCGGTCTGGTATTCAGCCATTACCTCACCGATCACATTGCGGTGACGACGGTGGCAGGTGTGCCGCCGGTGTTCAAGATCTATGGGCACGGCGTCATCAAACCGCCGGGACCGGCCGGCGCGCTCGGCCAGCAGGATCTGGGCGATCCGCAGTCCAATCCGATCGTCAAGAGCGTGCGCCAGTGGAGCCCGGCGCTGCTGTTCCAGTACTACTTCAACGCGCCGACGGCGAAATTCCGGCCGTTCGTCGGCGTCGGCGTGTCGTATAACTGGTTCTCCGACATTCAGCTGAGCCAGAACTTCATCCAGTCGACGCAGAACAACCTCGGCGCGGTGCTGGCCGCCGGTGCGGGCAAGCCGGGGCAGACGCAGGTGTCGGCGAAGGCGTCGTCATCATGGGCGCCGGTGTTCAATGCGGGGCTCGCATACAACATCACCGATCACTGGGGCCTCGTGGCATCGGTCACTTACATTCCGCTGAAGACGACCTCGTCGGTCATCATCAAGGCGGCGGACGGCACGGAACTGGGGGTGTCGAAGGCGGAACTGAAGGCCGATCCGATCATTTCTTTCCTCGCCGTCTCGTACAAGTTCTGAGTTCAGCCTTGACGCAAAAAAGCCGGCGGCCCGGTGCAAGGGCCAGCCGGCTTTGTCTTTTCCGGGACGCTGCAAATTCAGGGCAAAAAAAAGCCCGCCTATTTGGGCGGGCTGAATCCATATCAGAGGAGACATGGAGGAGACAAGACAAACTATAGCAAATGCTTTGGTGCGTCGCAACATACAAATTAGGGTTGACCCTCAACGTTGCAAAAAAACAACATCTTGTAAAATATCCTATGGCCTCCGTTAATGAGGCGTTGCCGCTTGGGGCTCAGTGGCGCACCAGCGCCATCATCGCGCCGAATCCGACAAACACGCCGCCAGTCAGCCGATTGAACATCCGCGCGACGCTGCGGCTTTTCAACCTCGCGCCGATACGCGTGCCAAAACCCGCGTACACCAGATACCAGCTCACTTCGATCACGGCGAAGGTGGCGACGAGCACACCGAATTGCGGCAGCTTGGGTTGCGCGGCGTCGATGAATTGCGGCAACAGCGCCGCGGCGAACAGAATCGCCTTGGGATTGCTGCCTGCGACGAGAAAGCCGTTGCGGAACAGCGCCAGGCGCGAACGTGCGGGCTTCGCGGCCAGGTCGTCGGCGTCGCTGGCGGCGGCTTCGTCGGCCGGCGCGCGCCACGCCTTGATGCCGAGATACACGAGGTAGGCCGCGCCGATCATCCGCAGCGCGTTGAACATGGCCGGCCAGGCTTCGAGAAAGACGCCGAGCCCCGCGGCCGATACCGCCAGCATCAGCACCAGCGCCGACAGGCAACCCGCCATCGTCGCGCTGGAGCGGCGCAGGCCGTGCTGGGCGCCGTGCGTCATCACGAGCAGCATGTTCGGACCGGGAATCGCAGAAACGACAAAGACAGTGGCGACGAACAGCCACCAGGTATGCAGACTCATGGGAATCGAGGCGGGTAAGGGAGCGGACGGCTATTATGCCCGCCCGCGCCTGTCAGTGTGACGCCTGCCGCCATAGCAGCCCCGTCAGTGCCCGCCTCGCAGTACGCCCGCCTGTTTGTCAGTGCCTGCCTCTCAGCGCCGCCTCCCGTACCTCTCAGCGCCCGGCTCGCCGTGCGGCGACTTGCCCCAACACCGCGAAATCCTTCTCACCATCACCGTGAGCTACGGCTTCAATCAGGCTGTCGCGCACCACGCTGGCGATCGGCAGCGGTGTGGTCACGGCATCGGCCGCTGCCAGTGCAAGACGGATGTCCTTCAGGCCGAGTCGCGCCTTGAACAGCGCCGGCTCGTAGCGCTGCTCGGCGATCAGCTTGCCGTAGCCCGAATAGACCGGCCCCGGAAACAGGCCGCTTGTAATGACGTCGAGGAAATCCTGCATGGCCAGACCGTGCCCGGTCACCAGCGTGGCCGCTTCGCCGAGCGTCTCGACCGCTGCACCGAGCATGAAGTTGGCGGCCAGCTTCATGACGTTCGCCTGCTGCGGCAGCGACCCGATCCGCCAGGTCTTCTGGCCGATCGCGTCGAAAATCGGCTGAACGCGGTCGATCGACTCGGCCGGTCCGCCCGCCACAATGGTCAGCTTGCCCGCCGCCGCGACATCGGGCCGGCCCAGCACCGGCGCGGCCACGTAGTGAATACCGCGCGACGCGTGCGCGGTCGCCAGTTCCTCGGCCAGCGCCACGGAAATCGTCGCCATGTTCACGTGAGTGAGCCCGCGCGGAGCATGTTCCAGCAGGGTGGCGGTGATGACTTCGCGCAACGCGCTGTCGTCGGCGAGCATCGAGAACACGGCGTCGCCCGCAAACGCTTCGGCCGGCGTCGCGACAATCCGCGCGCCTGCGTCGACGAGCGGTTGCGCGCGTTCCGGTGAGCGGTTCCACACGCGCACCTGATGCCCGGCTTTCAAAATGTTTGCAACCATCGCGGCGCCCATCTCGCCGAGACCGATAAAACCGATGTCCATCTGTCGCTCCGTCTTCTAAAGAACTGGAAGTAAAGCACACCCATGCGACACGTGCAGGACAGCACGCAACGAAACACGGTGCGATACTGCAGCAATGGTGACCGCGACATTCCGCTTCTACGAGGAGCTGAACGATTTTCTCGCCCGCCCACTGCGCCGGCGCGCGTTCAGTTACGCCTGTGCGCCGGGCGCCACCGCCAAGCACATGATCGAAGCGCTCGGCGTGCCGCACACCGAAGTCGAACTGATTCTGGTCAATGGCGAATCGGTCGGTTTCAATCATCCCCTCGCGGACGGCGATCGCATAGCCGTCTATCCGAAGTTTGAAGCGCTCGACATCCAGCCGCTCCTGCGCGTACGCGAGCGGCCGCTGCGCGTGGTGCGTTTCATCGCCGACGCGCATCTGGGCGGCCTCGCGCCGCTCCTGCGGCTCGCCGGCTTCGATACGCTGTACGACAATCACTTTCCCGACGCCGACATCGAAGCACTTGCCGCTGCGCAACAGCGCATCGTCCTGACGCGCGACCGCGAGTTATTGAAACGCCGCAACATCACGCATGGCTGCTACGTCCGCACGCTCAGGCCGCGCGAACAATTGCGCGAAGTGTTTGAACGGCTCGATCTGGCCGGCAGCGCGCAACCGTTCCGCCTGTGTCTGATGTGCAATGTGCCGCTACGGCGTATCCCCAAGGAGGAAGTCGGCACGCGCGCTCCCGACGGCGTACTGGAAAGGCATGCCCAGTTCGTGACCTGCGACGTGTGCCGTCGCGTGTTCTGGGAGGGTACGCATTGGCAAAGAATGCGCGCGCTGATGGACAGCGTGGCTGCCGCGCCGGACCGGTCCGCGTAAACCTCGCTTGAGGTCCACCTTCGTTCCCTCTGCGCGCGGCGATACATGTGCATGAAACCCCGAACGCCACGCACTCGCGCGGCGTGCGGCACGGTGCGTACAATGCGGGATTACTTATCTGGCAGAGGCCTTCCGTATGGCGATGAAAAAAACCGACCTTGAAAAGAACAAGGCGCTCAAGCTGAACAACGCAATGAAGCTGTCGACCGCCGAGCGCTTCGGCAAAGCGGCGGCCGCCGAGCCGAAACTCGATCGCCGCGAACAGCGCAAGCTCGATCAGGCACAGGGTCTCGTCGCATTCGCGTGCAAGCTGAACGGCGATCTGGTGACCGAACTGAAAGAGCGGGCAGCGACCCATCCAGAAGGAATGACAGGGCTGCTGAACGAAGTCATCAAGCGGGGCCTTGCGGGCTGAGGGCCGCGCAAACCGCGCCCCGAATGCAAAAAGGCCAGAGCATGAACTCTGGCCTTTTTGCTTGCAACGCCTTCATCCGGTTCACACTGCGCCGGCCGGCTAGCGGCGCGATGCGGTTGACCGGCGAAGCTGGCCCGAAGAATCGGGCGACAGCTTAGTTTTGCGTGCCCTTGTCATTCGTGCCGGCTGCCGAAGCGGCTGCCGAAACCGGAGCGCGCTTGCCGTGCGTCTTCAGCTTCTTGATGTGATGCTTCTTCGGCGCGCTTGCTGCAGCAGCCGGTGCTGCGTCCGACGCTTGTGCGAAAGCTTGAACGGAAACCAGCGCGATCGAAGCGGCTGCGAGCGAGACGATAAGTTTTTTCATGTGTTGTTCCCCAAACCTGGACGACTGAGTCAATGTGAATGAATAAGCTGCACGGTGAAGCAGACAGGGCTTGAGGCGCCTTCCCGCTCCCCGCGGGAGAGTATTACCCAGTGTAGGCGGTTTGTCATGCCCAAAACTCGATATGTATTTTCCGGGAGACAGCTTGCTTTCGGCGTCCTTTCACTCGTTAAGTATCCCATACCAGGGCATTCACCTAGACCGCCTCAAACCAGGTTGCGCAGCAGGCTGGCGTTCTCCAGAAGGGTTGGCAACACGCGGTGCAGCGCGGCGTTTGCCGACTCAGCGTCAACAGATAGCGCCGCGCCGCCGTGCGCGACAGGCCTGCGCGAGCGGCCACTGCGGCTGGCGTCATGCGCGCGTGCTCTTCATCGAATGCTTCGATGATCGCCAGCGCTTTCGCGGCGCCGGCGATCCAGTCTTTCTCGTCCATTGCGTTTGCCTGAGAATCAGCCGGCTCGTCGGGCCAGTGGTGTACTGAGCTCAATGGCCGTCGCGCGATTATCGCGCGAGTCGGCATCGGCGCGCGGCCGTGGGTCAATTGGAGCATTCGACGCCAAGCGCATCTGTTCGAGGATGCCGGCACTGCGCGATGTGCGAACGCCAGAGCTGCCGTGCCCAGGTATCATGTCTGCGCCGAGCCGCGGCGTACCGCTCGAGCCGTCGCCGACCGGCCGCGAACACCTTGTGACAACCACCGAAACTGAAAGACCACCGTTGAAAGCCGAAACCCGCCAACACCTGCGTGCCAATGTGCTGATGCTGATCGCTGCGATGATCTGGGGCTCAGCGTTCGTCGCTCAGCGCCTGAGTCTCGATGCGATCGGACCGTTTCTGTTCACCGGACTGCGCTTCCTGCTCGGCGCACTCGTCGTGCTGACGCTGATCGTTTGCGTCCGGCGCTCCGCGCTGGCTGAACTGTCGAAGCGCGAACCCGGCGGCGCACGCGAACTGCTGGGCGCGGGCGTGCTGCTCGGCATGGTGCTGGCCGCCTCGATTTCGCTGCAACAGATCGGCCTGCAATACACGAAGGTCGCCAACGCAGGCTTCATCAGTTCGTTGTACGTGGTAATCGTGCCCTTGCTTGGTGTGCTCTTCAAACATCGCACGGGAATCGGCACGTGGCTCGGTGCGGCGCTCGCCGCGGTCGGCATGTATTTTCTGAGCGTGAACGAGCAGTTTTCGATACTGTACGGCGATTGGTATCAGCTTGCCGGTGCACTCGTGATTTCCATCCAGATGATGCTGGTCGGACGCTTCGCGCTGCGCCACGACGCGCTCATGCTCGCACTCGTGCAGTTCGTGACGTGTGGGCTCGCGTGCCTCGTTGTCGGTCTCGCCATCGAACCGTTCAGTCTTGCGGTAATCGCGCGCGCCGCACCGACTATCGTGTACGGCGGAGCGCTGTCGGTCGGCGTCGCCTATACGATTCAGGTGGTCGCGCAGAAGCATGCGGCGCCGTCGCACGCCGCGGTGATCTTCAGCATGGAAGGCGTATTCGCCGCGCTGGCAGCCTGGCTCGTGCTCGACGAGACAATGTCGGCGCGCGCGCTGGCTGGATGTGCGCTGGTGCTGGCGGGTTTGATCGTGTGTCAGGTGATGCCGGCCTGGCAACGCGGGCATGAACGCTTGCCTCGCGCATCGTCCTGAAGATGTAGCCAGCCGCTCCATTCCACGCCGAAGCGTGCGAAGCCGTTGCGAAGACGGTCGACGTCGGTGAGTTGCGCACCCGCGCCTTCAGGCCGCTCGCGAATGCTGGGCAAACAGTGCCGGCGTATCGGCGGTAGGCGGAAACACGCACCAGCAGCCGTCGTCGTGACGAAAGAAGAATAATCCGCGTGAACCCGCTTCGAGCGAAGTCTCGACGCGTACGTAGCGCCGGCCACCCAAGCGGGTGCGGCTGAATTCGGTGACATGAACTGGCACGGAAGGCTCTGGCGCGAGCCATTTTTCCACAAGAAACCGCAGCGACTGCTCGCTCTCCATTCTCATGATCCGCTCCGGGCTGGCTTATCCTGATGCGCATCACGCGTGGCCTCGGTATTGTCGTCGCGGTCTGCAACGTCCGCGTCGTGTTCGGCGGACGCGAGCGTGATGGCCCGGTTGGTGGCTGCCGCCCGCAGCGTGCTGCAATGGGTGGCATGTCGAATATCCGATAGAAGACGGACAAGCTGTCGTGCTGTTCTGCGTTTCATTACACACCCCCGCACTGCACCAATAACCTCAGAAAACACTTTAACTCTATGCCTGGATCGGCCATTGCCCAAATCGTTTTGACTAAATAGCAACAGTCGCGCTTGCAAAAAGACAGACGCAATCTTTGTACCGTCCGTCTTCAATGTGCGCGTCTGCCGTCCAGCGGTCTGTACGGTGCCGAGCGCTTGCCGAAGTTGAAAAACCTGCCCGGCAAGCAGTGAAGAAAGCGCCTGGAAGGCGAGTTATCCACAATTGCCTATGAATAACTTCGGGATAGCGCATGGAACAGCCTGTGAGTGGAATCTTGATAAGGCGGCCGGCCGGGCAAGCCCATCAAAGTTATCCCGGTTCTGTAGTCTTTCTACAGAGGTGTCCCGCAGGGTTATGCCGTCCGTATTACATTGATATGTCGGCACATTTGCGAGTTATCCACAGAAGGGGTTAACCCTTGTTAACTATTACTACATATATATACGTATGAAGTAAAAGACATAGGATAAGCCGCGCTTCGTGATGAGATTGAAGGCTGATCGGCGCTTGATCAGCCTTCATACGAGATCTGCTACCGGTGACTCAGGGCGCCACGCCAACCCCACTCGCCGGGGACAAGGACGCCGCCGCGCCGATCGCGTCGGGCATCTCGGGAATGGGTGCCGGAGCCGTCGCTTCGACTGGCACCGGCAGCAGGCGCGTCTCGATCCGGCTACTCGCGACCGGTTGCGTGCGCACCACCGTTTGCAGATAGTGATCAACGAGGCCGAAGAAACGGTCGTAGAACTTGCCCGACGGAATCGTCTCGCTCGAAATCTTGACCAACGCATCGCTGTTCGAACGAATCGGCAGCGACAGTGAACCCAGCACGCTCAACCCAACGCTCGCCGAGGTATCGCTTTTCTTCAACGCAAAGCCATTCTGCACGGCATTGACGTAGACGATGCTGGTGTCGCTCGCCTCTTCGCCCGGCGTACAGACCACATGAAATTCGACCACCACGTGACTATCGCCCGTCGGCTGGAAATTCTTGGTGCCGTCGACGGTGTCGTTGCGCGTCATCGTCGTCAGGTAGCCTTGGCTCAACAGGGCACGACGTGCGGCCTCGCAGGTGTCCGTAGTGCTCGAATTGAAATTGCGCGCGTACGGGCTCGCGCCGGTTTCGAACAGTTCCTGCTGGAATTTCAGCTGCGGCGTGCTGCTACAGGCGGCAACGGTCAACAGGCCGATAAGCGCGGCGGCTGTGGTTCTGGAAAACGAGGTCAACATGGTCGATCGGAAGAGGCGCCACGTAAGCGCGAATGGGAATGCATTGTAGAGCGGTTGCCAGATATGCGTAAAAAGCACGCAAACCCGTAGTCTTACAGGACGTGACAGTGCATCACCATGACCGCGGTGCCGTGGCGGGAAAAGGAGCGGAGGGAAACAGGATGTCGCCTAGCGCGACGTTGGAGGAAGTCCCATCGAAGACGCGACCGCGCCGTTTTTCCCGGCTGCGCCTATAGCCGGCACGGTGAACGCATCGGCCCAGTTATCCAGCGCCGCGCAGTGATCGGACACTGACTGCGCCGCGCACGCGGCGGCTTGCGCGTCTGTCTGCTGCGCCGTGTCTTGCGGTGCGGCGACCGCCGCGAAATCGCCGACCCGCAAGTTCACCTTCTGTGCATAAGCTTGCGACCCGCCGTAGCTCTTGAGCGCGGCGTTCATGTCGCCATTGGCAGAGCGCATATAGCCATACAGGATCGCCGAGCCTACTTCGATGTTCGCGGTCGGCTCGGTAAGATCCTTGACGTTCCTCAGCAACCCGCGATGCGCGCCCGGCACGACCTGCATCAACCCGGTTGCGCCGTTGGCGCCCTTGGCCTTTTCCTTGAAGCGGGATTCGATCGAGATGATCGCCAGCAGGAGCGCCGGCGGGAGGGAGTATTTCGACGCGGCGGATTGCACTGCGTCCGAAATCTTCTGAGCCTTTTCCTTTGCCAGGCCGAATTTGTGCGTCAGATACGCGGACATTCGCTCGGTGTTCTCGTCGGCCGCCGCGGTCTGTATGAGGCCGAGCGAAAGCACGATCAGGCAAAGTAACCGGCTCATAGCGGAAGATGGGAAAAGAAAGGGATCGGGGCATTATAGCTCTGCCCCCAAATTAGACCCAGAACGAGCATAAATTCGTCTTAAGAATCGCAGCCGGCCAAGGGCTCTTTTCGCATCGCAATGCGACGGGTTCGGCTTCGGGGCGTGATGGTCGTTCAGCGTGACCGGGAAAGCGGCGACGTGAAGACTACGAGAATCCGCATACCCCACGGCGACAGGAGAAGCGCCGTTTGGCTCGCCGATCCGCCGATCGAATCCTCCCGGATTTGAGACAATGAAGCCTACCGGTGAATGTCTTCCCGGGACAACCGGGTGTAGGCTTGGCGTTTCCTGCCGATGCCGGCCCATTGAACAAGCGATGCTCCCAGGTAATGAGCAAGACCGCATTTATTCCAAGCGTGCCCGCGACGTCGGAGGACGATTTCGACATTTCGGCCACGTCGAAACTCGCCGGCTACAAGCGTTTTTTCGGCGTGCTGAAAGTGGTTCGAACCACGGACGGACGCGTACTGTTTCCATTCGACGGCGCGCCCGAACTCGGGCCGTATGCAACCAAGCTGGAAGCGATCGCCGCAGCGCAGGTGTACGGCGAACATATTGTCACCAGCGACCTGGCACGCCCGGAGTTGTAGGCGCCCGCGCGTGGCGGGTTTTGAGTTGATTGCTTGAGTTATTGATCGTGATGATCACTTCGGGAGCAGAGAATGACCTGTTCGCGCAAAGTCCGCTCATGGACCGCTGTGATGTTTGGGGTAGTTGTGCTGGCGAGCGTGCTGGCCGCGCACTGTCAATCCACCTTCGCGCAGGACACCGATGCTCACGCCGGGCAACAGGCGCTGGCGCGCGCCGAGTTGATTCACGCTCAAGTCCGCGTCGTCGCAATCAATACCGCCACGAACAGCGTTACGCTGCGCGGTCCGCGCGGCAATCTGGCTGACGTGGACGTCAATCCTGCCCTCGCCGATGTCAGCCGGCTCAAGATCGGCGACAAGCTCAATGTTGCGTATCAGCAGGCGCTACTGCTTAACATCGACAGGTTATCCACCAAGGGTGTGCGCGAACGCGTGGAGACGACCGCAGCGATACCGGCTTCGGCGGGCTACGCGTCGTCGGCGCATAGCGTGAGGGTGATCGCCACGGTGTTGAAGATTGACCGCAAGAGCCGCATGGTGACGCTGCGTGGACCGAAGCATCGACAAGTGCTCAGGGCCGCGAAGGGAATTTCGCTCGATCAGTTGAAAGTGGGCGATAGCGTGCGCGCGGAGTTTGTTTCGGCGGCGGCGGTGAAATTGGTGCGGGAGTGAGGGTTGTTCGGCGCCAACCGTAGGGACGAAAAAAACCACCCGTGGGCGGGTGGTTTTTTCAACGGCGTGGCGTGGTGGTGACGTTAAACGAACACCATCCCCCTCACTCCACCGTCACCGACTTCGCCAGATTCCGCGGCTTATCCACATCCGTACCCCGCGCACACGCCGTGTGATACGCCAGCAACTGCAGCGGCACCACATGCAGGATCGGCGACAACAGGCCGTAATGCTCCGGCATCCGGATCACATGCAAGCCTTCATCGTTGACGATCTTCGTATCCGCGTCGGCAAACACATACAGCTGACCGCCCCGCGCGCGCACCTCCTGAATATTCGACTTCAGCTTTTCCAGCAGCGCGTCGTTCGGCGCCACCGTTACCACCGGCATGGCTTCAGTCACGAGCGCGAGCGGCCCATGCTTCAACTCGCCGGCCGGATAAGCCTCGGCGTGGATATACGAAATTTCCTTGAGCTTGAGCGCGCCCTCAAGTGCGATCGGATAATGCAAGCCGCGCCCTAGGAACAGCGCATGTTCCTTACGCGAAAACTCTTCCGACCACGCAATGATCTGCGGCTCCAGCGCCAGCACGCTATTCAATGCCGCCGGCAAGTGACGCAGTTGCTTCAGATACTCAGCTTCCTGCTCTTCGCTCACACGCCCGCGCAACTTGCCCAGCGTTGCCGCCAGCACGAACAGCGCAACCAGTTGCGTCGTGAACGCCTTGGTCGATGCAACACCGATCTCGCGGCCCGCGTGGGTCAGGAACGCCAGCTCGGTCTGGCGCACCATCGCGCTCGTTCCGACGTTGCAGATTGCCAGCGTATGTTTGTGACCGAGATCCTGTGCATGTTTGAGCGCCGCCAACGTGTCCGCCGTTTCGCCCGATTGGGATATCACGACGACCAGCGACTTCGGATTCGGCACCGACTCTCGATAGCGATACTCGCTGGCAATTTCCACCTGAGTGGGAATCTTCGCGATCGATTCGAGCCAGTACTTCGCGGTCAGCCCCGAGTAATAGCTCGTGCCGCACGCCAGAATCAGCAGGCTGTCGATCTCTGCGAACACCTTGCCCGCGCCCTCGCCGAATAGCGACGGATCGAACGAATCCGCTTGCGGAATCGTGTCCGTGATCGCGCGCGGCTGCTCGAAAATTTCCTTCTGCATGAAGTGACGATACGGGCCGAGTTCGACCGCGCCGCCATACGCAGCCACCTGGCGCACTTCGCGCTGCGCCTCATAGCCGTCGCGATCGGCAATGCGCACGCCCTCAAGCGACAGTTCGCAGACGTCGCCTTCCTCGAGGAAGATGAACCGTTCGGTGCTGCCCGCGAGCGCCAGCGCGTCCGAGGCAAGGAAGTTCTCACCCTCGCCGAGACCGACCACCAGTGGTGAACCCTGCCGCGCGCCGACCACCGTATGCGGCTGGTCTTTATGCAACACAGCGATCGCATACGCGCCGTGCAGTTGCCCGACCGTTTCCCGCACCGCCGCGAACAGATCGCCGCGATACAGGCTGTGAATCAGATGCGCGATAACCTCTGTGTCGGTCTGCGAGACAAACGTGTAACCCTTGCCGCGCAGCATTTCGCGCAGCACTTCGTAGTTCTCGATGATGCCGTTGTGTACCAACGCGAGCGTGTCTTTCGAGAAGATCGGGTGGGCGTTGTCCGTGACCGGCGCGCCATGCGTGGCCCAGCGCGTATGCGCGATACCCGTGATGCCTTCGAGATGGCTTTCACGCACCTGCTCGTCGAGATCGGCCACACGCGCGACGCTGCGCGCACGGCGCGGACCGTCGCTGCCGAGCACGGCCACGCCGCACGAATCGTAGCCGCGATACTCGAGGCGACGCAGTCCTTCGATCAGGACGGGAACGATGTTACGTTGCGCTACCGCGCCGACAATGCCACACATGGATCATTCCTTTTCAGTGCTAGTGCCGGGTTTCAAGGAGCGCGCCTCGTGCGCGCGTCATGCCCATCAGCTCTTCTTTTTGGTCGGGCGCACGTAGCCCGTTTTGCTCGTTTGCGTCTTGTCGTTCAGGACCAGCGCGTCCGCTTCGACGTCCTTCCAGACCGTGGTGCCCGCAGCGATCGTCACGCCGCGCTTCACACGCACCGGCGCAACCAGTTGCGTGTCCGAACCGACGAACACGTCGTCTTCGATAATCGTGCGGAATTTGTTCGCGCCATCGTAATTGCAGGTGATGGTGCCCGCGCCGATGTTCACCCGCGCGCCGATATCCGCGTCGCCGATATACGTGAGGTGATTCGCCTTCGAACCGTGACCGAGCACCGCGTTCTTCACCTCGACGAAGTTGCCGACATGCGACTCGTCATGCAGCGACGCGCCTGGGCGCAAGCGCGCATACGGTCCGAGCACGACATTCGCGCCGACCTCGGCGCCTTCGATATGGGTGAACGCGTCAATGCGCGTACCGGCGCCGATGTTCGCATTGCGGATCACGCAGTTCGGCCCGACGGTGACGTTGTCGGCCAGCGTGACGCGCCCTTCGAATACGCAGTTCACGTCGATCGAGACATCGCGGCCGCATTCCAGCGTGCCGCGCACGTCCAGACGCGCCGGATCGGCAAGCGTCACACCCGCGACCAGCAACGCGTCAGCCACGTTGCGCTGATGAATCCGCTCGAGCTCGGCAAGCTGCTGCTTGCTGTTCACGCCGAGCGTTTCCCATTCGTGGTCCGGTTGCGTGGTGACGACTTCGAGACCGGCCTCGATCGCCATTTCCACCGCGTCGGTCAGATAGAACTCGCCTTGCGCATTGTCGTTCTTCAGCGCGGCGAGCCAGTCGCCCAGACGTTCGGTCGGCGCGACGATGATGCCGGTGTTGATCTCGGCGATCTCGAGCTGCTCGGGCGTCGCGTCTTTCTGCTCGACGATGCGCGCCACCTTGCCATGCGCATCGCGCACGATGCGCCCGTAGCCGCTCGGGTCAGCGAGCGTGACGGTGAGCACGCCGTAGCCGCCCTGCCCCGCGCGATCGGTCAACGCCCGCAGCGTGCCGGCGCGCGTGAGCGGCACGTCGCCGTAAAGCACCAGCGTGGGCGCGGACGGGTCGAGTAGCGGCAACGCCTGCTGCACCGCGTGGCCCGTGCCGAGTTGCTGCTCCTGCACGGCGAATTGCACGTCCGGCGCCGCGACGGCTTTGCGCACGGCTTCGGCACCGTGGCCGATCACCACCACGAGACGCGTGGGCTCGAGCGTGCGAGCCGTGTCGATGACGTGAGCGAGGAGCGGCCGACCGGCCAGGGGATGCAGCACTTTGGGAAGCGCGGACCGCATGCGCTTGCCGGTGCCTGCCGCCAAAATCACAATGTTCATGGCACCGCAAATAGACGAGTTTGGAGCCGACGATTCTAACACGCACCCTCTAACGAAAAAGGCCGCTTTAGCGGCCTCGTTGCAAACTGGAATGGACGGAGACGCCCGTGCCACGGGCGTTTTGGTCAAAGATCGTCAAACTGGACGATTGCAATCGATTGCGCTCCGTCAAGCGCCATGCCATTACCGGCGTCGGTCGAACACGGCTCTTCGTCGAACGCAATATCGCCTTGCGGATCGGCCTCGCCGGTCGCGCGCAGAGCGGCGAACGGGAACAGCTTGTGATCCATCAAATGCGAGGGCACGACATTCGACAACGCATTGAACATATTTTCAATGCGGCCCGGGAAACGCTTCTCCCAGTCGCGCACCAGCGCCTTCATTTCCGCGCGCTTGAGATTCGGCTGGCTGCCGCACAGGTTGCACGGAATGATCGGGAATTCGCGCAGCTCGGCGTACTTCTCCAGATCGGTTTCCTTCACGTAGGCGAGCGGGCGGATCACGATATTCTTGCCGTCGTCCGATTGCAGCTTGGGCGGCATGCCCTTCAGCTTGCCGCCGTAGAACATGTTCAGCAGCAGCGTTTGCAGAATGTCGTCGCGATGATGGCCGAGCGCGATCTTGGTCGCGCCCAGTTCGCCCGCCACGCGGTACAGAATGCCGCGCCGCAGCCGCGAGCACAGCGAGCAGGTGGTCTTGCCTTCCGGCACCAGCCGCTTGACGATGCTGTACGTATCCTGATTCTCGATGTGAAACGGAATGTCGAGCTGCTTCAGGTATTCGGGCAGCACGTGCTCGGGAAAGCCCGGCTGCTTCTGGTCGAGATTGACGGCGACGATGTCGAAGTTGATCGGCGCGCGCTCGCGCAGCCGCATCAGGATTTCGAGCATCGCATAGCTGTCCTTGCCGCCGGACAGGCAGACCATCACCTTGTCGCCGTCCTCGATCATGTTGAAGTCGACGATCGCCTCGCCGACCTGGCGCGCGAGCCGCTTGAACAGCTTGTTGTTCTCGTACGCTTCCTTCTGTTCGCGGCGTGTGAGCGGCGACTTGGCGCGCGCGGCGGTTTGCGTCGCGCCGGCCGCGCCCACGGCCTCGGCGGCAGCGGCGGTTGCGGCGGTTGCGGCGCCGTTCAGGATTTCCGGAGCATTCATGGCTCAATCCTCCTTGATACGGAAGACTTCGACGCCCACCGCGTCGCAGTCGGGATAAACGTCCGGCTTTTCCGTCGACACGCGCGCCGCCCGCACTTGCGGATGTTCGAGCATGGTCTTCACGAGATCGTCGCAGAGCGTTTCCTGCAAGTGGATATGGCCTTGCTCGACGCGGCGCGAGATGGTGGAACGCATGAAGTCGTAGTCGACCACTTCGTTCAGCTTGTCGTGGACCGGCGTGGACAGCGCGAGCGGCACGAACAGTTCGACGTTGATCACGACGCGCTGTTCGCCGCGCTTTTCGAAGTCGTGCACGCCAATGTTGATGTGCACTTCGTAATTGCGCAGAAAAAGCCGGCGGCAATCGGCGAGCCGGGGATGCGAAAGAGCGGCAAACATGTTCGTTCCAGTCGAAAAAAGCGTGCGGAGCACGCAAAGGGGCGCGTCAAACGACGGCGGCCGCCAGAGTGGCGGCTCGCCGTGCGCTTCAGGCGCCCATCAAAAACATAACGTCACGCGGCAGCGGCACGAGGTGCTGCCCGCCGTCGACCACCAGCGTCGTTCCGGTCACGCCCGCTGCGTCCGCGAGATACAGCGCGGCGGCGACAATATCCTCGGCCCGCGACGCGCGGCCCAAAGGCGTAGTACGGTGAGCGGCTTCAAAACCCTCCGGCGTCTGATCGCCGGATTGCATCGTCAAACCGGGCGCGAGCCCGACCACGCGCACTTTCGGCGCCAACGCCTGGGCCAGCGCGACGGTGGCTGTCTGCAACGCCGCCTTGGTCAGCGTGTACGACAGGTAATCCGGGTTCATGTTGTACAGCTTCTGATCCAGCACGTTGATCACCACGCTGCGCAAGCTTTCGTCGGCGCGCGCGGCCTCCGGCGTCAACTCGTACAAACCGCGCGCCAGCACCAGCGGCGCGCCGAGGTTCATCGCGGTCAGCTTCAGCAGCAGCTCGTAACCGACGGTGTACGCCGTGTCCTCCTCGAAGCGCGAGGCGTTGTTGACGATACACGAGGGCCGGCCCAAGGCGTCGATACAAGCCGGTAAAAGCCGCTGGACTTGCGCCTCGTCGGCCAATTCCGCGTGCAGCGCGACCGCCCGGCGGCCCAGGGCGGTGATTTCTGCGACCAGTTCGTCGGCTTGCGCACCCGAGGCGCCGTAATGGACGGCCACGTCCCAGCCACGCGCGGCAAAACCGAGCGCGAGCGAGCGCCCGATACGGCGGGCGGCGCCGGTAATCAGCACGACACGCGGCGTTTCAGGTGCGCGGGCGGCGGCGGTGTCCAGAGAGGCGGTCATTTACAATGCGGGGATGAATCCGAAAGCTCACCAACCCGATAGTTTACCTGCTCCCGGCCCGAGCGCGCTGGCGCAGTCCGAAGCGCTGGTCGCGCAGCTCCGTGCGGAGCTCGAAGCCGCCGGCGGCTGGCTGCCGTTCGACCGCTACATGGAACGTGCGCTGTACGCGCCGGGACTGGGCTATTACAGCGGCGGCGCCCGCAAATTCGGTCTGCGCGGCGACGACGGCAGCGACTTCGTCACCGCGCCGGAACTGTCGCCGCTGTTCGCCGCAACGCTGGCGCGCCCGATTGCGGAAGCCTTGCAGGCGAGCGGCACGCGCAACGTGATGGAATTCGGCGCCGGCACCGGCAAACTCGCCGCCGGCCTGCTCGATGCGCTCGACGCGTTGGGTGCCGAATTCGACAGCTACTCGATCTTGGATCTGTCGGGCGAACTCCGTGAGCGTCAACGCGAGGCGATCGAGGCCGCGGTGCCGGCGCTCGCCGCCAAAGTGCGCTGGCTGGACGCGCTGCCGGAGCGGTTCGAAGGTGTGGTGATCGGCAACGAGGTGCTGGACGCAATGCCTGTGCGGCTGTTCGCCTTCACCGGCGGCGCCTGGCACGAACGCGGCGTGGTGTGGCGCGACGAAGCGTTCGCATTCGACGACCGGCCCGTGTCCGCCGCGGCGGATCTCGCGCTGCTGTCGGAAATCGACACAGCCGGCGAAGACTACGTGACGGAGACGCACGAAGCCGCCAGCGCATTCACGCGCACCATCTGCACGATGCTTGTACGCGGCGCGGCCTTTTTTATCGATTACGGTTTTCCGCGTCACGAGTATTACCACGCGCAGCGCGCGCAAGGCACGTTGATGTGCCATTACCGGCATCGTGCGCACGGCGATCCGTTCCTCTACCCCGGCTTGCAGGACATCACCGCACACGTTGAATTCACCGGCATCGCCGAGGCGGGCGTCGAGACGGGCGCGGACCTGCTGGGCTTTACGTCGCAAGCGCGGTTTCTGCTCAATGCGGGAATCACCGAGGCGCTGGCGGAGATCGATCCCGCGGACACCAAACAGTATTTGCCCGCGGCGAATGCGGTGCAGAAGTTGTTGTCGGAAGCGGAGATGGGTGAACTGTTCAAGGTGATTGCCTTCTCGCGCGGACTGGACGATACGCTGCAAGCATTCGCGAGCGGCGACCGGTCGCATACCCTGTGAATTTCCGCATCAGGAACCGACGATGATCCGCTGGCTGTTGACTACGTTTATTGCCGTGGCGGTGTTGTCGTCGTGCTGGCCGTGGCTCAGAAAAATTGGCATTGGCCGCATGCCGGGTGACGTAACCTTGCGCCTCTTTGGGCGCGAGTACCCGTTTCCGTTCATGTCGACGCTGGTGTTGTCGATGGTGTTGTCGCTTCTGGCCAGACTGCTCTAGGGTCCGCTGCCTTTAGCGGCGGCAATGGCGTGGGCCTCACGCTTGCCGCCGCTCTCGCAACCTGAAGGTCTTAGCCGAGGACCGCTTCCACGGCCCGGACCCGCTCCTGATGCACGGCGTCCTTGATGCCGGCCGGCGCGTCGGCGAGCCGTTTGGCCACGGCGCCGGCATCCACGCCCCGCGCCGCGACGAGCGCCACTCTCAACCGCTCAGCCTGCGGATAGTCCCGCATCTCAAACCCCAGCCGCCCACGGGCATCGGCTTCACAGGCCTGCAAGGCTTCAGCAAAGCGCGCGGGTTTGCGGATCGCGTCGCTGCGCTCGATCAGCCTCACCAGCGCAGCAGCACCCATTTCCATCACGCGATGAATGTTGCCGTGCTCGCGCGCAACCAGCAGCGCGAGATCGCGGCAATCGTTCGGCACGCGCAGCCGCTCGCATAAAGGCTTCAGCAGATCCACACTGCGCCCTTCGTGGCCGATATGCCGCGGCAACACGTCTTCGGGCGTGGTCGCCTTGCCGAGGTCATGCGTCAGCGCCGCAAACCGGACCGGCAATGTATAACCCTGCTGCGCTGCATGGTCGACTACCATCATCACGTGCACGCCCGTGTCCACTTCGGGATGATAGTCGGCGCGCTGCGGCACGCCGAACAGCGCGTCG
This sequence comes from Paraburkholderia dioscoreae, assembly GCF_902459535.1. NCBI lineage: Bacteria > Pseudomonadati > Pseudomonadota > Betaproteobacteria > Burkholderiales > Burkholderiaceae > Paraburkholderia > Paraburkholderia dioscoreae. The sequence goes on from NZ_LR699553.1 coordinate 4,232,387, forward strand.
ATTTCCGGCAGAATCCGCGCCAGCGCACCGCACTCGCGCAGCACCTCGAACATGCGCGACGGCTTCTTTTCCATCAGACCGCGCGACACTTCCTGCCACACGCGTTCGGCCACCAGCGCGTCCACTTCGCCGTCGGCCACCATCTTGCGCATGAGCGCCAGCGTCTCCGGCGCGACGGTGAAGTCCACAAAGCGGGCCGCAAACCGGGCGATCCGCAAAATCCGCACGGGGTCTTCGAGAAACGCGTCACTGACGTGGCGGAAGAGGCGCGCCTGCAAATCACCCTGGCCATTGAACGGGTCGATCACCGGGCCGGTCAACTCGCCGTCCGGACGCACTTCGCGCGCCATTGCGTTGATGGTCAGATCGCGGCGCGCGAGGTCTTCTTCCAGCGTGACATCCGGCGCATAGAAAAACTGGAAACCGTGATAGCCGGCCGCCGTCTTGCGCTCAGTGCGGGCGAGCGCGTACTCCTCATGCGTCTGCGGATGCAGGAACACCGGAAAATCCTTGCCCACCGGACGGTAGCCTTGCGCGACCATCTGCTCCGGCGTGGCGCCGACTACCACGTAATCACGATCCTGCACCGGTACGCCCAGTAACTCGTCGCGGATCGCGCCGCCTACTGCATAGATGTTCATGGGCATACGTCTTGATAAGCGATCGCATACGTTTCGCTCAGCGCGTCATCGATCCACGCTTGCACCGCCGGCAGTTCCGTCACTCGCTGCACGTAAGCTCCAGACACGTCCGAGAGCGCCGGCTGCCAGGTCCGGAAGCGCATCACGACCGGCGCGTACATCGCATCGGCAATGCTGAATTCGCCGAACAGAAACGGGCCGCCATAAGTGTCCAGACAGTCGCGCCAGATCGCCTCGATCCGCGCGATGTCCGCCAGCGCGCCTAGCGTGGCGTTCTTGCCGGGGAACGACGCGCGAATGTTCATCCACATGTTCGAGCGCAACGCGCCGAAACCCGAGTGCATTTCCGCGCTCACACTGCGCGCGTGGCTACGCGCCGCCGCATCGCGCGGCCACAGCGCATGTTGAGGGAAACGCTCAGCCAGTGTTTCGGCAATCGCCAGCGAATCCCACGTGGGTTGACCGTCGTCGCCGATCAGACACGGGATCTTGCCCGGACCCGACGGCGCGAGCGCGAGCACTTTCGAATTGGTGTCCGGCTGATTCAGATGGATCAGCACCTCCTCGAACGGAATGTCGAAATGTTTGAACAGCAGCCACGGACGCATCGACCATGACGAGTAATTCTTGTCGCCTATAAGCAGCTTCATGCTTTGAATAAGAAATGAGGAGAAAAAATCAGCGCCCCGCGCTCGCGCGAAACGTGTCGAAACGCGAACGTGTCGACGCGCCGGTCAGATAGATCGGCGCGATCGTTTCGATGCTGGCCGGCTCGATGCCGAGTTCAGGCGCAAGCGGTCCGCTCAGCACGTTGTCGACTTTCATCGAATCGAGATTGTCGCGCGAGATCACCGGCTCGCCGGGCGCCATTTCGAAAGTCAACGCCTGCAGGCGTGCGAACGCCTCCGGCAAACGGATGATGCGCGCATGCTTGCCGATCACGTCGCCGCAATACTTGACGAGATCTTCGAGCGTATAGACCGTCGGACCGCCCAGTTCGTAGGTGCGGCCGCCGGCTGCATCGAGATCGAGCACGTTGACGATCGCCTTGGCCACATCGCCCACGTACACCGGCTGGAATTTCGCATCCGGCATGGCGAGCGGAATCACCGGAAACATCCGCTGCAGGAAGGCGAACTTGTTGAGGAATTGATCTTCAGGTCCGAACACCACCGACGGCCGGAAAATCGTCCATGCGAGATTGGCCGCGTGCACGGCCTTCTCGCCGTCGCCCTTCGAGCGCGTGTACATGCTCGGGCCGTTCGGGTCGGCGCCCAACGCGCCGACATGCAGCAGCCGGTGCACGCCCTTGCCTTCGCACGCGGCCACGATTCTGGTGGGCAACTCCACGTGCATTCGCGCGAACTCCGGACCATACGGCGTGCCGCGTTTGCCGTGCAGCGTGGCCACGAGATTGATCACGCAATCAGCGCCCTCGACAAAACGCGCGAGTTGAACCGGATCGAACACGTCCGCTTCGATCACGTCGATGGGCAGGAGGGTGAGATGGCGTGCGTTGTAGCGTCGCCGGGTGGCGATGCGCACGTCTTTGCCCGCTTCGACGAGCGCGTTGACGAGATGGCTGCCGATAAACCCGGAACCGCCGATGATCGCAATAGCTTTGTGTCGCATTTTTCGACTCCCTGGTGGAAGCCGCGGCAACGGCTGGCGTGGCGCGCCGCCGCTCGAAACGAGACGGCGGCGGCACGGCGCTTACGGTGCGATGTAACCCAGACGCGCCTTCAGCGATTGCGGACGGCCTTCGAACAATGCCGCATAGTAGACCGTGTTGGACAACACATTCTTAACGTAGTCGCGCGTTTCCTGGAACGGAATCGCCTCGGCGAAGATCGCGCCTTCCACCGGATGCTGCAACGATTGCCGCCAGCTACGCGGACGGCCGGGCCCTGCGTTATAGCCTGCGGTGGCCAGCACGGCGGACCCGTCGAACTGATTGTAGATCATCGACAGATAGTTCGTGCCCAGCAGGATATTGGTGTTGATGTCGTTCATCTGTTCGCGCGAGATCGGACCCAGGCCGATCTTCTTCGCGACCAGTTGCGCGGTGCCCGGCATCAACTGCATCAAACCGCTCGCGCCGACTTCCGAGCGCGCATTCATGATGAAGCGCGACTCCTGGCGAATCAGGCCATAGGCCCATTCCACATCCAGCCCATTCGACTGCGAATCGCGCTCGACGATATCCTTGAACGGCGACAGATAACGCAGCGAGAAATCGTGCTCGGTCTTCGTGCGGTCCGCCGTGTTGACGGTGCGGTCATACAGCTGGATACGGCGTGCGTATTCGGCGGTGGCGAGCAGTTGCCGGTCGCTCATGGTGCGCAGCGGCCAGTTCCATTCGCGATTGCCTTCGAGCCGCAGATTCAGCGCATAGAAGCGCTGCGCCAGATCGAAGCCGGGCGTGTTGCCGGCCTGTTGCACTTCGGCGTCGGTCACCGTGGTTTTCGGCGGGACCGTGATCTTCTGGCCTAATTCTTCCGCGGCCAACTGGCCGTAGAAGTTGTAGCCCTGCGAGATCGACTCGAATTCCTGGTTGGCCGTGCTCGTGTCGCCCGCCTGCTTGAGCGCGCGTGCATGCCAATACACCCACGACGGCTGATTGCGCAGCGCCGCCGGCATCTGTTCGATCGACCAGCGCACCATCGTCCAGTCGCCCGCGAGCAAGGCGGTGCGGGTGCGCCATTCATACGCCGGGTTCGACAGCGGCGCATTCACCGACAGGCGATACCAGTCCACCGCGCCCGGCATCTGCTTGGCCGCTGCCTGATAAGCAATCGTGCCCCAGCCGATGGCGCGCTCCGGCGAACTCAGCGACGGCGCCACCGACGCGAACGTGGCCGCGGCCATGGCCGGGTCGTTGCGCGCCATGCGCGTGATGGCCAGCAACGCGAGCTGATGCGACTGCGTATCCGGCCCGACACCGCGCGCCAGCAGCAACGGCGGCGTGGTGGTGGCCTGATTGAACAGCACCGGGTCGGGCGGCTGGTTGCTGAGCGCGTCGACGAGCTTCGCGCCCGTGTTGGTGTAGTTCTGTTCGTAGGCGAGGCGGATCTGTTGCCACACGTCGGTGGAACTGAACTGCTGGTTGATGGCGAGCGCGTTGATCAGATCCACGCAGCCGTCGCCGTACCATTTCGGATCGACGAGCAGCGCGCGGGCCGCGTCGGCCACGTTCTCGCCGCGCGAGGCGCGCGATTCGAGCGCGTAGCACTTCACCTGCGTGTCGTCGTTCAGCACGAAGCGGGCGTATTGCTGATCGAAATTGCGCCAGTCGTGCCGCGCACCTAGCACCGTGAGATAGTCGTTGCGCAAGCGGTCGGCGATCGCCTGGCCGTCGTACTTCTGCAGGAAGCTCAGCACCGGCGCGTCCGGCGCGTCGACCCGTGCGTGCCCGCCAGAATCGAACAGCTGCGGCTTGATCTGGAAGTACTCCAGATATGAAGGCGCCGGATAGCTCGGGATCATGCTCGCCAACTGCGCGGCGCGCGCCGCGTCGTTACTGCGGGCCGCCTCGCGCAGTTGAACGAAGATCTGGTCGTCGTTCGTGAGTTGCGAAAGAGGAAGGGGCTTGACGGCGGAGGCCGTGCTGCACGCGACGAGTGCCGCGGCGGCAAGCGCCAGACCGGCCGCGCGATATACTCGGTAAAGGCGTTTTGACATCGTTGTTTCTGGAGCGCGAATTGAACCCAAGCATAGCATGCAACCCTGCCGCGGAATCGAAAAAGGCACTGCGTAAAATGCTATTGGAAGCAAGGCTGCAAGCGGCTTCCGAGCCCGCGCGCAATAGCGCGCTCGCACGGCACCTGCTCGATGCGTTGAAGCAGTACGACGTGAACAGCGTGGGATTCTACTGGCCGCTCGCCGGCGAATTCGACGCCCGCGCCGCGATCTCGATCTGGCTTGCGGCAAGCACGCAGCGTGAAGCGAGTTTGCCGGTGGTCAAGGAGCGCGGCGTGCCGCTCGAATTTCATGCATGGACGCCCGATACGCCCATGAAGATCGGTCATCACAAAATCACCGTGCCGGCTTCCGGGCGGGTCGTGATTCCCGAGCTGCTGTTCGTGCCGTGCGTCGGTTTCGACGCTCACGGCTACCGGCTCGGTTATGGCGGCGGCTATTACGATCGTACGCTGGCTGCGTGGCCGGGCGCGAAAAAGCCCATCACCGTGGGTATCGCGTACGAAGCGTGCCGCACGCCGGCATTGCGGCGCGAAGCCCATGACATTCCACTCGACCTGATCGTCACCGAGGCGGCGCTCTATCCGCACCCGGCGGATTAAGCGTTTGGTGAGCGCTGCACGAAGCGGCTGCGCCGCCGCCGCGCAAACCGGGCTGCGTTATAAAGACGCGGCCGCCCGCGCGGCCGTGTCGTAGAGACCGGACGCGTTGCGCATCAGTTGCGCCGCTTCGCCGATCTGCTCGTTGGTCAGGCCGCTTTCCTTGAGCGTCGAAATCAGACAGCTCTCGCGCACCTCGCGATATTTCAGACAGAGTTCGCGGCCGGCCTCGGTCGCGGAGAAGAACACTTCCTTGCCGGTCTTTTCGCTTTTTACATACCCTCTAGCTACGAGCTTCTTCAACGCGTAGGTGGCGACGTGCGTGTCTTCGATGTTCAGCACGAAGCAGATGTCCGCCAGTTTCTTGCGGCGCTCGCGATGGCTGACGTGGTGCAGCAGCGAGACCTCGATGGCGGTCATGTCCTTGTCGCCGGCCGCCGACATGCAGCGCACCATCCATCGGTTGAATGCGTTGCCTGCCATGATGAGCGCGTACTCGAGTTCTGACAGCTCCGCGCTGGTCTCGGACACGAGATGTTCCGAGGAGACGATCTTGGTGGGATGGCGCGACATGGCGAAGATTCTCGAGAGGCAGTTTGGGAAGGTGTCGGGAGTGTACGACGAGCGCCCGATCCAGGGGAGCCTGGCAAAAACGCTTATTGATAAATTGTTGATATTTTATTGATAATGTACGCTTCAATCGTCGTCCATCCGATGCCGATAGCTGTTCAAAGGGTACGCTGTGCCCGAATCCTCCGACTCGATCTGGGCTGTTAATCCATGAGCCAACCAAGAATCTTTCCGCTCGGCGATACCGCGCTAGTCTGCGAAGCGCCGCCGCCGGCCACGCTGGAATGCCAGCGTCGCGTGTGGGCGGCCGCCGAAGCCGCGCGCGAATGGCCGCATGTGCTGGAAGTGGTGCCTGGCATGAACAACCTCACCCTCGTTTTCGATCCGCTCGAAGCCGACCGCGACGCCCTGGTGAGTCACCTACAGGCGGCCTGGAATGCGGTGAGCGACGCGCCTGCGCCAGGCCGCGAAGTCGAGATTCCGGTGCAGTACGGCGGCGAGTTCGGCCCCGATCTGCACGAGGTCGCCAATCACACGGGCTTGAGCGTGCGCGAGGTCGTCGAACGTCATTCGAAGGGCGACTACGTGGTGTTCTTCCTCGGCTTCCAGCCGGGCTTCGCCTATATGGGCGGACTCGAAGCCGCGCTGCACACGCCGCGCCGCGCGTCGCCGCGGCTCGAGGTGCCGGCCGGGTCCGTCGGCATCGGCGGCGAGCAGACCGGCATCTATCCGGCCACCTCGCCCGGCGGCTGGCAGTTGATCGGCCGCACCGAACTGCCGCTGTTCGACCCGACGCGCCGGCCGCCCACGCTGCTGCAGCCGGGCGACCTGGTGCGCTTCACCATCGCGGGGATACACGCATGATCGATGTGATTCGCGCGGGTCTGCTGACCACGATTCAGGATCTCGGCCGCCACGGCTATCGGCATCTGGGTGTCGCGATGGGCGGCGCGCTCGATCGTCTGTCGCTCGAAGTGGGCAACCGGCTGGTCGGCAACCGCCCCGATGCGGCGGGACTCGAAATCACCTTCGGTCCGACCGTGCTGCGCTTTCTGCGCGCCACGCGGGTGGCGATCACCGGCACCGAATTCGGCGCGACGCTCGATGGCAAACCCGTCTACTCGTGGTGGAGCCTGCCGGTACAGGCCGGCCAGGAACTGGTGCTGAACGCAGCCAAACGCGGCATGCGCGGTTATGTGTGCGTGGCGGGCGGCGTCGACGTCCTGCCGATGCTCGGCTCGCGCAGCACCGATCTCGCCGGCCATTTCGGCGGACTCGGCGGCCGTGCGTTGCGCGACGGCGACCGTCTGCCGGTTGGCGCACCGCCGCAACGCGGCCATGCCGGCTTTACGCCCGAGGCGCCGGAGTTCGGCGTGAAGGCGCCCGCCTGGTGCAAGTTCGTGCTGGTTCACGAGCCGCTGCGGCGTGGCCGTCATCCGTCGGGCGTGCCGTGGGCGGTGCCGATCCGTGTGCTGCGCGGACCGGAATACGAGAGCTTCACCGACGAAGCCCACGAATCGTTCTGGGCCGATGAATGGCTCGTCACGCCGAACAGCAACCGCATGGGCTACCGCCTTGCCGGCGCCGAGCTCAAACGCACCCGCAAAACCGATCTGCTTTCGCACGCGGTCTTGCCCGGCACGATTCAGGTGCCGCCGAACGGCCAGCCGATCGTGCTGATGAGCGACGCGCAAACCACCGGCGGTTATCCGAAGATCGGCGCCGTGATCCAGGCCGACCTCTGGAAGCTCGCGCAGGTTCGCCTGAACGCATCCGTCCGCTTTATCCCGACGACGCCCCACGAGGCGCGTCAGGCTTTACTCGAAGAACGCACGTATTTGCGGCAGATCGACGCCGCGATCGCGATGCATGAAGAACGCTGCGCGCGCCGGTCGGCCGTCGCGACGCTGTGATACTGAGGCAGAGGAACACCATGGAAATCGATTTGAACGCCGATCTGGGCGAAGGCTGCGGGTCCGACGAGGCACTGCTCGATCTGGTCAGCTCGGCGAATATCGCGTGCGGCTGGCACGCGGGCGGCGCCAATGCGATGCGCGACTGCGTGCGCTGGGCGGTGCAGAAAGGCGTGTCGATCGGCGCGCATCCAAGCTTCAATGATCCGGAAAATTTCGGCCGCAAGGAAATGGATCTGCCGGCCAACGACATCTACGCGGGCGTGCTGTATCAACTCGGCGCGCTGTCCGCGATCGCCCAGGCCGAGGGCGGGCGCGTCGCGCACGTCAAGCCGCACGGTGCGCTCTATAACCAGGCCGCGCGCGACAGCAGGATCGCCGACGCGATCGTTTCGGCGGTGCACGATTTCGACCCGTCGGTGGCAGTGTTCGCGCTCGCCAACAGCGGACTCGTGACGGCCGCGCGCAACGTGGGTCTCACCGCCGTCGAAGAAGTTTTCGCTGACCGCGGCTATCGCGCGGACGGTTCGCTGGTGCCGCGCAAAGAACCCGGCGCGTTGCTCGACGACGAAGACAAGGTGCTGGCGCGCACGCTCTCGATGATTCGCGAGCAACGCGTGCAGGCCGTGGACGGTCAATGGGTGCCGCTGAACGCGCAGACCATCTGCCTGCATGGCGACGGCCCGCATGCGCTGGCATTCGCGCGGCGCATCCGCGGCGCGCTCCAGGACGCCGGCATCGAAGTCCACGCGGCCGGCGCCGCCCGCGCCTGAACGTCGGCACGGGCACAAGCCGGACGCGTTCATCCGGGCACGAGCCGGACAGCGCGACTCAACCCCTGCGCACCTTCCAACGCCCCGCCTGACGCGGGGCGTTGACCAGGTACAGGACGCATTGCAGTACCCGCAGTCGATCAGCAGGTGCAGGTGTAGTTCGAAGCAGACGCGGCCATCAAGAGCCGCGGCAACAAGACGGCGCCCGGACCATCAGGCGCCGGCCCACGTTAGCCGCCACAAGCGGCAAGGTTGAAACCCTGTTTGGAGATCCAGATGCAGACAACAGTCAGTCTATGGCCGCTCATTGGCGTGGCCGTCATCATCGTCGGCTTTTTATTGCGGTTCAATCCGATGCTGATCGTGGCGGTCGCCGCGATTATCACGGGCCTCGCCGCGCACTTCCCGCCTGAAAAGATTCTTGCCGAGATCGGCACGGGCTTCATCAAGACGCGCAATATCCCGTTGATCATTCTCCTGCCGCTTGCCGTCATCGGTCTGCTCGAACGGCATGGACTGCGTGAACGGGCGCAAGCGTGGATCGGCGGCATCAAGGCCGCGACCGCCGGGCGTCTTCTGATCGTCTACCTGCTGGTGCGGGAGTTGACGGCGGCGGTCGGCCTGACCGGACTCGGCGGCCATCCGCAGATGGTGCGTCCGCTGATCGCGCCGATGGCCGAAGGCGCGACCGAAACGCGCTTCGGCAAGATCAGCGACGCGGTGCGTTTCAAATTGCGCGCCTTCTCCGCGGCGACCGACAACGTGGGCCTCTTCTTCGGTGAGGACATCTTCGTCGCGTTCGGCGCGATCGTGCTGATGACCACCTTCCTGAAGGAAGCAGGGATCATCGTCGAGCCGATTCACGTGGCGGTGTGGGGCATTCCGACCGCTATCTGCGCGTTCATCGTTCACGGCTTCCGGCTCTATCTGCTCGATCGCAAACTCGAACGCGAGCTGCGCGGCAACGCCGTGGCGGGCAACCCCGCTGTTTCGTCGACGCAAACCGCCGCAGGAGACAAAGCATGACGCTCACGATCACCTATCTGTTCTGGCTGCTGGGCGCGGTGCTGCTCGTCGTCGGCGGCATGATCGTCACGGACAGGGATCACCCGCGCCGTTTCACCGCCGGCGGTTTCTGGATTCTCTACGCGCTGATCTTCCTGATCGGCGACAAGCTGCCGCCTTCGGTGGTCGGCGTGCTCGTCATCGTGATGGCGCTGATTGCGGGCTTTGGCGGCGTGACCGCGGGCAAGCCGAAAGTGCTGTCGCTCGAAGCGCGCATGGCGAGCGCCGCGCGCCTTCGCAACAAGCTGTTCGTGCCCGCGCTGACGATTCCGGTCGTCACCGTGATCATCACACTCTCGGCGAGTCATCTCGTGTTCGGTGGCATGCCGTTGATCGAGAAGGCCAATGTCACGCTGATCGGATTCGGCATCGGCTGCGTGATCGCGCTCGCGATTGCCTGCGTGATGACGCGCGACACCGTGGGCCAGTCCATGAAAGAAGCGCGCCGGCTGGTCGATGCATTGTCGTGGGCCGCGGTCCTGCCGCAGATGCTCGGCATGCTCGGCCTCGTGTTCTCGGACGCCGGCGTCGGCAAAGCTGTGGCGCATGTGACCACGGCCTACATCAGTCTCGACTATCGCTTCATTGCGGTGGCCGTGTACTGCATCGGCATGGCGCTCTTCACCATGGTGATGGGCAACGGCTTCGCCGCATTCCCGGTGATGACAGGCGGTGTCGGCGTACCGATTCTGGTAGGCGTGTTTCACGGCAATCCGGCGGTGATGGTCGCGATCGGCATGTTCAGCGGCTACTGCGGCACGCTAATGACGCCGATGGCCGCGAACTTCAACATGGTGCCGGCCGCGCTGCTGGAATTGCCCGATAAGAACGCGGTGATCAAAGTGCAGATACCCACGGCGCTCACCTTGCTGGTCGTGAACATCTTCCTGCTGAATTTCCTGATGTTCCTGTAGGACTCTTACTTTCGCAATCAATAAACACTGACGTATCGCAGGATCTTTCTGCGATACGTTAGTGAAATGGACACACTGCACGACAGGGATGCCGCCGAATTAGGAAGCGTCCGATCGTCGGGAAACGGAAGGCGAGCCTACGATGCTGAATCGTCTCCCATCCACACGCGCCGGCACGCGCAGCACGCACTGCCGACGCTCTCCCGCAGGTTTCCATGGAACATCAGTCCCAGCCTGAGCGCGCGCACGCCGCACCGCCGCACACCGCCTATCTCACCGCATTGATCGACGCCGCGCTCGAAGCGCACCAGGCCGGTCGCCTCGACTCCGCCGAATCGTTTTACCGCGAGGCGCTCACGCTCGATAGCGCCCATACGGGCGCACTGCACTACTTCGGCGTGCTGCACTATCAGCGCGGCGCTCACGACATCGCCGCCAGCTTGATGAGCCGCGCGCTCAAACTCGACCGTCACGATGCCGCCTGCTGGAGCAACCGCGGACTCGTGGCGGCCGCGCTCGGCCATCTCGACGAAGCGATGATCTGCTACGACCAGGCGCTGCAACTCCAGCCCGATTTTGCCGACGCGCACAACAACTTCGGCGCCGCGTTGCAAGCGCAAGGCGCGTTGCTGGAAGCGGTCGAACATTACCGGCTGGCGCTGGCGTCGAACCCCATGTTGCTCGACGCGCATTTGAACCTCGGCACGGCGCTGAACAAACTCGCTCGTTTCGACGAAGCGCTGGCGTGCTATCGCCACGTTCTGTCGCTCGATCCTGCATCGGCTGAAGCGCACTTCAGCGCGGGTAATACGCATCAGGCGCGAGGCGACCACGGCGCGGCGATCGCCAGCTTCGAGCAAGCCGTGGCGCTGCGTGCGGATTACGCGGAGGCACACGTCAACCTGGGCAGCCTGATCGGCAAGCTCGGCGACTATGCGGGCGCCGAATCGCATTACCGGCGCGCGGTCGCGCTCAAACCGATTCCGACTCATCTCGTGTGTCTGGGCGGATCGCTCGGTGCGCAAGGGCGCCTCGACGAAGAAGAAGGCTTCTATCGCCAGGCGCTCGCGCTCGATCCGCACTACGCAGATGCCCATCAGAATCTCGCGTGGCTGTTGCTCAAGCGCGGCGACTACAAGCAGGGCTGGGCCGAATTCGCGCTGCGCTGGCGCAAGACCGACTACGACGCGATCGCGGTGCCGGGCGTGCCCGAGTGGCGTGGCGAGCCGCTCGAAGGGCGCCGCCTGCTGCTGGTCGGCGAGCAGGGTTTTGGTGACCACTTCCAGTTCGTGCGCTTTGCAAGCGTGCTTGCCCAACGTGGCGCAAGCGTCGACCTCTGCGTGCGGGAACCTCTGTTACCTTTGGTCGAACGCGTAGCGGGCGTGCATCGCGCGTATAGTGGCGAGCCCGACGGCGACTACGATTTCTGGGTGCCGATGATGAGCATTCCGTCCTGCCTCGGCATGGATCTCTCCACCCTTCCTGCGGACGTGCCCTACCTGTCCGCCGACAAGACAAAGATCAAGGCATGGCGCAAGCGGCTCGGCGCGGCCGACAAATCGAAGCGCAAGGTGGGGGTCGTCTGGGCCGGCAGCCCGACATTCGGCAACGACCGCTATCGGTCGATGACACTGACCGACCTGAGCGCGCTCAGCGAGTTGAAGAACGTGGCCTGGTACGCGCTGCAAAAAGGCCCGGCGCATGCGCAACTGGCCGGCGCGCCGTCGGCTTTCGGCGCGCACGATTTCACCGCCGAGTTGAACAACTTCGAAGACACGGCCGCGTTGATCATGAATCTCGATCTGGTGATCGCGGTGGACACCGGCGTTGCGCATCTGGCGGGGGCGTTGGGCAAACCGGTGTGGTTGCTGTTGCCCGCCAATTCCGATTGGCGCTGGCTGGAGTCGCGCAGCGAATCGCCGTGGTATCCGGGGATGAGGTTGTTCCGGCAAGCGGTGTTGGGGGATTGGGCGCCGGTGGTCACGTGCGTGGCCGAGGCACTACGCAACGGCACTCTCTGAACGCCACACGCTGCGTTCAGGCCCGACACCTCTGCGCAGCGTCGCTCACATCTCGCGTAAAGGCACCTATGGCTGCGTGTTCCGCGAGCAGTTTGCGGCACACGTCAGCATCGGACTGGCGCCTCAGATAACGGTTCCGGTCATGGCCGAACGGCCTATTCCGTTTAGGACGCTTGGGCCCTTGCGTATGTTTCGTCCTGGGTTCCGACGAATGTCACCCCGCCTCCACCACAAACCCGCGCTGCCGCAAAAGCTCCAGCACGCCTTTGCGGCCACCCAGATGCAATGCGCCGATCGCCACGAACACCGGCTTGTTAGGCGCGGCGATCAGCAGCATTCGCGAAACGAAGCGCCGGTTGCGGTCATAGACGATCTTGTTATCGATCGAATCGGAAATACGCTTATCACGCGCGAGTTTTTCGGATTTCGCAGCCTGCCAGGCAGCGATCGCATCCGCATCGCCCACGCGCCACAGACGATGCAGAGTCCGCACGTCCTCGACATTTTGCGCCGGCGTCTGCACCAGATCCTGCGCCAGCATCTCCCGCTGCTGCGCGAGCGTCAGCCCCGTGAACGCGCGCATCTGCTGCGGCAAGGTCTCGAGACCGACAATCTTGCCGCGCGTGCGGATATACACGTTCTGTAACTGCGCTTCAGAGCCGTACTCGGTCTGCAGGCCGGCACTCAGAGAATCGTAGGTTTCGACCAGCAACGAAGCGAGCCACGGCCGCATTTTCTTGATCGCGTCCAGTGCCGCCGGGTTACCGCGTAACCGTACGGCCAGCTTGTGCCACAAAGGCTCGGGCAGCAAACCCGGCAGACAGTCGCGCCGGCAAACGCCATACTTCGAGACATCGTCTTGCGAAACGAGCAGTTCGTCGGGTGAGAGTTCGAGCGCCAGCGTCGGCGAGGCAGCCAGTGCGCCGAGGATCGGTGCGCGAAAGGGCTGATTGGCGGGGTAGTCGGCGGGATCGCCGACGTGCAGCGTGCCCAGCACGTAGATGGTGGTCGTGCCGCGTGTCGCGACATAGAACGGCATGCGCGCCGGCTGCGCACGCACTGGGCCGCTTGCCGTGGTGCCCGGCGAGGCGGGCGGCGGATTGAAACCGGGCAAGCTCGCGCGCGGCGGCGCCGGCATGTTGGGCACCGGCAGCGCCGGACGTCCCGCCTGTGAGGGTGCGTTGGCAGCTGCGCCGGCGGCATGCGCGACACCGATCGCTGCCGTGCCCAGATGAAATACAGAACAAACGGCGAGGAGCGCGGCACCGGTCAGTGCACGCGCCCTCCAGCGCCGCGTGAAAGCAGCGCCAGGGTCGCCATCACGCAAGCGGCACGTAAGACGACGCGCCGCCAACCCATCAGGCATCCACGTCCCCCACCTCCTCGGCACGGTGACACGACACCTGGCGGCCATCCACTTCGCGCAGCTTCGGTTCTTCGCTGCGGCAGCGGTCGATCACGTATGGGCAGCGCTGATGAAACGTGCAACCCGACGGCGGATTCAGCGGCGACGGCATTTCACCTTGCAGCTTGATCTTGATGCTGCGATCCGCTTCGAAGATGGAAGGCGTGGCCGACATCAGCGCGCGCGTGTACGGATGACACGGCTTCGAGAAAATCCGCGTCTTGTCGCCGAGTTCCGCCACGCCGCCGAAGTACATCACCATCACATCGTCGGCGATATGCTCCACCACCGAAAGGTTGTGCGAGATGAACACGTAGCTGGTCTTGAACTGCTCCTGCAGATCCATGAACAGATTCAGAATCTGCGCCTGGATCGACACGTCGAGCGCCGACACGGGTTCATCGGCCACCACGATCTGCGGATCCAGAATCATCGCGCGCGCAATCGCCACGCGCTGCCGCTGGCCGCCGGAGAACATATGCGGATAGCGCTTCGCGTGTTCCGGACGCAGTCCGACAGTGCGCATCATCTGCGCGATCCGTTCGGCGCGTTCGGTCGCGCTCAGTTGCGTGTTGATCGCGAGCGGCTCGCCGAGCGTCTGCTCAACGGTCTTGCGCGGATTGAGCGAAGCAAACGGGTTCTGGAACACCATCTGCACGCGCCGCCGCAGCGCCGCGATCTTCGCGTGATCGGCGCCGGCCACGTCTTCACCGTCGATCAGCAGGCGGCCCGCGCTGGGCGCTTCGATCATGGTGAGTTGACGCGCGAGCGTCGATTTGCCGCAGCCGGATTCACCGACCACCGCCAAGGTCTTGCCGCGTTCGAGCGCGAACGAGACACCGTTGAGCGCCTTCACCGTGCCGGATGCGAACATGCCGCGCTTGACCGTGTAGTAACGCGCGAGCTTGTCGGCCACCAGCACGTGATCGCCCGCATGATCCGACTGGCGCCGCGTTTCGGGTACTGCGTTCATCGTGCGCCTCCATGCGTGTGAACGTTGGCGTCGCCGCTCAGGTTCAGGGGTTTGATGCAGCGCACGCGCGCCACTTCGGCGTGACCTTGCATCGGCGCGAGTGCGGGACGCGCCTTCGTGCAGTCGTCGACCACGTACTTGCAGCGCGGTGCGAAGAGACACCCCTTCGGGCGGTCGTCGCGGCCCGGCACCATGCCCGGCAGTGCCGCGAGTCGCACGGCTCCGACATTGTGCTCGGGAATCGCCGCCAGCAACGCTTCCGTGTACGGATGATGCGGCGCGGCGAAAATGTCTGGCACTTTGTTCGTTTCGATCACTTCGCCAGCGTACATGACCGCGACGCGTTGCGCGACCTCGGACACCACCGCCAGATCGTGCGAGATCAGCACGAGCGCCATGCCGCGTTCCTTCTGCAGCTTGATCAGCAGTTCCATGATCTGCGCCTGGATCGTCACGTCGAGCGCGGTAGTGGGCTCATCGGCGATCAGCAGCTTCGGATTGCAGGCAATCGCCATTGCGATCATCACGCGTTGGTTCATGCCGCCCGACATCTGATGCGGGAACGAACTGATACGGCTTTTCGCATCCGGAATGCCGACCTGATCGAGAAGTTCCAGCGCGCGTTTGTCCAACGCGCTGCCGCGCAGGCCTTCGTGCAGCTTCAGCACTTCCTTGATCTGATAGCCGACCGTGTAGCTGGGGTTCAGACTGGTGAGCGCGTCCTGGAACACCATCGCGATGTCTTTGCCGACGATCTTGCGGCGTTCCTTCGCCGATGCCTTCAGCAGGTTCTTGCCGTTGAAGGTGATTTCGTCGGCCGTCACTTTGCCGGGTGCGTCGATCAGGCCCATCAGCGCCATCATCGTCACGCTCTTGCCCGAGCCCGACTCGCCGACTACGCCGACCACTTCGCCCGGCGCGATATCGAGGCTGATCCGGTCGACGGCGGGCAGTCCGTTGAAGTCCACCGCGAGATTGCGGATGGTTAATAAGCTGGTCATTACGCCATCCTTTTCAGTTTCGGGTCGAGTGCGTCGCGCAGCCCGTCGCCGAGCAGATTGATGGCGAGCACCGAGATCAGGATGGACAGACCCGGCATGGTGACGATCCACCAGGCGCTGTCGATGTAGTCGCGCGCCGAGGCCAGCATCGCGCCCCACTCCGCCGAAGGCGGTTGCACGCCGAGGCCGAGAAAGCCGAGCGCCGCGGCGTCGAGGATCGCCGACGAAAAGCCCAACGTAGCCTGCACGATCAGCGGCGCGGTGCAGTTCGGCAGCACTTGCGAGAACATCAGACGCAAGGTGCTGGCGCCCGCCACGCGCGAAGCCGTCACGTATTCCTTCTGCAACTCGCCCTGCGCCGACGCACGCGTCAAACGCACATAGCCTGGCAAGGCGACGATCGCGATGGCGAGCATGGTATTGACGAGACCCGGGCCGATGATCGCCACCACCGCCACGGCGAGCAGCAGCGACGGCAACGCGAGCAGCACGTCCATGATGCGCATGATCGGCGTGTCGGCCCACTTCTCGAAGAATGCCGCGATCAGCCCGAGCACGATGCCCGGAATCAGCGCGAGCACCACCGAAACGAAGCCGATCCAGAACGACAGCCGCGCGCCGTACATCAGACGCGAGAGGATGTCGCGGCCCGCTTCGTCGGTGCCGAGAATGAACTTCCAGTTGCCGCCGTCGAGCCATGCGGGCGGAATCTTCACGAAGTCGCGGTATTGCTCGATCGGGCTGTGCGGCGCGATCAACGGCGCGAAGATCGCGACGAAGATCAACAGCAGCACGACGATGCCGGCGCCGACCGCGCCACGGTTACGCGAGAAATTCGCCCAGAATTCACGGGCGGCGATAGCGCGGCCGCTTGGGGGCGTGACCGACTGGGGGACTGTGTTTTGTATGTCTGCCATGGTCGTGATTACCTCGTATGGCGGATGCGTGGGTTGAGCACGCCGTACAACAGATCGACGACGAGGTTCACGACGATCACCAGCGTGGCGATCATCAGGATACCGCCCTGCACCACCGGATAGTCGCGCCGGCCGATCGCGTCGATCAGCCACTTGCCGATACCCGGCCACGAAAACAGCGTCTCGGTGAGCACCGCGCCCGCGAGCAGCGTGCCGACCTGCAGACCGATCACGGTTACCACCGGAATCAGCGCATTGCGCAACGCATGCACGACGATCACGCGTCCCGGCGACAAGCCCTTCGCGCGCGCGGTGCGGATGTAGTCCTCGCGCAGCACTTCGAGCATCGACGAACGCGTCATGCGCGCGACGACCGCCAGCGGAATCGTGCCGAGCACGATGGCCGGCAGGATCAGATGGCTCAGCGCGGATCTGAACGCGCCTTCGTCGGTGGACATCATCGCGTCGATCAGCATGAAGCCGGTCACGTGCGGAATGTCGTATTCGACCGCGATGCGGCCGGACACGGGCGTCCAGCCAAGCTTCACCGAGAACACCATGATGAGGATCAAGCCCCACCAGAAGATCGGCATCGAGTAGCCGGTGAGCGCCGTGCCCATCACGCCGTGGTCGACCACGGTGCCGCGCCTCAAGGCCGCGAACACGCCCGCCGGCAAGCCGACGATCAATGCGAACAGCATCGCGCAGATCGACAGTTCGACGGTGGCGGGAAAGCGTGCGAGGAATTCGCCCATCACGCTGGTGTTGGTGATGATCGAGGTGCCGAGGTCGCCGTGCAGCGCGCGCCCGATGTAGTGGACGTACTGCATAGGCAAGGATTCGTCGAGGCCGAGCCGGTGCATTGCCGCGGCGTGCATGGCGGGATCGACGCCGCGCTCGCCCATCATCACTTCGATGGGATCGCCCGGTATCAGGTGAATCAGCGCGAACGCGAGGATCGTGATGCCGATGAAGGTCGGAATCACCATGCCGATGCGGCGCAAAACAAAGCGGAACATGGTTTTGTCCCTATGGTCTTGATGAACAAAAAACGCAACCGGCGACGAGGGCTTGTGACCCCGGTCGCCGGACCATTTCGACCAGTTTTCTAACCGTGCGAAAAGCGTACTGCGCGAATTTTACGACTTGCCTGATGTGTTACTTGACGCTGACGCCGTCGAAGCGCGCATAGCCGAGCGGTTCGATACGCATGTCCACCACCTTCTTGCTGACAGGCTGGTACACCGTGGAGTGAGCGATCGGCGAGAACGGCAGTTGCTGCGCGAAGATCTGCTGCGCCTGCATGTAAGCCGTGGTGCGCGCGCCCTGATCGGACGTGACGCGGCCCTTCTGGATCAGGTCGTCAAACGGCTTGTAGCACCACTTCGAGAAGTTGTTGCCGTTCACCGCTTCGCAGCCGAGCAGCGTGCCGAGCCAGTTGTCCGGATCGCCGTTGTCGCCCGTCCAGCCGATCAGCATCGTGTCGTCCTCACCTGCGTGAGCGCGCTTGATGTACTCGCCCCATTCATACGTGACGATCTTCGCCTTCACGCCGATCTTGGCCCAGTCGGCCTGGATCATTTCGGCCATCAGGCGGGCGTTCGGGTTGTACGCGCGCTGCACCGGCATCGCCCACAGCGTGATGTCGAAGCCGTTCGGATAGCCCGCTTTCGCCAGCAAGGCCTTGGCCTTGTCCGCATCGTAGGACGCGCCCTTCAGGTTCTTGTCGTACGACCACTGGGTGGGCGGCATCGGGTTCGTGGCCGCCTGGCCCGCGCCCTGGTACACCGACTCGATGATCGCCTTCTTGTTGATCGCCATGTCGAGCGCCTGACGCACTTCGACCTTGTCGACCGGCTTGTGCGACACGTTGTACGCGAGGTATCCGAGGTTGAAGCCCGGTTGCGACGGCATCGCGATGTTCGCTTCAGCCTTCAGCGGCGCGATGTCGGCC
Source organism: Paraburkholderia dioscoreae (assembly GCF_902459535.1). Classification (NCBI taxonomy): domain Bacteria; kingdom Pseudomonadati; phylum Pseudomonadota; class Betaproteobacteria; order Burkholderiales; family Burkholderiaceae; genus Paraburkholderia; species Paraburkholderia dioscoreae. The sequence continues at coordinate 4,250,832 of NZ_LR699553.1, forward strand.
GGACGCGGATAGCTCATCACCTGGCATTCGTCGCGCTTGATCTTCTGCACGCGCACGCCGGCGTCCGGCGTGATCGAGAAGATTAGCTTCGAGATTTTCACCGTGTTCGGCTTCCAGTAATCCGGATTGCCGTCGAAGCGGATCGTCGCGTCTTTCGTGTAGCTGCGGAAAATGAACGGGCCCGTGCCGACCGGGAACTGGTTGATGTCGGCGGCTTTGCCGGCCTTCAGCAACTGGTCTCCGTATTCGCCCGAGAGGATCGACGCATATTCCATCGCCAGATTCTGGATGAACGGCGCGTTGACTTCCTTCAGCGTGAACTTGACCGTGTACGGATCGACCTTTTCGACGCTGGTGATCAGCTTGTCGAGGCCCATGTCCGTGAAGTACGGGAACTGGACCGGGTAAGCCTTATGGAAGGCCGAGTTCGGGTCCAGCATGCGCTGGAACGTGAACACGACGTCATCCGCGTTGAATTCGCGCGTCGGCTTGAAGAACGACGTGGTCTGGAACTTCACGCCATGACGCAGATGGAACGTGTAGGTCTTGCCGTCCGCCGAGACTTCCCACTTTTCGGCGAGGCCGGGTTCGACCTTGGTGCCGCCGCGTTCGAATTCGACGAGACGGTTGTAGACGGTGAACGTATTAGCCGTGAAATCGGTGCCCGTGGTGTACTGGGCAGGATCGAAACCCGCGGGACTGCCTTCTGAGCAGTAGACCAGGGTTTTATTCGGAATCTCGGCGCGCGCGACACTTGCGCCCACCATCGATGCCGCTGCAGCTGCGACGAGCGTCGTAACACGCGCGGCGCGCAACAGATTGTTTTGCTTCATGTTTCCTCCAGGTTCGTGGCCGGCTCCCGCCGGCGTAGCGCGATATTACTTGAGCTTGGCTCACAGCAACAAGCGGAGGAAATTCCCTCTGTTGACGATCGGAAACCGTTCGGGCATAACGGCAGCCGCACGCCGGCGTTGCCGGGAACGTGCGGCCGTAGAGGGTGGATCCAGCAAAAAAACGGCCCGCCGGCGTTATTTCAGGCCGACATTCATGAATTGCGTCGGGCCGAACGGGTCGATCTTGAAACCCGTCACGTTCTTGCTGATCGGCTGATAGACCGTGGAGTGGGCGATCGGCGTAAATGGAACCTGGTCTTTGAATATTTCCTGAGCTTCCGTGTAAGCCTTGGTACGCTCAGCGAGGTCGGTGGTGCCGCGGCCCTTTCTGATCAAGTCGTCGTAAGGTTTGTAGCACCATTTGGAAAAGTTACTGCCATTGACCGCGTCGCAACCCAGCAATACGCCGAGCCAGTTATCCGGATCGCCATAATCGCCGGTCCAGCCGATCAGCATTGCTTCATGTTCGCCGGCATGGCCGCGGCGAATGTATTCGCCCCACTCGTAAGTGGCGATCTTCACCTTGACGCCGATCTTCGCCCAATCGGATTGCAGCATTTCCGCCATCAGCCGCGCGTTCGGGTTATACGGCCGTTGAACCGGCATGGCCCACAGCGTCAGGTCGAAGCCGTCCGGATAACCGGCCTGTTTCAACAGCGCTTTGGCTTTTTCCGTGTCGTAGGGCGCGTCCTTCAGATTCTTGTCGTAGCCCCACTGGGTCGGCGGCATGGGGTTCGTGGCGGCTTGGCCCGCGCCCTGATATACCGAGTCGATAATCGCTTTCTTATTGATCGACATATCGAGCGCACGGCGCACCCGCACATTGTCGAGCGGTTTCTTGGTGGTGTTGTAGGCGATATAGCCGAGGTTGAAACCCACCTGGTTCGGCATGGCAAGCGAAGCATCGGCTTTGACGGCCGGAATATCCGCGGGACGCGGATACGCCATCACCTGGCATTCACCGCGTTTGAGTTTTTGCAGACGCACGGCCGGATCGACGGTAATCGCGAATATCAGCTTGCTGACTTTGACGACACCCGGCTTCCAGTAATCGGGATTACCGTCGAAGCGAATCGTGTCGTCTTTCGTATAGCTGCGGAAAATGAAGGGGCCGGTGCCGACCGGATATTGATTGATATCCGACGCTTTACCCGCTTTCAACAGTTGATCGCCATATTCAGCCGAGAGGATCGATGCGAACGGCATCGCAATCTGTTGTAAAAACGGCGCATCGACTTCCTTCAGCGTGAAACGCACCGTGTACGGATCAAGCTTTTCGATCTTCGCAATGTTCTTGGCGAGCCCGAGATCGGTGAAATACGGGAACGGCACGGCGTATGCCTTGCGGAACGGCTGATCCGGATCCAGCATCCGCTGATAGGTGAAGACGACGTCGTCCGCGTTGAATTCGCGCGTCGGCTTGAAAAACGAGGTGGTCTGGAATTTCACACCGTGGCGTAAATGAAACGTGTAAGTCAACCCGTCAAGCGATACATCCCACTTTTCGGCCAGGCTCGGCTCGATATCCGTGCTGCCGTGCGCGAACTCGATCAGACGGTTGTAAACCGTGTACGAGCCCGCGCTGAATTCGACGCTGGTGGTGTACTGCGCGCTGTCGAAGCCCGCCGGACTGCCTTCGGAGCAGAACACGAGGGTCTTGTCGGGCAGCGTGGCCGCATCGGCGGCGGCGGGCACAAGGCCCGCAGTCAGCACGGCACAGGCGCTCAGCGCTGGAAGGCAGGTTTGGCGAACTGCAAACAGCAACTTGGATACCGTCATTACGTTCTCCGCACAGCAGCCACGTCAGCTGCGCTTCGATCATAGACAGCACAAAAATCGGGTTCAATGCGGGCTAACGCGCTGCAAGGTTGGAACGCACTCATGGGTTTGTTGCATGGCAGCAACTGTCCAAACCGGCGTGCGAGCGTCAGCTTCGTCACTACGGCTGCGGTCGCTTGGCAGAGCGCCGATTTCGTCATCACGGTTGCGGTCGCGTGGCAGCGCCTGGCATTCGCGTAAACGCCGGCTCGCCATTCGCCGCGCACAAAAAAAAACCGCGCGGCTGAAAACAGCCGCGCGGTTTCGTCTCAGCGACGCGATCCGACTATTACGTGTTCAAACGCTCGCAGATCGCCTTGGTCGCCGCTGCGCCGTTCAGCGTGTAGAAGTGCAGGCCCGGCACCTTCGCATCGATCAGACGCCCGCACAGGTCCGTCACCACGTCCAGCCCAAACGCGCGAATCGACTCGCGGTCGTCGCCGAAGCTTTCCAGCCGGCGCGCGATCCAGCGCGGTACTTCAGCGCCGCACATCTCCGAGAAACGCATCAGTTGCGAGAAGTTCGTGATCGGCATGATGCCCGGCACGATCGGCACGTCCACGCCGAGCTTTCTCGCGTCGTCGACGAAACGGAAGTAGGCGTCCGCGTTGAAGAAATATTGCGTGATCGCCGAATTGGCGCCGGCCTTCACCTTGCGGGCGAAGTTTTCCAGATCCTGACGCGGCGAGCGCGACTGCGGGTGGTATTCCGGGTAGCCGGCCACCTCGATCCAGAACCAGTCGCCGAATTCGGCGCGGATAAAGCTCACCAGTTCCGACGCGTAGCGCAGCTCGCCGACTTCGCCCATGCCGGACGGCAGATCGCCGCGCAGCGCGACGATATGGCGGATGCCATGCGCGCGGTACTCGTTGAGAATAGCGCGCAGGCTCTCTTTCGACGAGCCGATACACGACACGTGCGGCGCCGCTTCGAGCCCTTCCTTCGCCATATCGACGACGGTATCGAGCGTGCCCTGCTGCGTCGAGCCGCCGGCGCCGAACGTGACGGACACGAACTTGGGCTTGAGCGTGGCGAGCTGGGCGCGCGTGGCGCGCAGCTTGTCGACGCCTTCCTGCGTTTTCGGCGGGAAGAATTCGAATGAAAGTTCGATCGGGTTCATGATTCAGTGGGTCAACCGAGACTGCGGTTGCCGAAAATAAGCGCGGACAACAGCCACGAAACGATGCTGTACAGAATCGAGCCGAAGAACGCCGACCAGAATCCCGACACTTCGAAGCCCTTCAGCAGCGACGCGGCCAGCCAGAAGCACAGCGCATTGACCACCAGAATGAAGAGTCCGAGCGTGAAAATGGTCACGGGCAGCGTCAGCAGGATCAGCACCGGCCGCAGGATCGTGTTGATCAACCCGAGCACCACCGCGACGATCAATGCGGTGCCGAAACTGCGGATATGAATCGACGGAACGAGGTAGGTGATGATCAGGAGCGCAAGCGCGTTGATCAGCCAGGTCAGCAGCACGGTCATGTAGAGCTCCTTGTGGGCAGGATGTCCGATAGCGGGAAAAGCGCGTACAGAACGGGCGTGAGGCGGTCATGGCAAACAAAGCGGCGCATGATGCGCCGCCCTGTCGTCAAACTGTCATGCTGCCAAGACCTCCCGCGGCGCGCTTAATAGCGGTAGTGGTTCGGCTTGAACGGGCCGTTCTTGTCGACGCCGATGTAGCCGGCCTGCTCGTCCGACAGCACGGTCAGGTTCGCGCCGATGCGCGCCAGATGCAGGCGTGCGACCTTCTCGTCCAGATGCTTCGGCAGCACGTACACTTTGTTCTCGTACTTGTTGCCTTGCGTGAACAGTTCGATCTGCGCGAGCGTCTGGTTCGTGAACGAGTTCGACATCACGAACGACGGGTGGCCCGTCGCGCAACCCAGATTCACGAGGCGGCCTTCAGCCAGCAGGATCACGCGCTTGCCGTCCGGGAAAATGATGTGGTCGACTTGCGGCTTGATGTTGTCCCACTGGTACTGACGGGTCGAGGCAACGTCGATTTCCGAGTCGAAGTGACCGATGTTGCAGACAATCGCGTTGTGGCGCATCGCCTTCATGTGGTCGTGGCCGATCACGTGGTAGTTGCCGGTTGCCGTCACGAAGATGTCGGCCTTGTCCGCCGCGTATTCCATCGTCACGACGCGGTAGCCTTCCATCGCCGCCTGCAGTGCGCAGATCGGATCGATTTCGGTGACCCACACGGTCGCGCCCAGACCGCGCAGCGATTGCGCACAGCCCTTGCCCACGTCGCCGTAACCGGCGACCACGGCGATCTTGCCCGCGATCATCACGTCGGTTGCACGCTTGATGCCGTCGACCAGCGACTCACGGCAGCCATACAGATTGTCGAACTTCGACTTGGTAACCGAGTCGTTCACGTTGATCGCCGGGAACGGCAGACGGCCTTCTTTTTCCATCTGATACAGACGGTGCACGCCGGTCGTGGTTTCTTCGGTCACGCCCTTGATGTGCGCGAGGCGTGTGGAGTACCACGTCGGGTCGGCGTCCAGATGACGTTCGATCGACTTGTACAGCGCGACTTCTTCTTCGTTGGTCGGCTTCGCGATCACCGAACGGTCTTTCTCGGCCTTCGAGCCGAGGATCAGCAGCAACGTGGCGTCGCCGCCGTCGTCGAGGATCATGTTGGCGAATTCGCCATTCGGCCATTCGAAAATGCGGTGCGAGAACTCCCAGTATTCGTCGAGCGATTCACCCTTGAATGCGAACACCGGCGTGCCGGCCTTGGCGATCGCCGCGGCGGCGTGATCCTGGGTCGAGAAGATGTTGCACGAGGCCCAGCGCACATCGGCGCCGAGTGCCGTCAGCGTCTCGATCAGCACGCCGGTCTGGATCGTCATGTGCAGCGAACCCGCGATGCGCGCGCCCTTCAGCGGCTGCTGCACCTTGTACTCTTCACGCGTTTGCATGAGGCCGGGCATTTCCGTCTCGGCGATGTTCAGTTCCTTGCGGCCCCAGTCGGCAAGCGACATGTCGGCAACAATGAAATCCTGGGAATTTTTGGAATCGATAACTGCGGCGTTCATCACGCCCTCCTTTCTAAGAAATTGACTAGAAATTTGACGTGAGCGCGGTTCGATGCGGTGGATGGGAAAGCGCTATGCGCATCCGAGCCCTCCGATTGAAGCCTTCGAGCCTGGCGGGCGGCCGGCGAATATGCTGATTCGCGGTACCCGTCGCAACGCTCCTCGAAGACGAAGGGCGATTGTAGCAAATCGAGATGGCTTCGGGGCGCGGTTCGGCTTCGTATTTGCCGGCCTGCGTGGGAGGAGAACCGGCGCGGCGCGCTCCGATGCGGCCACCGCCCTGGCTTACGGAAGACTACCCGGCGCGACCGGGGCGTTTTGTGCGGGAGTCTGAACCATCACTTTTGCCCCCCGCAATTGCGCAATACCGGCACGCGCTACATCGAGAAACTGCCGGGAGAAACGAAATGCGTCGGCTGTATCGTCGGGGTCGGCCGCTTGCAGGCCGAGCGCGATGCGAAAGTAGCGCTCCGCGTGAATGCCTGCGTGGTAATGCATGCGCACGCGCTTTGCATCCTCCAGACGCGGATTACCAAAGAGATCGCGCAGCGCCCAGGAAAACGCGCCGTCTTCACCGCCTATGCGGCGAAACGCGTCGTCCATCGGAAAGCCACCGAGCGCGAGATAAGCCGTACGGCGAATCAGCAGGCTGCTCGGCACGGTGTTGCTAAGCGTTGCCGCATGCGCGGCGAAGTCGGGATGCGTGGTGAGCTCGCAGGGAAAATCCGTGTACTCCACGTCGAGCCGCACGGACACTTCGTTGGGATTTTGCGCGAGGAACGCGCTCGCGGCGGCGAGAGCGCCGGGCAGGTATTCGTCGTCGGCGTCGAGAAAGGCAAGCAGATCGTGCGACGCATGCATCGCAGCCCAGTTGCGCGCTCGCGCCGCGCCGCCGTTGTATGGCATTCGCAGCAGACACACGCGCGGATCGAGGCTGCCGCACTGCGCCGCGATATCCGCGGAGGCATCCGTCGAGCCATCGTCCACCACGATGATCTGTGCGGCCTCAGGCTGGATCCGGCAGCTTTGCAAAGCACGGACGAGCGTCGCCGCGCCGTTGTAGCAGGGGATGATGATCGAAATGGGCGTCATGAATGAGCAGGTGCGCGTGGCGGGGTCAACGGTGAAGAACCGTCGATGTTATTCCGCTTGCCGCCGAGCTCATCTTGAAATGGATGGGGCGCCTTCGGTCAGGCGGCAAGTCCGGCACCGGAGCAAGCAATTGCCGTCAACTCGCGTGCGGCGAAAGTCCGCAGCGACCGCACCGCAGCTTGTGCCGCGATATAAATAAGATGACTTACAATCATCCAGATCATTCCAATTTGGAATTCTGGAGTCTGAGATCGTGGAACTACGTGCGCTGCGGTATTTCGTCGAAGTGGTGCGTCAGCAGAGTTTCACCGTCGCCGCCGAGCAGATGTTCGTCACGCAGCCGACCATCAGCAAAATGGTCAAGTCGCTGGAGGACGAAATCGGCTCTCCGCTGTTGTTGCGCGACGGTCGGCAGATGGTGCTGACCGATGCCGGCCGGATCGTCTACCAGCGCGGTCAGGACGTGCTGGCGGCGCACGCGCAATTGCAGGCGGAACTGAACGACCTCGACACGCTCGGCCGCGGTCAACTCACCATCGGCATTCCGCCGATGGGCGGCTCGCTCTTCACGCCGGCGATCGCCGCGTTCCGCCAGCGTTACCCGAAAATCGAACTCAAGCTGTTCGAGCAGGGCTCGCGCGCCATCGAAGCGGCGCTGATCAACGGCGAACTGGAGTTGGGTGGCGTGCTGCAACCCGTCGACCCGGAAAATATCGACGTACTGCCCGTGACGCGCCAACTCCTTTGGCTCGTCGCGCGCACCGGCTCGAGCTGGGACGATCTGCACGAGGTACCGCTTGCCCAGCTCGCCAATGAGCCGTTCGTATTTTACGGCGAAAGTCTCGCGCTCAATGACGTGGTGCTGAACGCGTGCCGTACCGCTGGTTTCGCGCCGACCATTGTGGGACGCAGCGGGCATTGGGATTTCATGGCGGCGCTGGTGCTGGCCGGTGTCGGTATCGCCTTGCTGCCGGCGCCGTACTGCCGGCGGCTCGATCCCGCGAAGTTCACCTGCCGGCCGGTCGCGGAGCCGGAAATTCCGTGGGAAATGGCGATCGGCTGGCGCCGCAATGGCTATCTGTCGCATGCTGCGCGCGCATGGCTCGACGTGGCCCGCGAAGCATTACCCGGCCAGGCTGGCGACGACTTCATGCTGGCGCCGGGCATTGGCGTGGCCGGTATTACCACGCCGTTCCCGGCCCCGCCCGCCAAATGACGACATGCCCCCGGCAAACGCCGCGGGCATGTCTTGCATGGCTTATCGAAGCTGCAATTACTGCTGCGCGACAAACTCGATGCGGCGATTGGCAAAGCGACCGCTCGCCGTGTCGTTGCTCGCAACCGGACGCGCCCCGCCGTAGCCTTGCGCGATCAGCGAATCAGCCGGCACGCCGGTCTTGACGAGGTAGGCGCGCACCGCTTCGGCACGCTGCTTCGACAGTTGCAGATTGGCTTGCTCGCCGCCCACGTTGTCCGAATAGCCGGCCACTTCGAGCCGGGCCGTCTTGCCGTTGCCCGCGCAGGCGTTCAGCACGTGCGCCGACTGGTTCAGGTCTTCCACCGCCGAAGCCGGCACACGTGCGCTCGCGCTCGCGAAGTTGATCACCTGCAGGTTCAGCACCTTGACCACGTCCGCCACCGCGCATGAACTGTCCGCCGCGAGCAGGCCCTTGATCGCGCTGCGGAAGTTCTCGGTGGCGTCGGCGACGGCATGCGCGACGTCGAACGAACCGATCTGATACGACGCGCCGAACAGCGACTTCAGCTTGTCGAGCCAGCCGAGTTTCTTGTCCGCTGCAGTGCCGCTGAGCTCGATGTGCGTGCCGTCCACTTTCACTTCCGCGCCGGGCAGCGACATCAGCGGCAGCAGGCCGTCGAGATGCAGCAGCCAGTCGGCCGGCTTGGTGGCCGGATCGACCGTGATGTTCGGAACGAAGTTGTATTGCCCGAGGCGCCTGGTCAGCTCGTCGATCAATTGCGTCTTTTCGGCTTCACTGCCGACCGTGGCGGTGACCGTCGGCTTGCCGGCGGCGTCCACCGTAAAGCTGAGCTGGCTGTCTTTGGTCGGCGCGGGCGCGGCAGCTGCCGGCTGTACGGTGCTCGCCGCACTCGCGGAGGCCGCGGCGCTGGCTGCGGGCGCGGACGCCGCCACCTCGCTGGCGGCTACCACGGCGCTCGAAGCAACGACCGGCGCAGAGGCGGGCTGCGCAGCGACGGCTCCCGCGGAACTGCCTTGCCCGGCAACGCGATGGGCGTTTTGCTCGCTCTGACAGCTACGCAGAAACAGAAAAGCCAGTAGCGCCGCCAGAGCCGCGAGCAGCCACCACAGCCACTTGTGCGAACGGCGCTCGTCGCGCATCACGGCATCCGCCGGCACGTGGATCTTCGACAAGGCCTCGGCCACCGGCGTGGACGCGGGTGTCGGATGGTCGATATGCGCCGAAACGGCCTTCAGCTGCGACAGAATGTTGCCGGAAAACGCGCCGAGCCCGCTCAGCCCGAGCGCGGTCATCAGGCGGTCGTTCAGATAAGGAGCAATGACCGGCAGTTGATGGCCGAGCAGCGTCGGCAATTGCCCGGCGTTGCCCTGCCCTTCGAGAAAATGCCGCTTGAGCAGGCCCAGCAAGGTTGCACCGGCAATGCCGGTCATGGCATGGGTGGCGTGAGCCGGCACACCGGTCTGCACGGCGACTTCATCGCTCAACCCATCGACGCCGCGGTCCAGCGCGCGCTCGAACAGGTGCCGCCCGGCAATCTCAAGCCGGCTGACGCCACCCGTGCTGCCGAGCAGTTGCGGCAACTGCTCGGCGATATGGCTGCTGACCTCCGGCGAGAGGATCGTGCCGAATAGCGAACGCGCGCCGTCGAGCGTCGCGCCCTTTTGCATCAGGCTGGCGACGAGCGCCGGAGCCACGGTCGCCAACACCTTTCGAATCGCGTCCGGCGGGAGTCCGAAGCGCTCCGCCAGTTGGCGCACGACACCGTCCGTCAGTGCGGACTGAATCAATTGAATCGTATTGATGCTCATCGCTTCGCTTCCTTGAGTTCCCGAACGTGCCACCTGACCCGCTCTTTTTCGCGGCGCGATTATAGGTTTCGGGGAATCTCATAAACGAAGCGGCACAATTTATGACGAATTGGCAGACGTTTGGCCAAGTTGTCTCATATTTGCCGGTGAAATCTGAAATACTGGCGAAACTCAAGCGGCATTCGTCGCCGTTCGGATTCCGTCCATTGGCGCCACTTTCAACTCCGCCGACGCGCCGCGACGGGTCGCCGCGATCAGCTCGGCCGCCCGCTCGCCGATCATCACCGTCGGCGAATTGGTGTTGCCGCCGATCAGCGTCGGCATCACCGAAGCATCGACGATCCGCAGCCCCGTGACGCCCCGCACCCGCAGTTGCGGATCGACCACCGACCGCGCGTCGCCGCCCATCCGGCACGTGGCCACCGGGTGGTAGATCGTGTCGGCATGCTCGGCGATGGTCCGGCGCAATTCGGCTTCCGACTGGCCGGGATGCGTGTACAACTCGCTGCCGCCGTGCAGCGCGAGCGAAGGTGCATCGAGGATGCGCCGCGCCATCTGCGCGCCTTCCACCAGCAGGTCGAGATCGCGCGAGTCGCTGAAAAAGCGCGGATCGATCACGGGCGCGGTGCGCGCATCGGCGCTCGCCAGCGTCACGGTGCCACGGCTATGCGGCCGCAATACGCACACATGCAGCGAATAACCGTGGCCCCAATGCATATGGCGGTTGTGGTCGTCGACAATCGCCGCGCAGAAATGCAACTGCAGATCCGGTCGGTCGAGCGTCGGGCTGCTTTTCAGAAAACCGCCCGCTTCGGCGACATTGCTCGACAGCATGCCGCGCCCGTGGCGCATGAAAGTGACGAACTGCGGCAGCATCCGCGCAATGCCGCGAATCGAAAAGCCGGTCGGCTCGATCGACGAAACCCGTTTGTTGATCGTGAAATCGACGTGGTCGATCAGGTTCTGCCCGACCTCCGGCGCGTCGTGCAGCACCGGGACGCCGAGCGACTGCAAGTGCGCCGCCGGCCCGATGCCCGAGCACATCAGCAGTTGCGGCGAATTGAACGCGCCCGCGGCGAGCGCCACCTCGGCGCGCGCTTCGAGCGTTTCCCGGCGGCCGCCGCGCACGATCTCCACACCGCTCGCGCGCTTGCCTTCAAAGGCCACGCGCAGCACCGTCGCGTCGGCGATCGCGTGCAGATTGGGACGCTCGCGGTCATAGATATAGGCGCGCGCCACGCTGCAACGGCGTCCGTCGCGCTGCGTCACCTGATAGAAGCCGATCCCTTCCTGCTCCGCACCGTTGAAGTCGCTGTTCGGCTTGTAGCCGGCTTCCATCGCCGCCTGCACGAAACGCCGCGAAAACGGATTCTGATAGCGCAGATCGGAAACGGTGAGCGGGCCGCTATCGCCATGCCAGGCATCGGCGCCGCGTTCGTTGCCTTCGGCACGACGAAAGTGCGGCAGCACCTCCGCCCACGACCAGCCGTCGCAACCCAGTTCAGCCCATTCGTCGTAATCGAGCGGATGGCCGCGCGTGTAGATCATCGCGTTGATCGCGCTCGACCCGCCAAAGCCCCGCCCGCGCGGCTGATACCCTTGCCGTCCGCCGAGTCCCGGCTGCGGCGTGGTCAGATACCCGTAGTTGGTTTTGAGCTTGTGCGGCACCACGGCCGCTACGCCGACCGGCATGTTGACGAACAGATTGCGGTCCGTGTGCGGGCCGGCTTCGATCAGGGCGATCGTCGCGTCCGGGCAGCTGTCCGCGAGACGGCTCGCCAGCGAACAACCACCCGAGCCTGCACCGACGATGATGTAGTCGTATTGCATCCGCTCCTCCTTGTGGGCCGCGTTATTCGCGAACCCTGTCTCCGTATGTTTTCCGGCATTGTAGGGAGCGTTCGGATACCGCGGCGGGTTCATGCCAGAGCGATTCCTCTAAACGGAAGTGCCGCCGCGACCCTATGATGAAAGACGCGCATACGCCCGCCGGGCGGCCGCGCGCGGCATTCAAACACGGCGCCGCCAGCGGCGTCCTCTCAGCGCGCGGCGCGACATGCGGCGCTTAAACAGCGCACCGTCGATCGACGCCGGCGAGCATGCGTTGAACGGAGACAGCAGATGGAACGGCACAGCTTCGGCCAGACTCACGAGGTGACCAATCAGGTTCCGCCGCTCGCGGACTACAACCTCTTTTCCAGCGATGCCGCATTGACCGCCGCGCTCGAACGCGATGGCGCAGCGTGGCATCGCGATGCGTTGCTGCGGCACGGCGCGGCGCTCACCACGCCCGAGACACTGGCGCTCGCCGAGCTGGCCAACCGCCATACGCCGGAATTGTTCACGCACAGCCCGCGTGGCGAGCGTATCGACGCGCTGGAGTTTCATGCTTCGTGGCACACGCTGCTCTCGCTGCTGCGCCGCGAAGGACTGCACGCCCTGCCGTTTTCCGACCCGCAACGCGGCGCGATGGTGGCACGTTGCGCCGGTTACTTCCTGCATGCGCAAATCGAATCCGGTTCGCTCTGCCCGCTGACGATGACCTTCGCGAGCATCCCCGTATTGCAACGCGAGCCCGCGCTATTCGCCAGGCTGCGCGACAAACTCTACGCGCGCGAACACGATCCGCGCGACATACCGCTCACGCACAAGAACTCCGCGATGATCGGCATGGGCATGACCGAGAAGCAAGGCGGTTCGGACGTGCGCAGCAATCAGACCCGCGCCTATGCCACCGCCGGCCGCGGCCGCGGCGCCGCCTACCGGCTGGTCGGCCACAAGTGGTTCTTTTCCGCGCCGCAGTGCGACGCCCATCTCGTGCTAGGCCGCACCGACGATCACGAGGGCCTCTCGTGCTTCTTCGTGCCGCGCTTCGCGCCGGACGGCAGCAAGAACGCCGTGCAGATCCAGCGCCTGAAAGACAAGCTCGGCAATCGCTCGAATGCAAGCAGCGAAGTCGAATTTCTCGACGCGTTCGGCATCATGATCGGCGACGAAGGACGCGGCGTGCCGACCATCATCGAAATGGCGAATTACACGCGGCTCGATTGCGTGATCGGCAGCGCGGCCTTGATGCGCGCCGCGCTCGTGCAGGCCATTCACCATGCGCGTCATCGCAGCGCGTTCGGCCGCCATCTCGCCGATCAGCCGCTGATGCGCAACGTGCTCGCCGATCTCGCCCTGGAATCGGAAGCGGCGACGGTGCTGTTCATGCGTCTCGCGCGCGCTTTCGAAGAATCCGCCGACGCCGCCTCCACCTCGCTCGCCGAGCGCGCGTGGCGGCGCATCGTCACACCTGCGGCGAAGTACTGGGTCTGCAAGCGTGCGCTGGAATTCACCGGCGAGGCGATGGAAGTCTGGGGCGGCAACGGTTACGTCGAAACCGGTCCGATGGCGCGCTTCTATCGCGAAGCGCCCGTGAACTCGATCTGGGAAGGTTCCGGCAACGTGATGTGCCTCGACGTGCTGCGCGCTATGGAGCGCGAGCCGGACGCGGCGCAGGCCCTGTTCGCCGGGTGGCAGATGGAAGCCCAGGCGCACCCGGCATTGAGCGCCGCGCTCGGCAAGCTGGCCGCCGCGCTCAACGGACCGGCTGAGCATCGCGAAGCCTCGGCACGACGGATCGCGCAACAGGTCGTGCTGATCGCGCAGGCCACGCTGCTGCTCGAGCATGCGCCGGGCGAAGTCGCCGAGGCGTTCATCGCAACTCGCCTTGCCGACGGCTGCGGCGAGAGCGGCCGGGTGTACGGCACGCTGCCCGCCGCGTTCGATCACGCGGCGATCGTCGAAAGAGCTTTTCCTGCCTGACATTCAGCACGCTTTAGCCGCACCGCCAGGCAGCGTTAGTACATCCAGCAAAAGCGCGATATCACGCGCAACGATATCCATCAGGAAGTGGACACATGAAGAACGATCTGCCGGAAGTTGCCGCGCTCGAAGCGCTGCTGCGCGATCAGCGCAACGCTTATCTGCGCGCGCCGTATCCGTCATGGGAGACCCGCGCCGCGCACCTGAAAGCGCTGCGCAAAGTCATGCTCGACAATCGCGACGCGCTCGCCGACGCGATGAACATCGACTTCGGCAATCGCGCGAAACAGGAAGTGCTGCTCGCGGAATTCCTGCTGGTGAAGGAGGAGATCGACGCCGCGCTTCGACACGGCAAGCGCTGGATGAAATCGCAGCGCCGCAGCACCAACAAATGGCTGCTGCCGGCGCGCGCCAAAGTCGTGCCGCAGCCGCTCGGCGTGGTCGGCATCATCGTGCCGTGGAACTATCCGGTGCTGCTCGCCGTCGGGCCGCTGATCAGCGCGTTGAGCGCGGGCAATCGCGCGATCATCAAGATGTCCGAACTGACGCCGCTCACCTCGGCGCTGTTCGAGCAGTTGATCGGCCAGACCTTCGCGCGCGATCACGTCGCGGTGGTGAACGGCGACGCCGCGCTCGCCGCCGCGTTCAGCGCGCAGCCCTTCGACCATCTGCTGTTCACCGGCTCGACCAAGGTCGGCCACGAAGTGATGCGCGCCGCCGCCGAGCATCTGACGCCGGTCACGCTCGAACTGGGCGGCAAGTCGCCGGCCATCGTCGGCGTGCATGCGCGCTTCGACAACGCGGTGGACAACCTCGTCGCCGGCAAAACGCTCAATGCGGGGCAGACCTGCGTCGCGCCGGACTACGTGCTGGTGCCGCGCGGCAAGGAGCAGGCGTTCGTCGAGCGGGCGCGCGCGCGGATGGCGAGGATGTACCCGAACTTCGCCAACAACCCGGATTACACGACGATCATCTCGGAGCGTCACTTCGCGCGCCTCGAACGTCTCGCCGACGAAGCCCAGGCCGCCGGCGCGCAACTGCACCCGCTCACCGACAGTTCGCCCGATGCGGCGAGCCGCCGCTTTCCGCTGATCGCCGTCACGAATGCGCCGGACGCGTGCGCGCTGATGCAGGAGGAAATCTTCGGCCCGCTGCTGCCGATCGTCCCTTACGACACGCTCGACGACGCAATCGCGTGGATCAACGCCCGCCCCCGCCCGCTCGCGCTGTATCTGTATGCCGACGACGCAGCCACCATCGAGCGCGTGACGCACGAAACCATCGCGGGCGGCATGGCGGTCAACGAAACGCTGATGCATCTGGCGTGTGAAAGCCTGCCGTTCGGCGGAGTCGGGGCGAGCGGAATGGGCGCGTATCACGGCTACGAAGGCTTCGTGACGTTCTCGAAAATGAAGCCAGTGCTAACGCAGGCGCGTCTGAACGCGCGCGGGTGGATTTCGCCGCCGTACGGCAAACGGGTGAATGCGCTGCTGAAGTTGATGATGCGGTTCTGACGCCCGGTTCTGACACTCAACGCGCCGCGGTGCCGCCTTCCACCTCGGTCGCCACTACGTCGATGACATCCTGCGCGGCGGCATTCGCGCCCTGCGGCGGCTCGTTCTCCGCACCGCTTTCCAGCCGATGCAGCCACGCGAGCAACTCCGCGACCGCCTGATAAAGCTGCGGCGGAATCCGCGCGTCGAGATCCACCTGCATCAGCAGGGAGACCATTTCGGGCGCCTCGTGCACATACAGTCCGGCTTCCTTGGCCCGCTGCACGATCATTTCGGCCAGCATCCCGTAGCCTTTGGCGATCACGCGCGGCGCGGGATCGCCGCTTTGGGCGTCGTAGACGAGCGCAGCCGCGCTGCGGCGATTCTTGCGGCTCATCACATGTCCCAATCGAAATCGTCCGGCGGTGCGGCTTCGGCGCGCGGCGCGTGCGCCGTACGGCGCACGGTCGCGGTCCTGTCAGCGGCCGTCGCACCCGGACTCGCCGCCGAAGCCGACTTCGCATACGCCGATGTCGCCGCCTGAGCGGCCGCCGCCGCGCCCGCTGCGTTAGCGCCGGTGGCCGGCGCGCCGCCGCCGATCTCGCGGATCGTCAAGCCATTCAACTCGATGCCCGCCGCCGCGAGCCGCTGACGGAAGCTCTCGCCCTGCATGGCAAGGCGCGCGGCACCGCCCGGACTGGCCTGCACCCGCGCGACGAGTCGTGTGCCGGTGAGCGTCAATTCCGCGTCGACGGTGCCGAGCGTCGGCAGCGACAGCGTCAGGCGCGTGCGCCACGGCTGGTCGTCCTCGCTCGCCGTGCCGCCGCCGCTGCGGTCCCATTCGTCGCCGTCCTGTTCGATGGTCCAGTCGAGCCTGGCGCCCGGCCAGGCTTCGCCGGTCCAGCGAAACTGTCCGGTCGCGAGCAGATCGAGTTGCTGGCGCACCAGGGGCACAGTCGCGGGATGAACCGCGGCCGCCATCGACTGCGAATTCTGCGACGAGCCGCCGTCGGCCGGTTGCGCCGCCGCGCTGTGCAGGCCTGCGTGTGTGGGCTGGGCGTTCAGGTCGGACAGGGAACTGGCCAGCACCTCGCCGGCCATGAAACGGGCGGCCTGCGCGGTCTGGATCGACGGCATGGAGCGGCCGGCGGCGTCCGGCGCGCCGTTCGCTGGGCCATTGGGTGAGCCATTCGGCGCGGCGCCCGTGCCCTGCCGGCCCGGACCGCTAGCGGAGGAAGACGCCTCGCCGGCGTCGTTCGCCCAGTCGAGCGGCAATTGCGCGGCGGCGGCCACCAGCTTGTTCTGCGCCTCGGCGGCGAGCGACGCGGGCGAACGCTGGCCCGCCAGCCATTGCGCGAGATGGGCTTCGTAGAAGAGACCACTGTCGCCGACGGTCTGTTCGAGCGCGGCGGCGAGCGCCGCGACCGGCACCTGGGTCGCGGCCACATTGGCGGTGGCCGTGCTTGCGCCGGTTGCGGCGGCATTCGGATTGGCGGTTGAAGCGGCTGAAGCGGTCGAACCGGCGGAAGCCGTCGCGCCGAACAGCGGCAACGCGCCGACTTCGACATCGAGCGCCGGCGCGGCCGGCCAGATCGGCGTCTGCCCGAGCACCGCCGGCGTCGCCTCGCCGCCCGAGCGCAGAATCGCGTTGAGCGTCAGCGCGACGGCGGACAGCGCAGTTTGCGCGGAGGGCTGCGGCGCGGGCGTCTCGATGAGCGCCGGCATGGTCGGCGCGGTTTCGACGCCCGCCGTGCCGGCTTGCGACGCTGCCGCACTGCCGGGCGCGATATTGAGCAGACTGTCGATCCGGCTCGCGAGCACCGAAGCGACGGCCGTGTCGATTCCGTTCATGCCGATTCCTTGGTCACATTGGCGGCGGCGCGCTCAAATCAAGTCAGTGAGCCGGATGGATAGAGGCGCAGGCGGCGCAAGCGGCAAAACTCAGCGCGCCCCGTACAGTTCCTTGAGCACGTGAGTCGGCCGTCCGGCGAACAGCGCCGACAGACCGGCCATGCGCGGATTCGCCAGATCGCGGATCGCAGCGTCGTCGGCGAGGATCTGGCGGATCAGCGCGTATTTGCGCAGACGCTCCGCCTCGTCGAGCTTCACGCCGGTTTCGGCGTCTCGCAACGCCTCCACCAGATGTCGGTACTCCTCTTGCAGGTGGACGAGATCGTTCCACAGTGCGCGCCGGGCAGCCGTCAGCATGCGGCAGGAAATCGCTGCAATCGCCTCATAACGGGCGAAGTATTCTGCGTTCGATGTCATCTCATGCTTTCCGCGGCCGGCTGAGCTGCCATCCGCGCGATCTCCGGGGCAATCCCGATCCATGCTTCCTCGAGTGTCGCCAGAAGGCCATCCACCTCGACGAGCATCGCCTCGCTCTGTTTTATATTGGCTTCGAGCAGCCGGCGCGACATATAGCTATATAGCGCATTCAACCGCTCTGCAATCTCGCCGCCCGCCTCAAGGTTGAGCGACTGCTGCAGCCCGCTTTCGACGATCTGGATCGCCTTGCCGATCGCTTCTCCACGAGCCGGCACGTTGCCTTGCTGCAGGTGCATGCGGGCCTGCGCGATGGCCTGCCGGGCGCCCTGATACAACATCACGATCAGACGATGCGGACTCGCGCCCATCACCCCTGTCTCGACGCCGACGCGTGCGTACGCATTGGCTCCAGAGTGTCCTGGGGAAAACATCGGCGCTCCTCCTCTCTTGCACTGCGGTTGGTCGTGGCTCCCCATCCGGGCACGTTGCCGCGCCCCGATTTCTGCCTGTACCTGGTTATCGGATAGGCAGCGCGAAAGCTTTAGGCCGGTGTAAGGAGGATTAAGGGGTCAATTGATGCGGCCCGCGAGGGCCGCACGGCATGCACGCGTTCGGGCGCGCGGGTAAGCCTTGCCGCCCGAGCCGCGTTCACACCGACATCTGCATGATGTCGTTATAGGCGGACACCAGCTTGTTGCGCACCTGCAGGCCGAACTGGAAACCCACGTTGGCCTTCTGCATATCGACCATCACGTCGTTCAGCGACACGTTCGACGCGCCGAGCTCGAACGCTTTCGATTCGCCGATCGCCTTGGTCTGATCGCCGCTGATCTTGTCGAGCGATGCTTTCAGCGCGGAGGCAAAGCCGGTGGGCGTTGCCGCGCTGGACGTATCGGCCACGGCCGTGCTGCCGCCGGCCGCTTGCGCCGCCATCGACTGCATCTGTTGCAGCGCCGACGAGAGCGCGTTCACGGGGAAAGTCATGTTTTCTCCAGGGAATGACGACCGGCATGCCGGAACCGTACCGATCTGGATGAAAGCATAGCAGCGGGCTATACGGGAAAGCCCCGAAACTAGGGGGGAAACCCGGCTCTATTCAAGCAATCGGGTTGGGCCGCGCTGCGGATAATTTCGAGGGTGAAAGTCTCTGTCCGTGCGCCCGCCGACCCTCGGCGCGGTGAGCGGCAGAACGCAAAAGGCATCCCGGAGAAACCCGACGCATGGATTCGTCAGCCAACTCTTTGATCAACCCCGACGCCCGCATGGGCCTCGCCGGCGCGCAGCCTGGCGCCGGTGCGGCCGGCGCCGGCCAGGCCGGCGGCGCGGACCTGGGTGGCCTTTCGGGCAGCCTCGGCGGCAACTTCGGTCAGCGCCTGTCAGGCCTCGCGCAAATGCGCGGCAACCCGCGCGCCCCGTTGATTTTTGCAGTCGCGCTGCTGGTCGCCGTGGTGGTGGGCCTGTTCCTGTGGTCGCGGGCGCCGGACTACAAGGTGCTTTACAGCAATCTGTCGGACCGCGACGGCGGCGCGATCATCACCGCGCTCCAGGCGGCCAACATTCCCTATAAATTCTCCGACGCGGGCGGCGCGATCCTCGTGCCGGCCGAGCAGGTGCATGAAATGCGTCTGCGCCTCGCGTCGCAGGGTCTGCCCAAGAGCGGTTCGGTCGGCTTCGAACTGATGGACAACCAGAAGTTCGGCATCAGCCAGTTCGCCGAGCAGATCAACTATCAGCGTGCACTGGAAGGCGAACTGGAGCGCACGGTGGAATCGATTTCGTCGGTGAAGTCGGCCCGCGTGCATCTGGCGATTCCGAAGCCCTCCGTGTTCGTGCGCGACAAGGAAGCGCCGTCCGCCTCCGTGCTGGTCAACCTCTACCCTGGCCGAGCGCTCGACGAGGGCCAGGTGCTGGCGATTACCCATATGGTGTCCTCGGCAGTGCCGGATATGCCGGTGAAGGGCGTCACCATTCTCGACCAGGACGGCAATCTACTCACGCAGCCGTCCACCGGCAACGGCCTCGACGCCTCGCAACTGAAATACCGCCAGCAGATCGAGCGCAGCACCCAGCAGCGCATCGACGCGATCCTCGCGCCCCTGTTCGGCTCGGGCAACGCGCATTCTCAGGTGAGCGCCGACATCGACTTCTCGCACAGCGAGCAGACCTCGGAAAACTACGGCCCGAACGGCAACCCGCAACAGGCGGCGATCCGCAGCCAGCAGTCGAGCAGCGCCACCGAAATGTCGCAAGGCGCCGCCTCGGGCGTGCCGGGCGCGCTGTCGAACCAGCCGCCGCAGCCAGCCTCCGCGCCGATCAACGCGCCGACCGGCGCGAGCGGCGTGACGACCACGCCGGTCAGCGACCGCAAGGATTCGACCACCAACTACGAACTCGACAAGACCGTGCGGCACCTCGAACGGCCGATGGGCGGCATCAAGCGTCTGTCGGTGGCGGTGGTGGTGAATTACCTGCGGGTGGTCGACGCCAAGGGCCACGCCACGATGCAGCCGGTCACCGCCGACAAGCTCGCGCAGGTCAATCAGCTGGTCAAGGATGCGATGGGCTTCGACCAGGCGCGCGGCGACTCGGTCAACGTGGTCAATAGCGCGTTCAGCACCGACCTCGACCCGAACGCCGACCTGCCGTAGTGGCGCACGCCGGACATGATCGCGCTCGCCAAGCAGATCGCTACTTACCTCGGCATCGGCGCGGTCGCCCTGTTCCTCTATTTCGTGATGGTGAAGCCGGCGTTGCGCCGCGCCTTCCCGCCGCCGGAGCCGCCCGTCGCCGGGGCGCTGCCGTCGCCGGACGAGCCGATCCTGCTGGATGGCATTCCCGCCGCCGAGCGCGTGGGTGCGGGCGGAAGTTCGGTCGCTGAACTGGAATCCGACAGCGAACTGCTCGCGCTCGAAAACTCCAAGCACAAATATGAGCGGAACCTGGAATTCGCGCGCAACATCGCGCGCCAGGATCCGAAGATCGTCGCAACCGTCGTGAAAAATTGGGTGTCCGATGAGCGCTGAAGGCGTAATGAAGAGCGCGCTCCTGCTGATGTCGATCGGCGAGGAAGAAGCCGCGCAGGTGTTCAAGTTCCTCGGGCCGCGCGAAGTCCAGAAGATCGGCGTCGCGATGGCCGCATTGAAGAGCGTGACCCGCGAGCAGGTCGACGAAGTCCTGCAGGAATTCGTGCGCGAGGCCGAGCAGCACACCGGCATGTCGCTCGATTCGAACGAGTACATCCGTTCGGTGCTGACCAAGGCGCTCGGCGACGACAAGGCCGGCGCGATCATCGACCGGATTCTGCAGGGCAGCGATACCAGCGGTATCGAGGGCCTGAAGTGGATGGATTCCGCGGCGGTCGCCGAACTCATCAAGAACGAGCATCCGCAGATCATTGCCACCATCCTCGTTCACCTGGACCGCGATCAGGCTTCGGAAATCGTCGCCTGCTTCACGGAGCGGCTGCGCAACGACGTGCTGCTGCGCATCGCCACGCTCGACGGCATCCAGCCGGCCGCGCTGCGCGAACTCGACGACGTGCTGACGGGTCTGCTGTCCGGCAGCGACAACCTCAAGCGCAGCCCGATGGGCGGTATCCGCACGGCGGCTGAAATTCTCAACTTCATGTCCAGCAATCATGAGGAAGGCGTTATCGAGAACGTTCGCCAGTACGACGCGGAACTTGCGCAGAAGATCATTGATCAGATGTTTGTGTTCGAGAACCTGCTCGATCTGGAGGACCGCGCGATCCAGCTGTTGCTGAAGGAAGTCGAGTCCGAGGCGCTGATCATCTCGCTGAAGGGCGCGCCGCCCGCGCTGCGCCAGAAGTTCCTGTCGAACATGTCGCAGCGTGCTGCCGAACTGCTCGCCGAAGATCTGGACGCGCGCGGTCCGGTGCGCGTCTCCGAAGTCGAGACGCAGCAGCGCCGCATCCTGCAGATCGTGCGCAACCTGGCCGAAGGCGGCCAGATCGTTCTAGGCGGCAAGGCCGAAGATGCCTATGTCTGATTCGAACTCCACGGCGAAGGAAAGCCTCTCGGCCTACCAGTGCTGGGAGATGGCCTCGTTCGATCCGGCGCCGCCGGCACCGCCCGAACCCGAAGTCGACGACGGCGCATTCGAAGCCGAACTCGAACGTCTGCGCGAGGCTGCGCATGCACAGGGCATCGCCTCCGGCCACGTGGCCGGTCAGGCGCTCGGCTACCAGGCCGGCTACGAGCAAGGTCACGCGCAGGGTTTCGAGCAAGGCCAGAGCGAAGCGCGCGAAGAAGCGGGGCGGCTCGCCGCCTTGGCCGAAACCTTCAAGGCGGCGCTCGACGGCGCCCAGGGCGCGATCTCCGAAACGCTGGTCGCACTGGCGCTCGACATCGCGCAACAGGTGGTGCGTCAGCACGTGCAGCACGACCCGACAGCGCTGATCGCGGCCGCGCGCGAGGTGCTGGCGAGCGAACCTACGCTGGTCGGCGCGCCAGCCCTGATCGTGAGTCCCGCCGATCTGCCGGTCGTCGAAGCCTATCTGATGGAAGAACTGCAAACGCGCGGCTGGACCGTGCGTACCGATCCGGCGGTGGAGCGCGGCGGTTGCCGCGCGCAGGCCGGCACCGGCGAAGTGGACGCCGGCATCGACACGCGCTGGGAGCGCGTGGCTGCCGCACTCGGCAAGGTAAGCACATGGTGAAGCCGACGCTCGAAGAAATTCGCGCCAGCGATCTGACGCCGCTCGAACGCGAGCTGGCGCTGGCGTCGTTCGGCGCCGAAGCGCTGGCCGACGCTCCGGATGCGGTAATGCCCGCTGCAGCGGCCGTCGCGACCATCGACGCCGCGCTGCGCGATCCGGCACATGCCCATCCGGCGACGGGCGCCGCCGCGATCCGCGACGCCGCCGCTTCGAGCCCGGCTTCCGCCGCCCCCGCCCACGCCATCCGTGCTCCTTACGACCCTGCGCTCGACAGCAACCCGTACATGCAAGCCTGGCGCGGCCGGCTCGACGCATTGCGTGCCCGCAACGCGATCGCCAAGCCGATGCGCGCCTGCGGGCGTCTCACACGCGCCGCCGGTCTGGTGCTCGAAGCGGTCGGCTTGCGCCTCTCGGTGGGCGCCGAAGTGATGATCGAACTGCCGCAAGGCAGTTCGCTGCCGATGGCCGAGGCCGAAGTAGTCGGCTTCTCCGGCGACAAACTGTTTCTGATGCCGACCACCGAAGTGATCGGCCTCCTGCCCGGCGCACGCGTGTTTCCGCTCGAAAGCGCGCCGATCGCCGATCCGATGGCGGGTGCCAAGCGCCTGCCGGTCGGCTGGGAATTGCTTGGCCGCGTGCTGGATGCATCCGGCCGTCCGCTCGACGGACTCGGTCCTCTCGGCGCGCATGCCGACGCGCCGCTGTCCGCACCGGTCATCAATCCGCTGAACCGCGAACCGATTCACAAGGTGCTCGACGTCGGCGTGCGCGCGATCAACGCGTTGTTGACCGTCGGCCGCGGCCAGCGCATGGGCCTGTTCGCCGGTTCGGGCGTGGGTAAATCGGTGCTGCTCGGCACGATGGCGCGCTACACCAGCGCCGAAGTGATCGTGATCGGTCTGATCGGCGAACGCGGTCGCGAAGTGAAGGAGTTCATCGAGCAGATTCTCGGCGAGGAAGGTCTGGCGCGCTCCGTGGTGATCGCAGCGCCCGCCGACGTCTCGCCGCTTCTGCGGATGCAGGCCGCGTCCTATTCGACGTCGCTTGCCGAATATTTCCGCGACCAGGGCAAGCATGTGCTGCTGCTGATGGATTCGCTGACCCGTTACGCGATGGCGCAGCGCGAGATCGCGCTGGCCGTGGGCGAGCCGCCTGCCACCAAGGGCTATCCGCCTTCGGTGTTCGCCAAGCTGCCGGCGCTCGTCGAGCGGACCGGCAACGGCCCGGCAGGCGGCGGTTCGATCACCGCGTTCTACACCGTGCTGACCGAGGGCGACGACCAGCAGGATCCGATCGCCGACTCCGCTCGGGCGATTCTGGACGGCCACATCGTGCTGTCGCGCTCGCTGGCCGAGGCCGGCCACTATCCGGCCATCGACATTGAAGCGTCGATTAGCCGGGCAATGACCGCGCTGATCGACGATAACCATCTCGAGAAGACGCGTATGTTCAAGCAGATGCTGTCGCGCTATCAGCGTAACCGCGATCTGATCAACGTCGGTGCGTATTCGAGCGGGCGCGACGCGCTGCTCGACCGTGCCATCGCGCTGTATCCGCGGATGGAAGCATTTTTGCAGCAAGGCTTTCGCGAGTGCGCGAACTTTGAACCGAGTCTCGAAATGCTGGACGCGCTGTTTGCCCAAGGAGGCTGACGATGGCGAAACACTTCCCGATCAAGACGCTCATCGGCCTGGCTCAGGACGATGTGGACGCCGCGGCGCAACGTCTGGGCCGCGCGCAGCGCGAGCGCAACGACGTGCAATCGCAACTCGACGCCCTCGTGCAGTATCGCGACGAATATCACGCGCGCTTCACGGCATCCGCCCAGACGGGCATGCCCGCTGGCAACATGCGCAACTTCCAGGCATTCATCGACACGCTCGACGCCGCCATCGAACAGCAGCGCAACCTGCTGGCGACGGCCACCGCGCGTGTCGAGGCCGCGAAACCGGACTGGCAGCGTCAGAAGCAGAAGCTCGGCTCCTATGAAGTGCTGCAGGCGCGCGGCGAAGCCGCCGAAGCCGTGACCACGGCGCGGCGCGATCAGCGCGACGCCGACGAACACGCGGCCCGGATTCTGAGAATGCGCACCGAAGGCGCATGAATTGCACGAGGCGCATGACGCGCATGAGCGCCGCCCCGATTGACTGAACACCCCGTTTGACGGATTGACAGGATTCCCTATGTCGCTTCTCTCACAGATCGGCTCGTTGCTCGGCTCCGCTGGCAGCACGTCCACTAGCGCCGCTATGGCTGCGGCGGCGAACGCCAAACCGTTCTCGCAAACGCTGCAGCAAAGCATCGACCAGCAGAACAGCGCGGCTGCGCAGAGCGCGAGCCAGCAGCAGCCGTCGCCGTCTTCGTCGAGCGTGCACGACGCACCGCCGCCGCCCGATCCCGCCACGAAAAGCGCGGACGACGCGAACAGCAGCAAGGACACCAGCAAGCCGGCGAGTTCGGCGGCGTCCACGCCTGCGCAGGGCAACACACAGGCTTCGACCGACAAGACCAGCACCACGCCGCCGAAGACCGGCAACTCGGCAAACCAGACCGATGCCGGCACCGCGGCAGCGGCCGCTGCTGCCCAGGCACAGGCACAAGCTCAGGCCGACGCGAACGACGCCACCACGCCGGCCACCGACCCTGCCACGGCCTTGACCGACGCCGCGACCGCGTTGCCCGGCACGAGCACGGACGCCGCGACCGGCGGCGTCTCGGGCAAAAAGACCGCTGCCACCGATCCGAAGTCATTGCAGGACGCATTGCAGGCAGCGTTGGCCGCGCTGGCGAACAGCCAGGGCGCCGTCCCGGCACAAGCGATGGCGAGCGGCGCGGCAGCCAGCGCCGCGACTTCGGCAAACGGCCTGACCGGCACCCATGCGGAGCTGAACGGAACCTCGGACGGCAAGACGCTTGCGGGCGGACTATTCGGCGACGGCAAGGGATCGACCGCATCGAGGAGCACTCTGACGGCTGCCGCGACGACCTTAGCCGACCCATCCGCCGCGGCAAAAGCGGCGGCGGATGCAATGACGGCAACGGCTGCCGGCGGCGTGTCGGCAGACGATCTGGCGTCCTTCAAGAGCGCTACCGACGCGGCGACGGCGGCACTGGCTGCCGCACAAGCCGCGGCCGGCGCCGCGAGCACGACGGCCGCCATGCAGACCACTGGCAATGCCGGCGCGGCGGAGGCGGCGAACGCCTTGTCACCGCAGGTCGGCACGACCGACTGGGAGGACGCATTGAGCCAGAAGGTGGTGTTCCTCTCGAACGCGCATTCGCAGAGTGCCGAGTTGACCTTGAACCCGAAGGATCTGGGACCGTTACAGGTTGTGTTGCAGGTTGCCGATAACCATGCACATGCGCTGTTTGTTTCGCAGCATCAATCCGTGCGCGAAGCCGTCGAAGCGGCGTTACCGAAGTTGCGCGAAGCAATGGAATCGAACGGCATTGGACTGGGGAGCGCGAGCGTCAGCGACGGCTTTGCGCGCCAGGGCAGCCAACAGCAGAACGCCGACTCCGGCCGATCTGGGGGTCGTTCGAGCGGCGCGAGCGGATCGTTTGGCGGCGGCACAGACCCGATCGACACGACGGTGAGCGTCCCGACACGACGCACGATAGGCCTGGTCGACACATTCGCGTGACGGGAAGTAACGCGCACCAACATTCCCTGGACCCCGAAGGCATGACCGGCACACGATTCCGGTGATTTGTGAATGGCGGCCTCCAACGGGCGCCAATTTGCATCTGGCGGTGGAGAAAGTACCGCGACGGCGCGCGGAGCGCCGCCGGATGTATGACGGCCTTGTCACCGTGGCCGAATGTGCGAGAACCCGGATTCCAGATGGTCCACTACCGGGTCTGTGCGAGGGCTCCGCTTAAGTGCTGGCGGTGTGAAGCGGCTTTCTTTGCCTACTTTCTTTGCCGCGGCAAAGAAAGTAGGTGCCGCCCCGCACAGGGGCAACGCAAATAGACCACCGCGACCTCAAGGAAAGGCCAAAGGCCAAACCCAAAACCGCACCCCCGCACCAAAAACAAGAGATAGCCCGCAATAACCCTTCTTTTCGACCCATCGCGCCGCAGGCAAATAAACAACAATCACCCTCACCAGCACTAAAGGCAAGCAAAGCAAACCTCATGGCAACCACGACCGCAAACCAGCAAGCCGCGCCCGCTTCCCCGGGCCCCTTGAAGCGCATCATCCTGATCGTGCTCATCGCGATCATTGCCGCGGGCGCAGCCGGCGCGGGGGTGTGGTTCTTCATGTCCAAGCGCGCCCCCGCAGCCGGGTCGGCGGAAACCGCCAGCGCGCCGGCGCCGCTCGCCGCGCCGCTGTTCTTCCCGCTCGAATCGATGACCGTCAACCTGCAATCGGACGACGGCCAGCCGCACTTCCTGCGCATCGGCCTGACGCTCAAACTCACCGACGCGAAGACCCAGCAGGAACTCACCGAACACATGCCCGAAGTGCGCAGCCGCATCCTGCTCGCATTGTCGAACAAGCACCCTGAAGAACTCGCGCCGCTCGAAGGCAAGCGCGCGCTCGCCACGGAACTTCAGACGCTGATCGAACAGCCGACCGACAAGGGTGCCGCGCCGATCCATGTCCAGGACGTGCTGTTCACCGAATTCGTCGTGCAGTGACGCCGGTCGTGACGTTAATCAGCGCTGCCATCATCAACCGCCACGGGATGCACGAGGAATAAGGAATGGGCCACGAAGAGTTCATGTCCCAGGAGGAGGTCGATGCCCTCCTCAAGGGCGTAACCGGCGAAACCGACTCGGAAGCCGAGCAAAGCGACCGTGCGGGCGTACGGCCCTACAACATCGCGACGCAGGAACGCATTGTCCGCGGCCGGATGCCCGGCCTCGAAATTATCAACGACCGTTTCGCGCGTCTGTTGCGCGTCGGTATCTTCAACTTCATGCGGCGCTCGGCGGAAATCTCCGTCGGTCCGGTGAAGGTGCAGAAGTACAGCGAATTCACCCGCAACCTGCCGATCCCGACCAATCTGAACCTGGTCCACGTGAAGCCGTTACGCGGCACGTCGCTGTTCGTGTTCGATCCGAACCTGGTGTTCTTCGTGGTCGACAACCTGTTCGGCGGCGACGGGCGTTTCCATACTCGCGTCGAAGGGCGCGACTTCACGCAGACCGAGCAGCGCATCATCAACAAGCTGCTCAACCTGGTGTTCGACAACTACACGGCGTCGTGGAAAAGCGTACGTCCGTTGCAGTTCGAATACGTGCGCTCTGAAATGCACACGCAGTTCGCCAACGTGGCGACGCCGAACGAAATCGTCATCGTCACGCAGTTCTCGATCGAGTTCGGCACGACCGGCGGCACGCTGCACATCTGCATGCCGTACTCGATGATCGAGCCGATCCGCGACATTCTCTCGTCGCCGATCCAGGGCGAGGCGCTCGAAGTCGACCGCCGCTGGGTCCGCGTGCTGTCGCAGCAGGTGCAGGCAGCGGAAGTGGAGCTGACCGCCGACCTCGCGAAGGTGCCGGTCACGTTCGAACAGATCCTGAACATGCGCAAAGGCGATGTTTTGCCGATCAACATTCCCGAACACATCACGGCGAAAGTCGATGGCGTGCCGGTAATGGAGTGCGGCTACGGAATTTTCAATGGTCAGTACGCGTTGCGGGTCCAGAAGATGATCAGCGCAGCCGACACGATGAAGGAAGGTGGATATGAGTGACCTGAACGCAAAACCCGAGGCTGAACTGGCCGCCGGCGAGCCGCAACTGGCCGCCGACGCCGCCGCTGCCGAAGACGACGCGGCCATGGCGGACTGGGCCAGCGCGCTGGCCGAGCAGAACGACAATACGGAAGTCAGCGCGACCACGGCCGGCGTGTTCCAGCCGCTGTCGAAAGTCGAGCCGACCTCGACGCGCAACGACATCGACATGATCCTGGACATTCCAGTTCAGATGACCGTCGAACTCGGCCGCACCAAGATCGCGATCCGCAACCTGCTGCAACTCGCCCAGGGTTCGGTGGTGGAACTGGACGGCATGGCCGGCGAACCAATGGACGTGCTGGTCAACGGCTGCCTGATCGCGCAGGGCGAGGTGGTGGTGGTGAACGACAAGTTCGGTATCCGCCTGACCGACATCATCACGCCGTCCGAACGTATCCGGAAGCTGAATCGATGAAACGCGTTGCCGGTCGCGCCGCGTCGCGCACTGTCCCGACTTGCGCCGCACTGGCTGCGAACGTCGCGGCGATGGTATCCGCCTCAACGTCGTTGTTCTTGCTGCTCACACCCTCGGCCGCTCACGCGGCGGATATGAACGCGGTCAACAACGCCGCGAAAATCGCCTCGGGCGTCGGTGCGGGTACTGCCGTTCCGGCGCTCGGCGTCGGCGCAGTGTTGCAGACCATTGTCGGCCTGCTGGTCGTGATCGGTCTGGTGTTCGGTTGTGCATGGCTCGCTCGCCGCCTCGGCCTGCAGCCGGCGAATCGCGGCGGCCTTGTGAAAACCATCGGCGGCGCCTCGCTCGGCGGCAAGGAGCGGGTCGCGGTGGTCGAGATCGGCGATACGTGGCTCGTGCTCGGCGCGGCGCCCGGCAATGTCCGCCTGCTTCACACCATGCCGGCAGGCTCGGCCGCCGTCGATCCGCTCAGCGCCACGCAGCCCGGCACAGCCGGTGCGTCAGGCGCAAGCGCTGCTCTGCCGGGCACCTTCGGCCAGCGTTTTCGCGATGCCTTGAAGGGCGAAGTCGGTAAACGTTTCAACGGGCAAGGCGGCGGGGTTCGGTAATGCAGTTCAGTCTTCCATCGGCGCGTCACGCGCAATCCGCCCGTATGTTCAGCACCGTCCCGACGAAAGTGATCTCCATGCTCGGCCGCGCGCTGCGCCGTGTCGCGCCGGTCGCGCTGCCGGCGCTGCTGCTCGCGCTGCCGACGCTGTCGTTCGCCCAGGCAGCCGGCTTGCCGGCCTTCAACACGAGCCCCGGCCCGAACGGCGGCACGACGTACTCGCTGAGTGTGCAGACCATGCTGCTGCTCACGATGCTGTCGTTCCTGCCGGCAATGGTGCTGATGATGACGAGCTTCACGCGCATCATCATCGTGCTCTCGCTGCTGCGCCAGGCGCTCGGCACGACCACGACGCCGCCTAACCAGGTGCTGGTCGGGCTCGCGCTGTTCCTCACGCTGTTCGTCATGTCACCGGTGCTCGACAAGGCCTACACCGACGGCTACAAGCCGTTCTCCGACGGGTCGATCCCGATGGAGACCGCGGTCAATCGCGGTCTCGCGCCGTTCAAGACGTTCATGCTGCGCCAGACCCGCGAAAGCGACCTCGCCCTGTTCGCGCGCATCTCGCACGCCGCGCCCATGCAAGGTCCGGAAGACGTGCCGCTGTCGCTGCTGGTGCCCTCGTTCGTGACTAGCGAACTGAAAACCGGCTTCCAGATCGGCTTTACGATTTTCATCCCGTTCCTCATCATCGATATGGTGGTGGCGAGCGTGCTGATGTCGATGGGTATGATGATGGTGTCGCCCGCGACCATTTCGCTGCCGTTCAAGCTGATGCTGTTCGTGCTGGTCGACGGCTGGCAGTTGCTGCTCGGCTCGCTCGCGCAGAGCTTTGTTTAACCGTGCTTTTTAACGGCGTTTTTAACCACGCCTCGCACCCTTCACGCTTCCGGTCCCAACGCCATGAATCAAGAATCCGTCATGACGCTCGCGCACCAGGCCATGTACGTCGGCCTGCTGCTCGCCGCGCCGCTGCTGCTGGTCGCGCTGGTGGTCGGTCTGGTGGTGAGCCTGTTCCAGGCCGCCACGCAGATCAATGAAAGCACGCTGTCGTTCATCCCGAAGCTGCTGGCGATTGCCGTCACGATGGTGATCGCCGGCCCGTGGATGCTGACGACCATACTCGACTATCTGCGCCAGACGCTCACCAACATTCCGACGCTCGTCAACTGAGCGCGGCGCCGGTCACTTCCCCTTCCCCGCCGCGATGTTTTCCGTCACCTACGCGCAACTGAACGCCTGGCTCACCGCGTTCCTGTGGCCGTTCGTGCGCATTCTCGCGCTGGTCGCCACCGCGCCGGTGCTCGGCAACCGCTCGCTGCCGATCCGCGTGAAGATCGGCCTCGCGGCCTTCGTCACGATCATCGTCGCGCCGACGCTCGGCGCGCTGCCGCAAGTCACGGTGTTTTCCGCCGAAGGCGTGTGGATCATCGTCAACCAGTTCCTGATCGGCATTGCGCTCGGCATGACCATGCAGATCGTGTTTCAGGCGATCAGTGCGACCGGCGACTTTGTCGGCCTCGGCATGGGGCTCGGCTTTGCGACCTTCTTCGATTCGCAGGCAAGCAGTTCTAGCCAGGTGCTGTCGAGCTATATGAACACCATCGCCATGCTGGTGTTTCTGGTGATCGACGGCCATTTGCAGATGATCAGCGCACTGCTCGCCACGTTCCAGTCGGTGCCGGTCTCGGCGAACATTCTCGGCGCGCCCGGCTGGCGTACGCTGGCAAATTTCGGCAGCACCGTGTTTTCAGCGGGACTGCTGCTGTCGCTGCCGGTGGTGGTCGCGCTCCTCATCACCAACCTCGCGCTAGGCATTCTGAATCGCGCCGCGCCGCAGATCGGCGTGTTCCAGATCGGCTTTCCGCTCACCATGCTGATCGGCATGCTGCTTCTGCAACTGATGACCCCGAATATGATTCCGTTCTTCATGCGGCTGTTTGATGTTGGGATTGATCAGATGGGGCGGGTGGCGGCGGGGTTCAGGTAGTGAGGCTTGAATAAGGGCGCTACGTGGCCTTTGAATCGCTACCTTGTAGCGAGTCCGTAATCTTTATGCCCGCCCAGAGCGGGCATTTTTTCGCGCGTAATCCAAACTGAAGTGACTTGCTTTGCGCGCGGTATTGCATCCGCGTCTGCACAGGCAGTATAGGTCGCCGTCTTAGGTCGCGACTTCCATGCTTCCGACAAAAAATGCGACTGTCTGCGGCGGCGCCTCTTTGGCCCACATCAGGCATCGACAAATCGTTACAAAAATATCCGTCTTTTCGGACTTATCGGATACCTGATCTCGTTGGAATTTGCCGAAATGTACTACGGCATAGGTGTGCTCAGCTACGGCACACGATCCCGTACATGTTGGCTCATTCCATAAGGGGGCGTTGAGAATGCCGGGACAGGAAAAGAACGAAACAACGCATCTGTTTGCAACCTTCGGTGAGCCGGGATACAGGCGTACGCGCATCGACGGAGACAAGACCCATGCGTAAGGCGCTCGTGGTGCAAGGCAGCCCGACAACGACAGGCGGCCTCGTCATTGGTGGCTCGGCCACTCAGCAACTATGTGATGGCCAGCCTTAATCCCGGATGTTTTTACTGGATCGACGACATCGCGGTGGCGGCGAGCAGTGTTGCATCCACCATCGACAATTAATGGCTGGCGACAGGCATCTATGACGAACAGGTGCGCGGCATAACGACGTTGGTGAACCTCGAAGGCTATCCGTACTTCGTCGAATCGGCTGACGGCCGGACTGTTTCAGGGCGACTTGATGAAGACGGCCGCATGCCGCGCGTCCGCGCAGATGCAGCCGCCAACTACAGAGTGTATTGGGGGGACGAAGCCCTTGCGAGACAGGAAGGAGTCTGAACAATGCCGAACAAGATGACCGTGGTGAAAACCAATTCGACGCCGAATTCGATCAAGGAAGTGCAACTAAAGGCACTGACCTTTCGGGAGTTGTGGGATAACTATCCATCAGGCGACCCTTACGATAGTCCAGCCTATCGCGACCAATGCGCTATTCGGATGAGTGTGACATTTCACCGTGTCGGCGTCGAAATGAAGTCATTTTCACAGAAATTGGTTAAACCGCTCTCCGGCCAGCCATCCATTGGCCGGATCATGCTTGATGGCAAAGCCACTGCGACGCGAGCCGACGAATTAGGCGAGTGGTTGCAATTGCGTCCGTTTGCGGGACTTCCAAAGGCCGAAGATATAACAGGTGCCGATTGGGAATCAAAGGTCAAGGGCCGCACCGGTATCATTCAATTTTCCCGGTATTGGACGCGCGA
Source organism: Paraburkholderia dioscoreae (assembly GCF_902459535.1). Lineage (NCBI taxonomy): Bacteria > Pseudomonadati > Pseudomonadota > Betaproteobacteria > Burkholderiales > Burkholderiaceae > Paraburkholderia > Paraburkholderia dioscoreae. The sequence goes on from NZ_LR699553.1 coordinate 4,283,025, forward strand.
TGGCGAAAACGTAGGCAACGCAAGCGGTGGGCACATTGATCTTTGGAACGGTTCACGACTGACGATCAGCGGCTTTTTTGACGGCGTAGCGACTATTGTGGGCATCCAGTCATTTCGGCAGGGGGCAAGCGTGGCTTCGGATCTGAGTTACTCCGATCTGCGTGGCTCAAAATCAATCCTGTTCTGGGAGATCAAGTGAAGCGCTTTGGTGTCTCGCTGGTCGGTTCTTTTGGCGGTCTATTCCTGACATGGGCATGTTTATATGCATTCAGTCACACTCAATGGCCACGTCATTCCAATGGGTCCATAGCCAGGTGCCATGAACTCGGTAAATGCGCTGTCTCGTGGTGGGACACGGCGCTTCTTCTCGCATACTTGTTGGGGCCGGCAATGCTTCTGGGTGTTGTCAATGCAGCAGCATGGAAGCGCTGGTCTGCCTTGAAATGGGCCGGTTGGTTTTCTGGGATATCGATCTTGACGGTCGCGTTATATGCGACTGATTACATCTCAGCGGGCTTTTAGTTTTTTCGTCGGTTGGGCCAGCACCAGCATCCGCTGCACAATGCAGCGCACGCAAAAACAAGAAGGGCGGACCCGGCTCACACCGGCTCCGCCCTTCTCCGTTTCAGACTACTCGTGCTATCAGTTCAGGTACTGGAACAGCGAGATATTCTGAATCTTCGCGAACGCCTGCTGCGCCGCTTGCAATGCAGCCTGCGTCATCGTGTACTTGCCGATCGTCTTGACCATGTCGGTCTGCGTCAGATCCGCCAAATTGCTCGAGGTCTGCAGCGTGTTGGTTTGCGTGACCGTCTGCAATGCCTGCACTTCCTGCTCGCGGCCACCCACCGCCGCTTGCGCCGTCACGACGTTGTTCATCGTGTTCTCGAGCTGGGCCATGCTGGTGGTCAGCGCGCTCTGGAAGCTGGCCGTCGAGGCGCCGCCCGACACCGGCGTTTGCAGCGTGGTGATCAACTGGCTCAGATTGGCGAACACGTCCATGCTGCCTTGCGTGGCCGGCGTCACCGTGAAGCTGTCGCCGGCGTTCGGCGCACCGGTGATCGTCACCGACTGGCCGCCGAGCGTGATGGCCGAACCGGCGGTGAATGCCTGCGGCGCACTCGTGGTCACCGCGCCGGTAGCCGGATCGGTCTGGCTCACGGTGTAGGTGGTCGCCGACGAAAAATTGATCGAATATTTGTCCGCGTTGGTCGGGTCGGTCGGGTTGTTCAGGCTCACCGAGCTGATCACGCCCGTGCCGGTGTTACCTGTCGTCGCGGCCGGCACCGCACTCGTGCCGATCGGCGCCACGCTGCCGAAGATCGAAATGCCGTTGTCGCCGGTCTGCACGACGTGCGAGTCGGTGATCTGCACGACGGGCGTGCCGGTGTCGCCGGAATAGGTCACGACGCCGGCCGAATTCGTGGTGTACGGCTGCGCGCTGCTTTGATAACCGGCGAACAGGTAGTTGCCCTGCGGATCGGTCGAATTGGCGAGCGTCATCAGCTGGCTGCGCAAGCTTTGCAGCTGCGTCGCGATCGAACCGCGGTCGCCGTCGTTCAGCGAGCCGTCGCCGGCGCGCAGCACCAGCGTATGAATGGTCTGCAGCACGTTGTTGACGCTGCCGAGCGTGGTGTCTTCCTGCTGCAGCGAGGCGAGCGCAGTGCCCTGATTGGTGGTGTATTGCGACAGGGTCGTCGCCGTCGAACTCAGCTGCACCGCCTGTGCCGCGCCGAGCGGATTGTCCGACGGCGTGGAGAGGCTCACGCCGCTCGAAATCTCGGCATACAACTGCGACAGTTGAGCTTGCTGATCGCTCATTGTCGCAACGTTCATGTTGAAATACTGCGTGCTGGAGATGCGCATTGTCAACGCCTCACTGGAAGATGCCGAGTATCGTCTGGAACAGGGTCTGCGCGGTCTGGATGACCTTGCTGTTCGCCTGATACAGCTGCTGATACTGAAGCAGGTTGGCTGCTTCTTCGTTGATGTTCACGCCCGAAACCGACTGCTGCGCGGTGGTGATCTGCGTCACCAGCGAGCTCTGCGCCGTGCTCGAGGTCTGGATCTGGTTGGTCTGGTTGCCGATATTGTTGACGTAGTTCGCATACGCGCCCGTCAGCGTGACCGTGCCGCCCGACATCGCTTTGGCGGTGGACAGGTTCGACAACGCCAGCGCGTTGCGGCCGTCGTTGGTCGCGCCGGTGTTCGGGCCGATGGTGAACTTGTCGCCGGCAGCCGGTGCGTTGCTGATCGTCACCGACACATTGTTCATCTGGCCGGCGGTCGCGTTGTTGATCGTGAGCGTGGCGCCGGTAGCCGACGAATACGGCACCACGGTCGCCGCGCTGGCGATCGTGTACGTGGTGGGAGGCGTACCGGCCACCGTCACCGTCGAACCGGCCGGGAAGCCGGACAGGCCCGTGCCGTCGTACGACAGCGTGGTGGTCGAGTTCGGCATGGTGTAGCCGGCCGTCACCGTGCCCTGCGTAATCGTGGCGGTGCCGGTGTTGCTCGCGGCGGCGGCGGCCAGCACGGGTGCGGCGGCGGCGATCGCCGATGCGTCGGTGGTGGCGGTCGCGAAACTGTTCAGCGCGCCGCGCGTCGGCTCGACGGTGAACGAGTCGCCGGCGTTCATCGTGCCAGTGGTCGAGAAATTCAGGCCGTTGATCGGCTGGCTCAGGTTAGTTGCCGAACCCACCACGGTGCCCGTCGAATTGTCGGTCAGCGTGTAAGTGGTGCCGTTGTAGGCCAGCGTGTAGTCGCCGGTGGTCGGCTGAGTGGGGTCCGCGAACGACACGTTCAGCGACGCATTGCCGGTATTCTGCGTGTTCGCGTAGACCGTTGGGCCGCCCACCGAGAACAGCGCGCCACCTTTGGCGCCGGCAAGCGTGATACCCAACCCGTTTTGCGCGTTGACCTGCGCGGAAAAGCTCACCGCAATCGCGCCGAGTTGCGCCTCGCCCGGATCGAGCGTCTGGCTGCGGAACGCGAGCAGGCCGCCGAGCGTGCCGCCGTCGATCTTGCTGTCGGGCAGGTTCTGCGGCGCCGCCGCCGGGTTCGCGCCGGCCTGGCCGAGATACTGCACGGACAGTTCACTGGTGTCGCCGGTGGAAGGCGCGGTGCCCAGGTTGTAGCTGTTGGCGGACGACACGAGCGGCTGGCCATTGCTCATGAACACACTGTAGCTGCCGTTGCTGTTGACCACGTTCACGCCGATCAACTGCGACAGGTTGGACACGGCGAGATCGCGCTGGTCCAGCAACTGGTTCGGCGGCTGCCCCTGCGTGCTGGCCTGGGCGATCTGTCCGTTCAACTGCGCGATCTGCTGCGAGTAGCTGTTGATCTGCGAAACGGTATTGGTGAGCTGCGTGTTGACGCTCTGGCGCAGCGCGTCGTATTGCTGACCCGCGGCGTTGATCTGGTTCACCAGCGTCTGCGCGCCGCTCATCGCGGTCTGGCGCGTCGCCAGGCTCGACGCATTGTTCGAGACGTTCTGCAAGCCGGTGAAATAGCTGGTGATCGCGCTCGCAATCCCGGCAGTCGGACTGCCGATCAGATTGTTCAGTTGCGAAATCAGCGTGTTGTACGTCGACAGCGAACTGCCCGACGACTGCGCGTTGTTCAGCTCAGTGGTCAGATACTGGCTGTACTGGCGCGTCACGGTCGTGGTCGAGACGCCTTGCGGCAGATAGCCCGAGCCCGTGTACTGGCCACCGCTTTCCGCATACACCGGATTTTCGATGGTGTAGCCTGGCGTCGACGCGTTGCTGATGTTCTGGCCGGTCGTCGTGAGCCCCCACTGGGCTGCATTGAGTCCACTGAGGCCGAGATTGATGAGATTGGACATGCGTCATCCTGAAGGGCGACACCGTACACATGCCGCCGCGTTACCTGAACATTCTGTTTAACGGCCTCAACAGGGAAAAATTGAGGTCATCCCGATGTGTGTTCGACGTTTGTTTCAACGCTTGCGGCTAGCCCGCCTGGCTTGTCACTCATCGCGCGCAGGCTTGCGGACGGTGTGAAAACGGGGTGCTCGAGCACCTGGTGACGGACCGGCCAGGCAAACGTTGCGCGAACAGGCCCGCTCACGCAGCGCCGATCCTGCATTGCAGTCAGCGCACCAGCGAACGGCGCTTCATTTCGAGCTGCGTGATCAGACGTTGCAGCGTGTTTTCCGCACTGCCCGGCAGCGTCAGAAAGCGAAAGCCGAGTTGATAACGCTGCGTGCCGTTGGGCAGCGCGGTGGAGCGATGCGACACGAGCTGCAGATCGAGCGAAAGCCGGCCGAGCGCGCCGAGCGCCAGTTCGCAATCCATCAGGCGCGTGCCCATCGGCAATTCGGCCACGCGTTCGTCGGTGGTGCGCATGCCGACGCCGCCAAGCGAGAGGTCGTGAACCTCGAAGCGGAATTTGTCGCCTTCGGGCAGAAGGCCGGTGCACATGTACGGGTCGAGAATCGGCGCATCGACGCGGAAATACTCGCGGCGCTGCACGTAAAACAGCACCTCGGGGAAGTCGGCCTCGAACGCGGGCAGTCCTTCGAAACGGGTTTCGCGCGGCGTGTTGGTGGCGAATTCCACGCGCACGCCGTCCGGCTGCGCGTGGAACTGACTGCGCGGCGCACCAAGCAGGCCTTTGTTCTGATCGGACAGTGCGCCCCAATCGAACGTGAAGGTGCGCCCGCGCACGTCGACGTCGAGCAGACGGGTCACGAGTTGTCCGCCCGGGTACTGAACGGTTAGGAAATCGCCGCGATTGACGAGATTGCGCAACTGAACGCCGATCTCCAGCGGGTTGCGACGGCCAAAATCATTGGCGCTTTCGTCGGTCGGTTCGTGCGGCTGACCGTGCGTGTCGGTCTGGCCGTTCGACTGGTTAGTATCCATGGGCTTGCCGGTATGCTTGTTCTTGCGGGCGCGTGCCAAGGCTCCTGCCGGGGCTTTCGCGCGGTCTTCATCGAAGCCGCAGCACGCGCGTCAAACCGGACATTACAACGCTTTCCGGTCTTGGGTGTAACTGATTAGCGGCAGCGTCCGGACAAAATTTAGGGCGTGCGATGAATTATTTACGCAAACGGTGAAAACCGCATTATGCCTCTCGCGGGTAGGCCGGCCGCCCACGGCGACCGGCCCCGTCCGTCTTTTCATGCACCTGGCCCCGTCGCGTGCATGGCTTTGATCCGATGGAATGCCCGGATAGTTCGAACTGCGTGACGGCCGTTCAGCCCATTTTCTGCATGATGGACATCAGTTTTTTCGCGTAATGCGGATCCGTGGCGTAACCGGCGCGCTGCATGCCGTTGGCGAAACCGCTCACGTCATGTGCCGAATTGATCACTTGCGCGTAACGCGGATTGCCCTTGAGCAGGCTCGCGTAGTCGGTCATGGCTTCCTGATACGAGTCGTACGCACGGAATTTTTCGACGGTGCGCTGCGGCTTGCCGTTCACATATTCAGTCGTGACCGTCGACACGGTCTTGCCGGTCCAGTCCTTGGTCGCCTTGATGCCGAACACATTGTGGCTGGTCGAACCGTCCGCCTTCCTGATCTCGCTCTTGCCCCAGCCCGATTCGAGCGCAGCCTGACCGATGATGAAACGCGCCGGAATACCGGTCGCCGCGCTGGCGGCCTGGGCAGGCCCGGCGAGCTTATCGACGAAAGCGTCGACCTTCGGCGAACTGCCGTCGCCCTTGAGCGGCGGAGTGAGCGCGCTGTTGGCCGAATAGCCTTTGCCCATTGCCAGCTGCCCGTTGGACTGGGCATTGCCGTATGCTTTGGCGAGCGCGTTCAGCGCGGCGGTCTGGCCTTCGTCGCCGCCGCTGCTGCCGCCGCCCAACGCGTTGGCCATGCCGGCGAGACCCCCTGCACCTGCCGCACCGCCTCCCACCTGCATGCCCTGGTTGCGCATCAGTTGCTTGAGCATCGCGTCAGCCACGCCAATACCCTTTTGCGAAAGCTGCTGCGATAACTGCTGATCCATCATCGACGTGAAGGTGGCGCTGTCGTGCGAATCGAACGGACCGTCTTGCGGGGTCGCGTCGCGCATGCTCTTCAGCATCATCTGCGTGAACACCGCGTCGAACTGTTGCGCGGCCATCTTCATGCCGGCTTGCGGGGATGCCTTGGCCTGCGCGCTCAGCTTCGCGAAGCCCTGCACGTCGAGCGCGAAGCGCTGGGTCAGGTCGTTCGCCGAAGCGGCGGAATTGGTCGTATCCGAATTCATCCTGTGTCTTCCTTAGATGATTTCCAGGTCGGCGCGCAAAGCGCCCGCCGCTTTCATCGCCTGCAGGATCGACATCAGATCCGCGGGCGTCGCACCCAATGCATTGAGCGCCTTCACCACCTCGGCGAGATTGGCGCCGGCGGTCACCAGCTTCAGTGCGCCGTTGTCCTGCTTCATCTGGATCTGCGACTGCTTGGCCACCACCGTCTGGCCGTTGGAGAACGCACCCGGCTGGCTCACCACCGGCTGCGTATTGATCACGACCGAGAGGTTGCCGTGCGCCACCGCGCAGTTCTGCAGCGTGACCATCTGATTCATCACGATCGAGCCGGTGCGCGCGTTCAGGATCACCTTCGCGGCGGCTTGCGCCGGCTTGACGTCGAGGTTCTGCAATTGCGCCATGAAGGCGACCTGCTGTTCCGGATCGCTCGGCGCGTGCAGCTGGATCGTGCGGCCGTCGAGCGCGGTCGCCGTACCGCTGCCGAACGCATTGTTCACGGCGGCCACCACGCGCTGCGTGGTGTCGTAGTCCATGTCGTTCAGGTCGAGCTGCATCGTGCCGGCTTGCGACACCGAAGTCGGCACCGCGCGCTCGACGATCGCGCCGCCGGCAATGCGCCCAGCGGCCAGCGTGTTCACCTGCACCTTGCTGCCGTTCGCGCTGGCGCCCGCGCCGCCGACGGCGAGATTGCCCTGGCCGAGCGCATACACCTGGCCGTCGGCGCCCTTCAGCGGCGTGAGCAGCAGCGTGCCGCCGCGCAAGCTCTTGGCATTGCCGAGCGAGGACACCGTCACGTCGATCGCTTCGCCGGGACGTGCAAACGGCGGCAACACCGCCGTCACCATCACCGCCGCGACGTTCTTCAACTGGATGTTCGACAGCGACGACTGCTGGTTGGTCGAGCCCGCCGCCTGATTGTTGATCGAGATGCCGAGGTTCGCCAGCATGTTGGCGAGTGTCTGCGTGGTGAACGGCGTCTGCGTGGTCTGGTCGCCCGTGCCGTCGAGTCCGACGACGAGGCCGTAGCCGATCAGCGGATTGTCGCGCACGCCCTGAATCTGCACGAGATCCTTCAGACGCTCGGCGTGCGCCGGCGTCGCCACCGGCAACGCCGCGCAAGCGAGCGCGAGCAGCGCCGCGGCACGGCCGAGCTGAACGAATCGCATAAAGCGGTTAAGGCGGCCGGAGCGAAAGAAGACGGTACGCATGATCACCACGGCGACACGTTGAGGAAGAAGCGCTGCAACCAGCCCATGTTTTCGGCTTCGTTGAGATACCCCTTTGCGGAGTATTCGATCTTCGCGTCGGCCACCTGGGTCGAGTAGACGGCGTTCAGGTTGGAGATCGTGTTCGGATTCACCACGCCGGAAAAGCGCACGAATTCATCGCCCTGGTTGATCAGCATCTGCTTTTCGCCGCTCACCATCAGGTTGCCGTTCGGCAGCACGCCCGTCACCGTCACGGTGATCGTGCCGTTAAACGTATTCGACGCGTTCGCGCCGCCGGTGCCGCTGAACACATTGGCGCCCGTGGCGCTCAGATTGGTCTTGCCGAACAGGCCACCAAGGAAACCCGCCGTCGGCACGTTGAAGTTGGTGTTGCCCGAGCGGTTCGCGTTGGCGCCCGAGGACTTCGTTGCGTTGACGTTTTCCTGAATCACGATGGTCAGGATGTCGCCGACATTGCGCGGGCGCTGGTCTTCGAACAACGGCCGGCCTGCGTAACCGGGGTTGAAGATCGAGCCCGGCGACTGCGCTTGCGGCGGCATCGGCGGCAGCGCCGTCATCGGCTGCTGCGTGATCGGCTGCTTGGGCACGAGGCCGCAGCCACCTAGGGCCGCGAGCAGCGTGAGCTGCACGAGCGCCTGCGCGGTGCGCGAATGAACCGGATTGCGAGTGAAGTGCGACATCTTGATTACTGCCTTTCGAGAAAACGCCGGGCCGCCCCAGGTTTTCGCGCCCGCCCTCGGGGGGACGGGCGCGAAGCGGCAGGGTGGCGGGCGCTATTCATTTCCAGTCCCTTGAGCCTTAAACCTGCATCTGGCTCAGGGTCTGCAGCATCTGGTCGGAGGTCGTCACGGCCTTGCTGTTGATTTCGTAAGCGCGCTGCGTCTGGATCATGTTCACCAGTTCCTGCACCACGTTCACGTTCGATGCTTCCACGTACCCCTGATTCAGCGTGCCGGCACCGTTCAGGCCCGGCTGCGCGACGTTCGGCGCGCCCGACGAAGCGGTCTCCGCGAACAGGTTTTCACCCTTCGCGTCGAGGCCGGCCGGGTTGATGAAAGTCGCGACCTGCATGGAGCCGAGCTGCTGGCTGTTGGTCGAACCGGCAACGGTGATCGACACCACCCCGTCGCTGCCGATGGTGAGCGAGGTCGCGTTGTTCGGGATCGTGATGCCCGGAATCACCTGATAGCCGCTCGAGGTCACGAGCTGGCCTTGCGCGTTGGTCTGGAACGAGCCGTCGCGGGTATAGGCGGTCGTGCCGTCGGGCATCTGCACCTGGAAAAAGCCCTGGCCATTGATCGCGACGTCTTTCGAGTTGCCGGTCTGCTGCAGGTTGCCCTGCGTATACAGACGTTCGGTGGCGACCTGCTGCACCCCCGTGCCGAGCTGGATGCCGGACGGCAGTTCGGTGTTCTGCGTCGAATTCGCGCCCGGCTGGCGGATGGTCTGATACAGCAGATCCTCGAACACCGCGCGCGAGCCCTTGAAACCGTTGGTGCTGACGTTCGCGAGGTTGTTCGAGATCACGTCCATCTGCGCCTGCTGCGCATTCATGCCGGTTGCGGCGATGTAGAGTGAGCGATTCACTATTCTTCTCCAAGGCGCCTGAGCGCCCGTTAGCTAAAGCTGAGCAACTGGTTGGCGGACTGGTCGTTCTTGTCGGCGCTTTCCAGCAGCTTGGTCTGCATCTGGAACTGGCGTGCGTTGGTGATCATCGAGACCATCGCGCTCACCGGATTCACGTTGCTGCCCTCCAGCGACGCCGGCGCCAGCGTGACGGTCTGATCGGCATCGGCGGGGTTGCCGTCGCCGGTACGAAAGAGGCCATCGTCGCCGCGCGTCATGGTTTGCGGATCCGGATTCACCAGCTTCAGCTGATCCACCGTCACCACCGCGGTGGGCGGATCGCCCGGCGTCAGCGCGGACACTGTGCCGTCCTTGCCGATGGTGATCTCCGCGCCCGGCGGCACCGAGACCGGGCCGCCGTTGCCGAGCACCACCTGATTGGTGGCGTTCACCAACTGGCCGTTTTCGTCGATATGCAGATTGCCGGCGCGCGTGTAGGCCTCGCCGCCGTCGGTGGTTTGCACCGCCAGCCAGCCCGGCCCCTGAATCGCCACGTCGAGCGGATTGCCCGTCTGCTGGATCGGCCCCGGCGTGTAGTCCGCGCCCGGCGTCGACGACAGCACGAAGGTGCGGGTGGTGTTGTCGTTGATCGAACTGCCGTCGCCGAACGACATCGGCACGGCACGGAAAGTCGCCAGTTGCGCGCGAAAACCGGTGGTCGATGCGTTGGCCAGGTTGTTCGCGACGATAGCCTGCTGTTCGAGCGCTTGCGTGCTGCCCGACATCGCGGTGTAGATCAGCCGATCCATGATGGGTGGTCCCGGTCGCTTACAGGTTGATCAGGGTCTGGTCGACCGTCTGCTGGGTCTTGATCGTCTGCGCATTCGCCTGATAGTTGCGCTGCGCGGTGATCAGGTCCACCAGTTCGCTCGTCAGATCGACGTTCGAGTTCTCCACCGCGCCGCCTTGCAGTACGCCGTGATTGGTCGAGCCCGGAGCCGAAATCTGCGCGACGCCGGATTGCGAGGTCTGCTGGAATTCGTTGTTGCCGAGGTTCACGAGACCGTTCTGGTTCGAGAAGTTCGCCAGCACGATCTGGCCGAGCGCCGCGGTTTGCTGGTTCGAATAGTTGCCGGTCAGCGTGCCGTCGGCGCCGATCGTGAAGCTCGTCAGCGTGCCGGCTGCGTAGCCGTCGGGCTGCAGCGAGTTCACGCCGTCCTTGCCGCCGTACTGCGTCGTGCCGGCGATGTTCAGCGTCAGATTCTGCGGCGTCGACGAACCGTCGGTGGTCGGGATCTGGAAGTTGTAGGCGAACGGCGTGGTGGTCGCGGTGCCGGCTGCGTCCGTCGTGCCGAGCAGCGTGCCCGACGAATTGAAGTTCGCGTGGCCGATCAGTTGCGCCGTGCCCGTCGAAGTGCCTGCATACACGTTCCATGTGCCGGCCGAGGTCTTGGCAAAGTACATGTTGACCGTCTGCGAGCCGCCGAGCGAGTCGTAGACCGTCGTGCTGGTCGAGTAGTTGTAGGTCGACGAGCTGTTCTGGTTGAATGCCACGGGCGTCGGCGCGATCGCGACGCTGTCGCCAGTAGCCGGCGTGCCGTTGAACGTGATGGTCTGGCCGTTCCCCAGCGAGATCGCCGTGCCCGCCGTGTACGTCGCGGCAGCGGACGTCGTGCCGAGCGTGGTGTCGGTGACCGTGTAGGTTGTCGGGGTCGTAAAGTTGACGGTGTAGCTGTCGTTGTTCGTGCCCGAAGCCGTGTTCGTGATGGTCGCGCCGGGCGTCGTGAGCGTGCTGCCCGTGACGAGCGTCGGCGTCACGGCCGGCGTGCCGAGCATCAGCGGATCCTGCGCATTCAGGTTCAGGCCGGCGACGATCTTGGTGGTCGCTTGCGGCGCGATGTTCGCGGTCGGCACGGTGAGCGGCACGGTTTGCGCGGTGTTGATGATGCCCGAACTGTTCGCGGCGTAGCCCATCAGTTGCAGGCCTTGCGCGTTGGTGATGAAGCCGTTCTTGTCGAGCTGGAACACGCCGTTGCGCGAGTACACCAGCGAGCCGTTGTTCGACAGCTGGAAGAAGCCATTGCCGTTGATCGCGACGTCGAGCGCCTGGTTGGTGCTCGTGATCGTGCCTTGCGAGAACTGCTGCTGCACGTCGGCGAGCTTCGTGCCGATGCCGATCTGGTTGCCCACCGCCGTCGCCACCGAATTGGCGTACATGTCGGCGAACTGCGCAGCGCCGCTCTTGAAGCCAACCGTGTTCGCGTTGGCAATGTTGTTGCCGATCACATCGAGATCGCTCGACGATGCCGACAAACCGCTCAAACCTTGTTGGTAACCCATGACGGTCTCCGTATCTGGAAAGTCGTGACTGACTGAATCTGAATCAGAGGATGGCGGCGACGCTGGTCAAACCGACCGTCGAGCCGTTCGACAACACGAGGCCCGGCGTGCCGTTGGCCTGCATGACGACGCTTTGCACCGTTGCGCCCGTAAGCGTGGTGGCCGTGGCCTGCTGGCCGTTGATCGTGCCGACCGCGCTGATCGTGTACGTGCCGTCGGGCAGCGCGTTGCCGGCCGAGTCGGTCGGCGTCCAGCCCACCGGAATCGTGCCCGCCGACTGCTTGCCGAGGTCGAGCGTGCTGACGATCTGGCCCGACGAGTTCTTCACCACCACCTGCAGGTCGCCCACCGAGTTGGCGAGCTGCACGCCGAACGCGCCGGCCTTGCCGCTCGCGACCGACACCGAACTGCCCGGCGCGAGCACGGTCGAGCCGATCAGCAGCGCGGCTTGCGACTGCTGGCCCGCCGACATCTGCGTGGCGAGCGAGGTGAGCGTCGTGTTCAACTGGCTGATGCCCGAGACCGTGTTGATCTGCGCCAGCTGCGAGGTCATCTGCGAGCTGTCCATCGGATTGGTCGGATCCTGGTTCTTCAACTGCGCGACGAGCAGTTGCAGGAAGGTGTTCTGCAGATCGGTCGCCGACGTGCCCGAGGTGCTGCCCGTCGAGCTCGTGGAGCTCGACGCACTGTTCGTGCCGTTCATCGTATCGAGCAGCGTTTGCGACACGTTCGTGCCATTGCTGCCGATGGTGGTGTTGGTGGTCAAGGAGCTCTCCTCAGGTTCCGATCGTGAGCGTTTTCAACATCAGGGTCTTGGCGGTGTTCAGGGTCTCGACGTTGGCCTGGTACGAGCGCGAGGCCGAAATCATGTTGACCATTTCCTGCACCGGATCGACGTTCGGCAACGTGACGTAGCCGTCCGCATTCGCGGCCGGATTGCCGGGGTCGTAGGCGGTCTTCATCGGCGTGGGGTCGTCGACCACGCCGGTGACCTGCACGCCGCCGACCTGCTGGCCGGAAGCCGTGCGCGCGCCGCCCAGCGGGCTGACCGCGAACACGACCTGCTTGGCCTTGTAAGGCTGGCCGTCCGGGCCGGTCGTGCTGTCCGCGTTGGCGAGATTCGACGCCGTCACGTTGAGCCGCTGCGACTGGGCGGACATCGCGGAGCCTGCGACACCAAAAATGTTCATTAAAGATGGCATATTTTCCTGACTTCTCCTGTGTCGGCCGGAGTTAGCGCTTCAGCGCTTACTCCGGTCCCATGCAACGCAGTTGCACGGGTTGAGCCGGCTTCACGTTAATCCCGTAGCGATTGTTCCTGCGTACTGCCGAGTCTGTCGCCGTGGCTTCTTACGAGCCCGACTGGATCGCCGACAGCATCGTTTTGATCTGGCTGGACAACACCGTCATGCCCGATTCGAAGTGCAGCGTGTTGTCCGCGAACTGCACCCGCTCGGTGTCGATGTCGACTGTGTTGCCGTCGAGCGCGGGTTGCGTCGGCACGCGGTATTGCAGATTGCCGTAGTCGTCGGACGTGCCGCCGGTCGGCGTCAGCGTCGACTTGCCGGCCATATGGCCCGGCGCGGTCGATACCATCGACATGCCGCTCGTCACGCCCGCGGGCTGCGTCATGGCCAGCGGCGAGTTGTTCGACGCAGCGGTTCCGGCGCTGCCGCCGGCCTTCTTCAGCGCACCGGCGAGCGACGAAGCGAAGTCGACGTCGCGCGCCTTGTACCCGGGGGTATCGGCATTGGCGATATTCGACGACAGCAGCTCCTGCCGGTAAGCGCGCACATCGAGCGCTTCACGGCCAAAGGCGAATTCGGCATCGAGTTTGTCCAGCATAAGAATCTCCGGAGAACGTTCCCGAGGCTTCCCATGCGCGCCTCGCATGAGGACTGCGCCAGGCGGGAAGACCTTTTTGCATGAGGTGCATCTTATGGGCCGAACGCAAGCGGCAATCGGACGAATAACCGGGAAAGGGGGCTTCTATTCAACGTTTGCGCAAAGGGGGCGCTCACTAGAATGCAAGGCGTACCGATGCATTCGATGGAGAAACACCATGGACCAGCCCACCTTCGAGCCGACGCACCGCGCAAACCGCGCGGCGGTGCATCGCGTGGGCGCGGGCGCTCATGCCGCACGGCGTGCTTCGCGCGCGGCCTCGCGTCTCCTGACCCGGCTCGTCGTGAGTCTGACGGTGTGGGTCGCCGGCGGCATCGTGCTGCTGCCGGCCAGCAGCCAGGCTCAGGAAGCCGGCGGCCCGATCGTGATTCCCGGTCCCGGCGAAAAAAATCCGGCCGCGCTCGCCGATCTGGCCGAGCACATGCAAGCCGCGCCCGCGAGGCGCACCGGCTCCGCCGCCACGCTGGCGGCCGCCACCGCGCAGTCGCTGACGCCGGGCCAGACGTCCCGCGACGCCGATTCGTTCACGCGTGCCGCCAATGCGAGCGGCTCGATCGTCATTCCGGGCGCGGGCGAACCGCCGGCCGCGCCGCAAATGATCCGCACCAACTTCAAACCCGACGCCAACGGCGTCGTGACGATTCCCGCGCCGGGCAGCGCCAGTCCGACGGACGGTGTCGCCAAAGTCAATGTCGTGCCGGGTTCGCGTCAGGTCGTGCCGGTCGTGGTCACGCCCGCGCCGCAACTCAGCGGCGCACGGCAAGTCACGGGCGTGCGGCCGGTGGCCGCCAACGCGCCGCTCGCGGCTGCGGCCGGGGCGTCCGCGGCGGCGGGCTTCGACAGCCTCGCTTCACGCGGTGAGCCGCCGCAATTTGGCGCGAACGGCAAGCCGGTCGCGCCCACGGTGGTTGCCGCTCCAGTTCCTTCTACGGCCGCTGCGCCCGCTCCGGCCACGATTGCCCGTGCGTCGGCCGCGCGGCCAGTCGCACCCGCAGTCGCGCAGCAGAATCTGCGTCCCGCGACCGTTGCGCAAGCCGCGCCGCTTCCCGGCCAGCAAGATCCCGAGGCGATCCGCAGCGCTGCACTCGCGTTCCTGCAGCAGCAATCCGCCGGCTTGCCCGGCAAGGTCGACATTACCGTGGCGGCGGCTTTTCCGCGCGGTCTCAGCGCTTGCACGACGCTCGAGCCGTTCATGCCGAGCGGCGCGCGCCTGTGGGGCCGCATGACCGTCGGCGTGCGCTGCGCGGGCGAGCGGCCGTGGACGATCTATCTGCAGGCGCGCGTTTCGCTGCGCGCCACCTACTATCTGGCCGCCCGCGCAATGGCGCCGGGCGAAGTGCTCACCGCCGCCGACCTCGTCGCACGCGACGGCGACCTGACCGGCTTGCCGCAGGCCATCGTCACGGACCCCTCGCAGGCGGTCGGCTCCGTCACGCTCACGCGTGTCGCCGGCGGCATGCCGCTGCGCCGCGACATGCTGAAAAGCGCGTCGGCGGTGTCGATCGGGCAGACGGTGCGGGTCGTGGCCGCGGGCGAAGGGTTCGCGATCTCGGCGGAAGGCAGCGCGATGAACAACGCGTCGCCGGGCCAGCAGGTGCGGGTCAAGACGGCCAATGGCCAGATCATTTCCGGCATCGTGAAAGACGGCTCGACCGTGGAGATCCAGCTGTGAACCGCCGCGGCGCGCGCGCCATGACGCGGATCCACCCGACCCGCCCGACACCGGCTCGGGCCGCCGCGAAAGGCGCAGCGAATGACACCACCGGCGGGCTCGCCAAGGGGCCGGATCGGCTTGAAAGACAAGGCAAAACCTGGAGCGATTGCGCTAAAGTTTTGATCACCGATTGCCGTTATCAGGATCAAATCGTTCAGGAAGCCCATCGTGAAAGTCGATTCCACAACCAATTCGAATCTGCCGACGTTGAAAGACGCCCTGTCCCGCTCGCAACAAAGCGACGCGACGACCGCGAACAGCAACGCGCAGAGTGCGGGCACAAGCTCGCCGACCACCACCACCGGTTCGGGCGACGCCAGCGTCAGCCTGTCGGGTCTGTCGCAGCATCTGCGCAGCCTCGCGGCGTCCGGCTCGGCCGACATCGACACGGCGCACGTCGAGTCGATCAAGCAGGCCATCAAGGACGGCTCGCTGAAAATCGACTCCGGCAAGATTGCCGACGGCGTGCTGAACACCGCGCGCGAACTGTTGCAAAGCAAAACCTCGTCGACCGGCAACTGATCGACGCATCGAATTACGGTGAAGTGCCGGGCGGCGTTCGACAAACCCGGCTCGCGAATCATGCGCGAGCCGCCGTGTTCAGCGAGTTGTTGAGATGAAAGACGCCCTGCTTGCCACCCTCGTCGAAGAATATTCGGCCGTCGAGGCATTTGCCTCGATTCTGACGCTCGAGACCAAGGCGCTGACCGCCTTGTCGCCGCTGGAACTGCTGCCGCCGATCGTCGAGAAGAAAACCGCCTTGATCGGCGAACTCGCCAGGCTCGAAGCCACGCGCGACGCATTACTTGCGGAGATGGGCTTTCCCGCTGGCTGGTCCGGCATGGAACTCGCGGCCAGCGCCGATGCGCGAGTCGCCGAGCAATGGTCATTGCTGCAGAAGGCCGCCGAACGCGCGCGGCGCTGCAATACCAGCAACGGTGAACTGATCCGCGTGCGGATGGACTACAACCAGCGGGCGCTGACGGCGCTGCAGGTGGCCGTGCCGCAGAAGGCCGGTTTTTATGGTCCGGATGGCCGGATTCCGGCGCGTCCCGCCGTGTAAAGACCGTCACTGGACCTGCGCCTGCACGGCCTGCTTCACATGGTGAATTGAAAGAGGGTTCGTCTTTTGACGAGCCCTTTTTTCTTTTCAGCCGCCCACTTCAAGCAAACCTCACTCCTTCTCCCACACGTTAGCCATCCGGCCAGGTGGCGCGGATTGGCCAGCCGCGTTGAAATCACAGCTTCCCCTTACTGAGTCGCTCCGTCGTCCCGAGCGTTTTCAAAACTCTCCGGACGTGCATCGGCGGAGTGCTATCCACTAGCGAGGTTGTGTAATCGTGTGTATGATTCGAGGAGTGCAGAATGAAAAGTGCCGAGGTTATGAAACTCATTCAAGCGGCTGGTTGGCGGCTGATCCGCATATCGGGCAGCCACCATCATTTCCGTCACGCGGCAAGAGCCGGTCTCGTGACCATCCCGCATCCGAACAAAGACCTTCCGCCCGGCACGTTGAACAGCATCTTGAAACAGGCGGGACTGAAATGAAAAACCTGACTTTTCCAATCGCGATTGAACCGGGCAATGCGGATCACGCGTTCGGCGTGATCGTGCCCGACATCCCGGGTTGTTACGCAGCAGGCGATACGCTGGAAGAAGCCTACGCGAACGCGAAAGAAGCCATTGAGGCGCACCTTGATCTGCTGCTCGACGAAGGCTTGCCGATCCCCGCGCGACTCTCGCTGGAGGAGCATCGGAGCAATCCCGACTACGCGGATTTCACATGGGGACTTGTCGCCACCCGGAATATTCCCGCCTTGAAGAAAGCGGTACGTATCAATATCTCGTTGCCCGAGGTGTTGGTTCAGGAAATCGACACTTACGCCCAGGCGCGCGGCATGTCGCGCTCGGCCTTTCTGGCGCTAGCCGCGGAACATGAAATGGCCGATGCGTGAAACGGACGGGTTCAGATCCGCCGTCGGAGCGTTGATTTGCTCCAGCGTTGAAACACTGCACCCGCGCTTCAGGTCGCCTCGGCGTTCGCCCAGGCCATCTCGCGCAAGCGCGTGCGCAAACGGGCCACGGCCTGGCTGTGCAACTGGCACACCCGCGACTCGCTGACTTCCATCACCGCGCCGATTTCGCGCAGGTTCATGCCGCGTTCGTAATACAGCGACATCAGCAGCTTTTCGCGCTCCGGCAGGCGATCGATCGCCTCCACCAGCGCCGAGCGCAGGCTGTCGTCGAGCAGCGCCGACAGCGGGTCCGAATGGTCGACACAGTAGCGGTCGAGGAACGGCTCGTCGTCCGCCGAACGGTCGAAGTCTTCGTAATAGATCAGCTGGCTGCCGTGCAGATCCTGCAGCATCGACTGATACTCGTCGAGCGGCATTTGCAGATGTTCGGCAATCTCCGTTTCGCTCGCCGAACGGCCCAGATTCTGCTCCACCTTGTGCACCGCCGTCTCCACTTCGCGCGAGGTGCGCCGCAAGCTGCGCGGCAACCAGTCGTTGCTGCGCAATTCGTCGAGCATCGCGCCGCGAATCCGCTGGCTCGCATAGGTCTCGAACTGCGCGCCCTGGTCTTCCTTGTAGCGGCTTGCCGCGTCCAGTAGTCCGATCATGCCGGCCTGGATCAGATCGTCGAGATCGACGCTCGCCGGCATCTTGGCAACGAGCTGCAAGCCGAGGCGACGCACGAGCGGTGCGTACTTCGTCAGAACGTCGGCTTGGGAAATCTTTCCCTGAGCGTTATACATCGTGCTCCCCTTGTCCTTGTGCCGCCCTTCAGGCGTGCTGCGCAGACGGTTGGTCGGCGTGTTGCGCCGCTGTAACTGTCGCAGGCGCCATCCACGGCGTTTGCGACGACATCGCTGGCCGCATCGGCCAGTACTGCAATTCGGCGGCGAGATGCCGGAAATCGCGCGCAGCCGGTGTCGACGGAAACGCATCGACGACACAACGCGACAACTCCAGGGCTCGCGCCATCCGCGCATCGGCGGCAACGCAACCGGCGTCTTCCAGCGCCACCGTCAGGTAGCGCCCGGCCACGCCGGCCAGGTTGGCAAAAGCGGTATGCGCGTCGTTTACGCTCTGCACGTAGTTCACCAGCACGCGGAACTGCGCGATCGCGTGCCCGTAATGCAGGCGCTTCATGCACGCGTACGCGTCGGTGATTGCCTGCGCGGCCATGCGCGTCACGATCATCACGTCGTGCGCCTGCTGCGCGAGTGCGGACAGGTGGCCTTGCGGATCGAGTTGCGCGTCGATCAGCACGACGTCGGCCGAACCACGCAACACCACGCCGAATTCCGCGGCAGTGTGACCTTCGCGGTTCAGACGCGAGGCGGCCAGCACCGAGATACCGAGCGGGTGCCGCGCGGCGGCGTCGTCGAGCGTCATCTCACCGCGCATCACGGCGGAGAAATTGCCCGCGCCGCGCACACCGCCGAGCATCGCGCTCACCGACTTTTCGCCGAGGCACTCGTCGATCACCAGCACGTCCTTGCCCTGCTGCGCCAGCGCCGCGGCAAGGTTCACCACCGTCGTCGTACAGCCGGCGCCGGCCGAGCCGCCCGTCACCGCAATCACGCGCGAGCCGCTGCGAGCCAACATCCGCCGCAGTCCTTCTGCCTGATCGGAGATGAGCTTATCCAAAGCGAACCTCGTGCAATTCGGCCGTGGAACGCGCGGACAACGCGGACAACAATCCCGGAATGTCGTCGTCGTGCGGCACGAACGGCGAGTTGTCGCGCGGTATGCAGAAGGTGCTCTTGATCAGGAATTTGCGGGTCGCGACGTACAGGTTCTCCGGCACCTTCTGACCGGTCGACACGTAATGCACCGGCAGCTTGTAGCGGATCACCGTATCGAGCACGCCGCCGAGATTGGTGGCTTCGTCGAGCTTGGTGAGAATGCAGCCGGCGAGCGGCTGCTGGTCCGGCGCGCGCTGATAGGCCTGCACGACTTCGTTGAGCGTGTCGCCGTGGCTCGTTGCGTTGAGCAGCAACAGGCGCTGCACCGGCTGACCGGCGTGGCACAGCATCGCGATCTGGTCGGAAACGAGGCGGTCGCGCTGGCTCATGCCGATCGTGTCGATCAGCACGATGTGCTTGTTGCGCAGTTCGGAGAGCGCGAGTTGCAGGTCGGCGCCGTCTTTCACCGCATGCACCGAGACGCCGAGAATCTTGCCGAAGATGCGCAGTTGTTCGTGGCCGCCGATGCGGTAGCTGTCGGTGGTGAGCAGCGCGACCTTGCTGGCGCCGAAGCGCATCACGCAGCGCGCGGCCAGCTTGGCGGTAGTCGTCGTCTTGCCGACGCCTGTCGGGCCCATCAGCGCGAATACGCCGCCGCGCTCCATCAGCGCGTCTTCGTCCTCCATCACCGGCAGATTCGATTCGAGTACCGAGCGGACCCAATCCATACCGCCTTCCATGCTCTCGACATCGTCGGGCAGGTTGTCGACCATCATCTGCACGAGCTGCGCGGAGAAGCCGGCGGCAAACAGATGCTTGGTGAGGGCGGCGCGCGCCGGGTTGCGGCGCTGACGCTCGCCCCACAGCAAGCCGGCGAAGTGTTCTTCCATCATCCCGCGCATCGACGACAGTTCGCTCATCACGGTGTCGTTGACGACCTGCTCCATGCGCGTCTTGATCGCTTCGGCGACCGAGGCGGGCGTGCGGGCGTCCTCGCTCGATGACGACTGCGGTGTGTTTTTCTGCGCGGCGCGGCGCGCGGCAGCTTGCGCGCCTTCGCGCGCCCAGTCGGGCGCGTCGACGGCTTGCGGCGCGGCGGCGTTGCCGGGTTCGACGGCGGCGCCGAGACCCCTGGCCATCGCGGCGGCCGGTGTCATCGCGGCGGGGCGCGCGCTGTATGCGCCTTGTTGCTGTTGCTCGGCGGCAATGCGGCGCGCGTGGTCGATCAGCCAGGGGTTCGATTCGGCCATCGTGCGCGGCGTCTGCGCGTCGGCAGCCGATGCTCCAGGTGCGGCCGGCACGCCGGCGGCTTTGAGGAGATCGGCGCGAATATCTTCGGTGAGACGCGAGGCTGCGGCACGGGCGCTCGGGCGATCGAGGCTGACCGGTTGCGACGGCGCCCCCGTGGCTGCCTTGACCGGTGTGCCGGGCAACGTGGCCTTCGGCGCGCTCGCGGCCGGCTTCATGACGGCAGCCGGTGCGTCGCTCGCGTCGTCGTCGGCGTGGCTGGAATGGGCGTTCGAATGGGTGCTGGTGTTGAAAGCGCCGTTGCCCGGATTCTCCGCACCGGCTTCCGGGCTTGCGCCGAACACCGACGAGAACACATCGGGCATGCCGCTCGCATACGGGTTCGTCTGCATCGGTGTTGCGGCCGGCAAAGCGCGCGGTGCCGCAAGCGCGGGCTGTCCGCCCGTGACATTCATCGGCCCAGCCTGCGCCGCACCGGCGCTTGCGCGCGGGATCTTCGGCGTGATGGCGGCGAGGTCGCTGTCGGCCAGCGCGACGATCTCGACGCTGCCGTCGTCCATCGTGCGATTGGAGAGCACGACGGCATCCGCGCCCAACGCTTCGCGCACGAGACGCAGCGCATCACGACTGGTAGCGCCGACAAATTTACGAATGTTCAAGCTGGACCCCCGATGAGGTAAACGGACTAACGGACCGGCAACACACCGCTTCCCATTGAGATCATTATTGCGAAACCCGTCGAGTCATGATCGATGGATAAAGACCGTTAAAGGTGGGCAATTCGGGCGATGGAAACGTGTCTGGATTCACGCGCACACTGGTTTGAAACACGCTCTGCGGCTGCGTCCAATGGCGCTTTCGCGGGCACGGCATGTACTCCGCCATCCGCTTGCGGTATGAAAAATCAGGTGCCGAAATGAAAACCGGCGCTCGATGAGCGCCGGCGACAGACATGGGCCGGAAGTGAAGTCGGCCGCCATGAACCAGGTGCGCTAACCGTGCGCACCGATCAAATTCACCACCTTGATATTGCGCGTGTCGGGCACTTCCGCATACGACAGCACCTTCAACTGCGGCAGGCTGCGGCGCAGGAAGCGCGCAAGCATCGGCCGCAAAGCGTGCTGCACCAGCAGCACGGGCGCGAGCCCGAGATTCTGCTGACGCGTCATCGCCTTCTGGGTTTCGTTCAGCAAGGTATGCGCGAGACCTGGTTCGAGACCCGGATTGGAACCGGTCGAGAGCGCCTGTGAGAGCACCCGTTCGAGATTCGAATCGAGGCCCATCACCTGCATGTCGCCGGTGCCCGGGAACCACTGCTGCGTGATCGCGCGACCCAGCGCGAGGCGCACGGCGGCGGTGAGGTCGTGCGCGTCGGTGAGCTTCGGCGTGTGTTCGGAGAGCGCTTCGAGAATCGTGCGCATGTCGCGAATCGGCACGCCTTCTTCCAGCAGGTTTTGCAGCACCTTTTGCAGCGTGGTGAGCGGCAACGACTTCGGCACCAGATCGTCGACCAGCGACGGCGTGTCCTTCTGCATCCGTTCGAGCAGTGCCTGCACTTCCCGGCGGCCGAGCAGTTCCGACGCATGCGTGACCACGAGGTGATTCAGGTGCGTGGCCACCACCGTGCTCGAATCGACCACGGTGTAGCCATAAACCTGGGCCTGTTCGCGCAGATTCGTGTCGATCCAGATGGCCGGCAGGCCGAAGGCGGGATCCTGTGTCGGCGTGCCGGGCAGCGCGGCGGAAACCTGGCCCGGATTGATCGCCAGCCATTGCCCCGGATACGCTTCGCCAACGCCCACCTCCACGCCCTTTAGCGCGATGCGATAGCCGTTCGGCCGCAGTTCCAGGTTGTCGCGGATATGAATGACCGGTGGCAGAAAGCCGATTTCCTGCGCGAACTTCTTGCGGATGCTCTTGATCCGCTTGAGCAGTTCGCCGTCCGAGTTCTTGTCGACGAGCGGAATCAGCCGGTAGCCGACTTCCAGGCCGAGCGTGTCGATCATCGTCACGTCGTCCCAGCTGGCTTCGGTGTTTTCGACCGGCGCCATCGCGGCCGGCGCGACGTCGACGAGCGCCGTGGTGTTCTTGCGATCCTCGGCACGCTTTTTCATGGTGCGGCCCAGCTGGATCAGACCGCCGCCGAGAAGCAGAAACGCGAAATGCGGCATGCCCGGAATCAGGCCCATCAGCACGAGAATGCAGCCGGTGATCACCAGCACGCGCGGATTCGTGAACAACTGGCCGGTAAGCTGCGTGCCGATGTCTTCGTTGGTCGCGACCCGCGAGACGATCACGCCGGCCGCCGTCGAAATCACCAGCGAAGGAATCTGCGCAACGAGGCCGTCACCAATGGTCAACAGCGTGTAGTTCTTGCCCGCGGACGCGAAGTCCATGCCGTGCTGGACCATCCCGACGATCAGGCCACCCACGATGTTGATCACCATGATCAGCAGACCGGCGATCGCGTCGCCGCGCACAAACTTGCTCGCGCCGTCCATCGACCCGTAGAACTCGGCCTCCTGCGAAACTTCGGAGCGGCGCTTGCGGGCCTGTTCCTCGTTGATGAGGCCGGCGTTCAGGTCGGCGTCGATCGCCATCTGCTTGCCGGGCATCGCGTCGAGCGTGAAGCGCGCGGACACTTCCGCGATGCGCCCCGCGCCCTTGGTGATCACCATGAAGTTGATCACCATCAGGATGATGAAGACGACGATACCGACGGCGAAGTTGCCGCCCACGAGGAAGTGGCCGAACGACTCGATCACCTGGCCGGCCGCGTCCGGTCCGGTGTGGCCTTCGAGCAGCACGACCCGCGTGGACGCCACGTTCAGCGAGAGGCGCAGCAAGGTCGAGAACAGCAGCACGCTCGGGAACGCGGCGAAGTCGAGCGGCTTCATCGTGTACATGCTGACGAGCAGCACCATCACGGACAGCGCGATGTTGAAGGTGAACAGCAGATCCAGCAGGAACGGCGGCAACGGCAGAATCATCATGCCGAGGATCATGCAGATCAGCACCGGCCCGGCGAGGGCGCGCAAATTGGTGCCGCTCAAGGCATCCGGCCGTCGAGCGAGGAAACCGGCGCGAGCGTTCATGCGGAGGCTCCTGAAGCGTCGTTATCGGGGTTCATGGCGGGATTGAGCGTGTCGGCGGCTTCCTGATCGGCTTGGTCGTCCGATACGCCGCCCTTGTCGAGTTCGGCGGGCACGTCGAGCTCGGTCGGCGCCATCGGCACGGCGCCGCCTTCGGTTCTGAAGCGTCGCAACTGATACACCCACGCGAGCACCTCGGCGACCGCGCCATACAGCGGGCCCGGAATCTCGCGGTTCAGTTCGACGTTGTGATACAGCGCCCGCGCGAGCGGCGGCGCTTCCAGCAACGGCACGTTGTTTTCGGCGGCGATTTCGCGAATCCGCGCGGCCACCAGGTTCACGCCCTTGGCGACGACTTTCGGCGCGCGCATCTCGCCGTCGGTGTATTGCAGCGCCACCGCAAAGTGCGTCGGGTTGGTCACCACCACGTCGGCCTTGGGCACGTTGGTCATCATGCGGCGGCGGGCAATCGCACGCTGCTGCTGGCGAATCCGGCCTTTGACATGCGGATCGCCTTCGCTTTCGCGGTGTTCGCGCTTCACTTCTTCCTTCGACATGCGCAGTTTCTTGTGGAACTGCCACAGTTGATACGGCACATCCAGCGCGGCGACGACGAACATGCCCGCCACCGTCATGCCGCAGCACACGGCGATCAGATGCACGGTGTTGGCGAGCGCGAGCTGCAACGGCTGGGTCGCCAGCGCGAGAATCTCTTCACGGCGGTTCCAGATCGCCGTACCGCCGATCACGCCCACCACCAGCGTCTTGACGAGCGACAAGCCGAGCTGGATCGGTCCGTTGATCGAAAACATCTTGCCGAGGCCGGCGATCGGATTGAGGCGGTCGAACTTCGGTTCGAGGCCTTTTGACGACAACTGCCAGCCGCCCAGCGCCATCGGCGCGAACAGGGCGGCCGCGCCGGTAAAGGCGAGGATCGGCAGTAGCGCGTAAAGCCCTTCGCGGCTCGCCACGCCCGCGCCGATCAGCATGCGGCGGGTTTCGAAGGCACCGGCATGATCGAACGTGAAGGCCGCGCGCAACATGCCCTGCAAATGTTCACCAATGCTGCCCGACATCCCCCACACGCCGAAGAACCCTGCCGCCAGCAGGGCAAACGTGGACAGCTCCCGCGAACGCACGATCTGCCCTTCCTCGCGCGCCTTCTGCAGGCGCCGGGGCGTGGCTGATTCGGTTTTTTCGAGGTCGCTATCCTCTGCCACAAACGCTCTCCAGTCGGCTGAGGCACGACGCCTCTTTCCAGTGAGAGCGATTATTCCCGCTCGACGCAAGCACCGATCGGCGGATAAGGACGGAGAAAGGGGGGTATTTCGAGGGATGAAAGCGCGGGAAAACCGCCGGGTCAGTTCAGTGCCGCGCCTCGATCAGAAGGCCACGTAAGGCGCCTGACCGCCGTTCAAGGTCTGATCGAAGCCGTAGTAGACGTGCCGGCCGTAGAAGAACGGCAGACCGAGATCGAAGCTGCTGCTGCCGCCGATCTGTCCGGCGAGATCATTGAATGCATAGTTGCCGCCGTTGCCGAACAACGTCGCCGCACTCAGGATGCCGATGCTGGCGGTTGCCTGGTTATTGTTCAATCCGACCAGCGTCACCGACCGGGTTTGCGCTGACGACGGGCAGTAAAAGCCCGCGAAGTTGCTGCCGCACAGCGCGATGGAACTATCGGTAAAGAAGTAGCCGTTCGAGCCCGAATCGAGGAACGCCTGCACCGTCGTGCCGTTGAACACGCTGCTGTTCAGATCGCCGAAGGTGTCGGTGGTGAAGATCTGGACGCCGGTGAGCGCATTGTTCGACTGCGTACCGATGCCGAACACCAGTGTGCCGGTGGCGGAAGACGCGCCGGTGGTCGGCACCGGCGGCATCTGCACGATCACACCGTTGTTGTCGGCCGGGAAATAGACGACCGGATTGGCCACCTGTTGGGCCAGCGGCACCGGCGTGCGGGTACAGGAGACGCCGCCCGGACACGCGAAGTAGTTGCTGTAATTCATGGCGGTTGCCGCGCTCGCGCAAACGCCGCCGCAATCCGTGGGCGACGTGCCGATGCCGAGAATGCCGTTGGCGCCGAGATCGCCAACCGTGTTCTCGGCCGAGCCGCTGCCGCAACCGCGTGTGGGCACCGTGCTGGCGTCCTTGTCGCCGATGATCTGCAGCGGAATCGCCGCCGTCGTTCTTTCACTGCCTATCGCGATGGTCGCGGTGCGCACCGTGCCCCAGGTGAAGCCGTCCGCGAAAGTCGCGCATTCGGCGAGTTGCGCGCCGCTGCCGCTGACGGTACTGACAGGCAACGTATTGAGCAGCGAGGGGTTCAAAGCCGAGTTGACCACGCGCAACCCGAACGAGCCGGTATCGACCTGGATATTGTCGATAGTCTGGCAATTCGAGTTCGATCCGGGCGCGCAGACGGTCACGCTGACCGTCGGAATGTTGACGACCCCGCTCGTGCCCGGACCGACCGTGATCGGCACGGTGTTCGCCGCGGTCGCGGCGATCGGCTGCTGGGTCGGGCTGGCCGGCAGCGAGCCGCCGTTCAGCGTGGTCGACGAATCGTTGGAACTGCCGCCGCCACCGCCGCACGCGACGAGTGCCGACACCAGCGCCACCGCCGCGACGGCCTGCATCCAACCCTTGAACTTCACAGCAATATGCTTGGTTCGCATGTTTCGTCCTCGCTATTACTGGATGTCGGAACCGCTGACGCCGGCGGGCAGCGCGGGCGGCAACCACGCCTGGCCGCTGAACGCGCCCATATGGCCGCCGGAGCGCACCACGAGGCTGCTCTGGTCGACCGCGACGGGGCCACGGCCGCCGCCGCGCGCCGCGCGTGCGGCCTTCACGCCGGCCACATACTGCGGAAAATAGCTGCCGAGCAGATCGTTCAGATCCGGCATTTGCGGGCCGCGCCATGCAATGCCGAAGACGGAACCGTCCGCGGCGAGATATTCGCGGACCATGGTGCCGTTGCCGAGCGCCGTCTCACGCACCGTATAAGAGGAGGAAGCCGAAGCTGAGGAAGCCGCGCTGGACGCGGAACGCATCACGCCCTGGGCCGCGTTGACGGCGCCGCTACCGGGCTGGACGGTGCGGGAAGAAACGGACGCGTCAGAAGGCGGCGTCATGGGGGCGCCGCCCAGTCCCGCACGAGCGGACTGCACGATGATTAACGAACAGGGCAAGGCAAGCGCCGTAACGATGCCGGCGCGGCGTACAAGACTCCACATGACGAAGCTCCTCCCGAGCTGCCGCTCGGCTCGCAAACGTGCGAACCGGCTGCATTTATGCAGATCATACGGCACCGCTGCGGTCACACTCTGGAAACGTTCCCCATCGTGCCACCGGCCGGAGGCTGCGTCCTCCGGAGCGCCGCGCTGCTGCTTGAGCTCGTAGTATGCCTGTGGTTTGTGTCGGTAGACAGCAAGCACGCGCGGGGGCGCAGCTTGCTATGCGTACGGCTTACGGCTGGCACGCGGGCCGCCGGCCCGCGACGTGCCTGCCGTTACGCTGCTGCGCCGCCGGCAGGTCAGAAACCGAGGCTTGCCAGCAGATCGTCGACTTGCGACTGGTCCTGCACCACATCCGCCTTGCCTTCCGGATTGATCTGCGGACCGTTCAGCAGATGTTCGGGGCTGCCGGTCGGCGAGACTTCGGCCGCCAGCGCCGCCGCGTTCGCCGCGAACTGCTCGCGCCGTTCGAGCGCGATGTTCTCGACCAGCACGCCGAGCAGCTGCTGCTCGATCAGGTACACGACGTCCGTGATCTTCTTGATGACCTGGCCCGTCAGATCCTGGAAATCCTGTGCGAGCATGATCTCCATGAGCTGCGCATTGGTCGCGCTTGCCGCCTCCGGCACGCCGCGCAGGAAGGTTCGCGTGTCGTTCATCAACGCGCGCACTTCCTCGCGCTCGATCGGCGCCGCATACCACTGCTCCCAACGCGCGTCGAGTTTGCCCGCGTCGTCCTTCAACTGCTCCTGGAGCGGTTTGGCGACGTCGATCGCGGACAGCACGCGCTCGGCGGCCTGCTCGGTCATATCCGCGATATATTTCAGACGGTCGCGAGCATCGGGCACGGCTTCCGCCGCACGCTCGACATGCTTGTCGAGCCCGAGCTCGCGCATCGAGTCGCGCAGCGTGCGCGTCAGTTGTCCAATGCGGGCGAGGATACGGTCGGACGCGAAGTCGCCGCTCTCGTGGACCGCTTCGGCGCCTTGCGCGTTGGTCGGCAGATTCACATCAGCTCCCGGCTTTGGCCATCTTCTCGAGAATCTTGTTGAGCTTCTCGTCGAGCGTCGCGGCCGTGAACGGCTTGACGACATAACCGCTCGCGCCGGCCTGGGCCGCCGCGATGATGTTTTCCTTCTTCGACTCGGCTGTCACCATCAGCACCGGCAAATGCGTCAGGTTGGCGTCGGCGCGGATTTCCTTGAGCATGGCCAGACCGTCGAGGTTCGGCATGTTCCAGTCGGAAATCACGAAGTCGTACGTGCCCCCGCGCAAACGCGCGAGACCGGCCTGACCGTCTTCCGCCTCGTCGACATTCGAGTAGCCGAGCTCTTTGAGGAGGTTGCGAACGATCCGGCGCATCGTCGGAAAGTCGTCAACAACCAGAATCTTCATTCCCTTATCCATTTCATTCCCTTTGCTTTATCCACGGTGCGGCGCCTGACCGCCTCAAACCGGCGCCTCAAATCCTACTGGCGCGCATCATACCCGCTGCACGCGATCGCCCATCGACGACAAACGCGCCATCACGCGCCGGCTCATTTCCGGCAACGAGGCGATCTCGTCGGCCGCGCCGAGCGCAATCGCTTCGCGCGGCATGCCGAACACGATACAGCTCGCTTCGTCCTGCGCAAGGGTGTATGCCCCTGCTTTCTTCATGTCCAGCAGTCCGGCGGCGCCGTCGCGCCCCATCCCGGTCAGGATCACCCCGACCGCGTTCTTGCCCGCATGCTGCGCGGCCGAACGGAACAGCACATCCACTGACGGACGATGCCGGTTCACCGGCGGTTCGTCCGAAAGGTGAGCAATATAGTTCGCGCCGCTGCGGGCAAGCAACAGGTGAGCGTGGCCGGGCGCGATATACGCATGCCCCGGCAGCACGCGTTCGCCGTGCTCTGCCTCTTTAACGGTAATCCGGCACAAACCATTGAGGCGTTGTGCAAAAGATTTTGTGAAACCCGGCGGCATATGCTGCGCGATCAGCACCGCTGGCGCATCCGGCGGCAGCGGCACCAGCACTTCGCGGATCGCTTCCGTGCCGCCCGTCGACGCACCGACGATAATCAGCTTCTCGGTACTGAGCAGCGGATTATTGAAGAGCGGCGCGGCGCTGACCGGCGCATGCGCGGCATGGGCGGCCGTGTGCTGCACCGGCGCGGCCTGGCGCACGCGCGCACGGGCCGCCGCGCGAATCTTGTCGGCAAGCTTTTCCGAGTAGTCGAGCATGCCGTCGCGAATGCCGACTTTCGGCTTCGTGACGAAGTCGACCGCGCCGAGTTCCAGCGCGCGCAGCGTGATTTCGTTGCCGCGCTCGGTCAGCGACGACACCATCACCACCGGCATCGGCCGCAGGCGCATCAGCTTCTCGAGGAAGTCGAGGCCATCCATGCGCGGCATTTCGACGTCGAGCGTCAGCACGTCCGGATTGTGCTGTTTGATGAGTTCGCGCGCGACTAGCGGGTCGGGTGCGGTCGCCACCACCGTCATGTCCGGCTGGCCATTGATGATTTCCGTCATCAGGCTGCGGATCAGCGCCGAATCGTCGACGCACAGTACCTTGATCTTTTGCACAGCGCTCACGCCTCCTCTGTAGTTCTGGCGTTGTTTGAATTAATCGGGCGCGGGCCGGCACCGAACAGCTCGACCTTCGGGCGGGCGGCGGTGGGCGTCGAAAACAGTTCGACCCTGGGTTTCGACGCGGCCGGCGTCGAGAACAATTCCACCCGTTTGCGCGCCGCGGCGAGCCGCTCGGCACGCGCCTGCGCGCTTTGCCGCATCAGCGCCTGTTCGCGCTCGGCCACGCCCGCTTCCTGCTGCAGGCGCAACTTCTTCACCATCACCTGGCCGGTGCGCGGCATGAAGGCCACCTTGCGCGGGTGCGAACCTTGCAAATCCTCGGCGACGATGCGGATCTTCTCGAGCGCCAGATAGCGGCGCACGAATTCCGAATTGCGGTCGCCGATGTTCATCGTCGTCATGCCGGCGAGCACCGCGCCGCCGCCGAACACCTTGGCTTCGAAGCGCTCGCGCCGGCCACCGGCCTTGATGAGCTCGTTAATCAGCACTTCCATCGCGTACGCACCGTAGCGCATCGAATCCGACGCGGCTTGAGCGACGTCGGCGCCGTCGTCGGGCAACATGAAGTGGTTCATGCCACCGATACCGGCCGTGCGATCCTGAATGCAGGCCGCCACGCAGGAACCGAGCACGGTGACCAGCACCATGTCCTCACTGGTGGTGTAGAACTCGTTCGGCAGCAGCTTCACGCCGGGGCGCTGGAAGTGGTTGTCGTAATACAGATTGGTGGCGATCGGCAGGGCGCTGCTCATACCGTCACCCCATTCGTCGTGTTGCGCGCCGCAGTTGCCGCCGCGCGCGCCGGCGTGCGCACGCCGGCCGCGTCACGCGACAGTTCGTAGACGGTCTGGCCGCGCAGCCTGAACGCCTGCGTGACGTAGGTGAAGTTTTCCGAGTGGCCGGCGAACAGCAGGCCGCCCGACTTCATCAACGGCTCGAAGCGCGCGAGCACTTGCGCCTGTGTCGGCTTGTCGAAATAGATCATCACGTTGCGGCAGAAGATCGCGTCGAATTGCGAGCGCAACTGGTAATCGCGGTCGGTGAGGTTCAGTTGCTGAAAGCGCACCAGCGCGCGCACTTCCGGGCGCACCTTGACCATGCCGGCATGCGCGCCCGTGCCCTTCAGGAAGAAGCGTTTGAGCCGCTCGGGCGAAAGGTGCTTCACCTGGTCGAACTGGTACATGCCGGCTTCGGCCTTGGCCAGCACCTGGGTGTCGATGTCGGTGGCGAGCACCGTGGCCTGACGCGCGCCGCTCTCGCCGAGCGCTTCGATCAGCGTCATCGCGATCGAGTACGGCTCTTCACCGGTCGAAGCCGCCGAGCACCATACCGAAACCGGCTGCGCGCGGCGCGGCACGAATTCGGCAAGAATCGGAAAATGATGCGCTTCGCGGAAGAACGCCGTCAGATTGGTGGTCAGCGCATTGGTGAACGCTTCCCACTCGGCCGGATCGTTTTCCGCTTCCAGCAGATCGAGATACTGCTTGAACGTGTCGAGGCCGCGGGCACGCAGACGGCGCGCCAGACGGCTGTACGCCATATCGCGCTTGTGATCCGACAGCGAAATGCCCGCGCTGCGGTGAATCAGTTCGCGAATGCGGGCGAAATCCGCCGACGTGAATTCGAAATCCCGTCCCTGTTCGCCGGTTCTAACCATTTCCGCCCGTTCGGGTCGGTGCTGTGCGCGCGTTGCCATCATGAAGATTCCTGCCTGCGATACGAGCCATCCCGCTTTCCGCCCAGGCGATATTCCCGGGAAGAAGGGATTGTGTTCGCGGGGTCGCGCCCGCCCGCGAGTTCTGCCGGCATGCAGTCGGCCCGCGACACGCCGATAAAGCGTGCTTCGAAGATTCGCCCCTCATGGAGCGAGATGCCGAATGACTGCATGTCTTTGTGCCACTTCCTAGAATGTTTCCCAGTCCGTGTCCGGGCCCGCCGCGGCCGCGCTTGCCGCGGCTGGACGTGCTGCGGATTCGGATGCCGCGCGGGCCGTCCTCGGCTTGAGAGCCGGTTCGGCGCGTGCGGCGCCTGCATCGTGATTGCCCGACGCTTGCGCTGTGCTGATTACCGCCGTGCCTGCGGCCGGTTGCGCCGCGCCATTCGTGGAGGCCTGCGGCACGGCTTTGGCAACGGGCTTGCTCTTGCTGCTGCTCGCGCGAGGCTGCGCCGCTTGCGGACGCACCGCCGCGCTGCTGCGCACCGGGCCGCCGGCCACTTTCCAGCCGTTCACCACCGCCTGCAATTGCCGCGTCTGATCTTCGAGCGATGCCGCCGCAGCCGCCGCCTGTTCGACGAGCGCCGCGTTCTGCTGCGTGACTTCGTCCATCTGCACGACCGCGCGATTCACCTGCTCGATGCCGCCCGACTGCTCTTCGGACGCCGCGCTGATTTCGCCCATGATGTCGGTCACGCGGCGCACGGCCTGCACGATCTCGTCCATCGTGGTGCCCGCACGGCCGACCAGCGCCGAGCCGCTTTGCACCTTGTCGACCGAGTCGCCGATCAGTTCCTTGATTTCCTTCGCGGCACTGGCGCTGCGCTGCGCGAGGCTGCGCACTTCGCCGGCCACCACCGCGAAGCCGCGGCCCTGTTCGCCGGCGCGAGCCGCTTCCACCGCCGCGTTCAACGCGAGAATATTGGTCTGGAAGGCAATGCCTTCGATCACGCCGATGATATCGACGACCTTGTTCGAACTGGTCGCGATGTCCTGCATGGTCGTGACGACCTGGCTCACCACGTCGCCGCCGCGCGTGGCGATGTCGGATGCGTTGACGGCCAGCTGGCTCGCCTGACGCGCGTTCTCGGCGTTCTGCCGCACGGTGCCGGTCAACTGCTCCATGCTCGACGCGGTTTCCTGCAGCGAGGCGGCCTGCTGCTCGGTGCGCTGCGAGAGATCCGTGTTGCCCATCGCGATTTCACGCGCGCCGGTGTCGATCGATTCGGTGCTGCTGAGAACCGCCTTCACCATCGTCGACATGTTTTCCTGCATGCGCTTGATACCGGCGAAAAGACGCCCGATTTCATTGCGGCTGAATACCTGGATCGTCTCGGACAGATCGCCTGCGGCAATGCGTTCGAAGCACGCCGTCGCGTCGGCGAGCGGCTGCACGATCAGGCCGCGCAGCGCGAAGCGGATACCCACCACCAGCAGCAGCGCGAGCGCCGTGACGGCGATGATCAGCGTCGTCATCAGCGAGATGTTCGATTGCGCGCTCGCCTGCTGGTCCACGGCGCCTTGCTGCAATTCCTTGATGACCGTCGAAGCCGCGCCGTCATAGGCGATGAACATCGGGCTGATTTTCGTATCGGCGACCGCGTGGTAGGCGGCCATGTCGTTCGCGTTGAGCGCCGCGAACTCCGGGTCGACGCCTTCGCGCATCATGCTCGTACGTTTGGCAAGCACGTCGTCGAGGGCCGCCTTGTCGACACCGGGCTTCGGTGCGTCGAGATAGATCTGCCAGCTCTGGTTGCCCTTTGTCAGCAGTTCCTGCGCGCGGTCGATCGCTTTCTTCGCTTCGTCCGCGTTGCCCGTGGCGGACAGCGTGTTGAAACGGTCCACCGCGAGGCGGGAACGCAGCAGGTACGACGAGGCATCGTCGAGTGCATGAATGGCGACCAGATCGCCCCTTGCGATGCGCTCGAGCGACTGGCTCGCGCCATTCAGCGCGGTCAGTCCGAGCACGCCGACCACCACGGTCAGCGCGACCAGAATGATCCCCACCATCGTCAACGACGTGCGAATCGACCACCTGCTCAGCATTTCGATGCTCCCTGTCCCAATCGTTCGTAAAGGCTGCCGCCGTTAGACGCCGAGCGTTTCGATCAGCGCCATTTCGCGGCTGGTCATGAGCTTCTCGATGTCCATCAGGATCAGCATGCGGCCGTCGACGGTGCCCAGCCCCGTGAGGTACTCGGTCGTCAGCGTGGCGCCGAATTCGGGCGCCGGCATGATCTGGTCGGTGGCGAGCGTCAGCACGTCGGACACGCCGTCCACCACCATCCCGACCACGCGATGCGCGACGTTCAGGATGATCACCACTGTCTGGTGATCGTACTCGACACGGCCCAGGTGGAACTTGATGCGCATGTCGACGATCGGCACGATGATGCCGCGCAGATTGATCACGCCCTTGATGAACTCGGGCGCATTGGCGATCCGCGTCACGTTGTCGTAGCCGCGGATTTCCTGCACCTTGAGAATGTCGATGCCGTACTCTTCGGCGCCGAGTGTAAAGACCAGGAATTCCTGACCGCCGGCGTCGGCCTGCTGCACGTCGCGGCGGCCATTCGTACCGCTCGCGTTCGCGACGCTCGAATTGATGGATTGGACTTCTGCCACGTTAGCCCCCAAACGGTTGGGATGAAACAGGTTGAATAAGTGTTACGGCGAGTGTGACGGACATCATGCGAGGCTCATCGCGCCATGCGCGTTGCGCGTTTCGCGGTTCAGCGCCGCCACGTCGACGATCAGCGCCACGCTGCCGTCGCCGAGAATGGTCGCGGCGGAAATGCCGTGCACCTTGCGGTAATTCGTTTCCAGATTCTTCACGACCACCTGCTGCTGGCCCACCAGCTCGTCGATCAGCATCGCAAAGCGGCGCCCCTCGGTTTGCATGATGGTGACGATGCCCTGAGTGGGTTCCTGCTTCGCGTCTTCGACATTGAACACTTCGTGCAACGCCACGAGCGGCAGATATTCACCGCGCACCCGCACCACGCGCTCGCCGTTGGCCACCGTGTAGATGTCCTCGGCTTGCGGCTGCAGCGACTCCATCACGAAGTTAAGCGGCAGAATGAAGATCTCGTTGCCGACCTTGACCGACATGCCGTCCAGAATCGCCAGCGTAAGCGGCAGCACGATGCGCGTGGTGCTGCCCTTGCCGGCGTGCGAGGTGATTTCCACGTGACCACCCATCGACTGGATGTTCCGCTTCACCACGTCCATGCCGACGCCGCGGCCCGACACGTCCGTGACCTGTTCCGCCGTCGAGAAGCCCGGCAGGAAAATCAGGTTCCAGACTTCTTCGTCGGTCATGGTTTCGCTGACCTGCATGCCCTGCTTGGCCGCCTTCGCGAGAATCTTGTCGCGGCGCAGGCCCGCGCCGTCGTCGCTCACTTCAATGACGATGTTGCCGCCGTGATGCGCCGCCGACAGCACCAGCTGCCCGGTCGAATCCTTGCCCGCCGCGCGCCGCGCTTCCACGGTTTCGATGCCGTGGTCGAGACTGTTGCGCACGAGGTGAGTCAACGGATCGATGATCCGTTCAATGAGACTCTTGTCGAGTTCGGTCGCCTGACCGAAGGTGACGAGTTCCACTTCCTTGCCGAGTTTCGCCGCCAGATCGCGCACCAGACGCGGGAAGCGGCTGAACACGTAATCCATCGGCATCATGCGGATCGACATTACCGCTTCCTGCAGATCGCGCGCGTTGCGCTCGAGCTGCGCCATGCCGTTGAACAACCGGTCGTGCAACGCAGGATCGAACGTGCTGGTGGTTTCCGCAAGCATGGCTTGCGTAATCACCAGTTCGCCGACCAGGTTGATCAGCTGATCGACCTTTTCGACGCCGACGCGAATCGAGCTGCCTTCCGCGCCGCCGGCCGCCGCGGCCGGACGTGCCTTACGGTCATGCTCGGCGGGTGCGGCTGCGCCAGCCTGGGCCGGTGCACTTGCTGCGGCAGCGGCCGGCGCCGCCGGTTGAGCCGCGGCAGGCGTGTCGAACGAATCGTGCGCGGCCGTTGAAGTGGGCGCAGCGGTGCCGGCCGCCGGTGCCGACGATGCTGCGGGTCCCGCCTGACTGGCCGGTACTGCCCGCGTCGGGGACGAAGCAGCGTCGGGCGTTCCAGGTTCGCCTTGCTGCGTCTCATCCGCCGGTGCGGTGCCGCGGCCGATCGCGATCTGACTTTCGTCGATCACGAAGCAGCACACGGCGATGATGTCGTCGGAGGTCACATCGGTCGCGAGCCACAGCGTCAGATCGCCGCCGCTCTTGACCTGCCCGACGATGTTGCCCAGGTTGCCGAGCTCTTCGGTCAGCAGTTCCTGGTCCTTCTCACCAACGCCCCGTAGCGTAAT
The DNA here is from genome assembly GCF_902459535.1 of Paraburkholderia dioscoreae. NCBI lineage: Bacteria > Pseudomonadati > Pseudomonadota > Betaproteobacteria > Burkholderiales > Burkholderiaceae > Paraburkholderia > Paraburkholderia dioscoreae. The sequence goes on from NZ_LR699553.1 coordinate 4,317,934, forward strand.
TTTCAGATGGGGACCGGCGTTGTCGTCGTTGCCTCCGACGCCGCCGGCTCCCGCGGCTTGCCCGGTCTGTGCCGGTTCGCCGTCAGTCCATTCACCCGCTGCCTGCACCGCCTGTTCGACGACGTGCTCCGGCGGCGTACCGCCTTGGCCCGGCTGGGTTGCCGCCGGTGCCGCGCTTGCGGCAACCGGTGCGGCAGCGTCGCCGTTTTCCGCATGCAGCCGCTCGAGCTTCGCGCAGATCGCCTTCGCGGTGGCCGCATCCGGCTCGGCGCTCGCGCGGTAGTCGGCGAGCTGGCCGGACAACACGTCCTTGGTTTCGAGGAACGTGTCGATCATGTCCTTGCGCAGCACGAGTTCGTTATTGCGCGCGCGATCGAGCAGTGATTCGAGAATGTGGGTCGTTTCCGTCAGCGCGGTAAAGCCGAACGTCGCCGCGCCGCCCTTGATCGAATGCGCCGCGCGGAAAATGGCCGCGAGGTCTTCGGGGTCCGGGTGCGCGATATCCAGATTGAGCAGCAACTGCTCCATCTGCGCGAGCAGTTCGTCCGCTTCGTCGAAAAACGTCTGATAGAACTGAGTGATGTCGAGTGTCATGCCTGGGTCACCGCGAGAGTTCCTGTCTTGGCGTGGGCTGCCGAGCCGCCGCGTCGAGAGCTTCTACAACTTGGTCTAAGGGTGGTGCTTACGCGTGGTCCGGCTCGGCTAACGCCGCCACCAGTTCGGTCAGCATGTCGGGGTCGAGCGGCTTTTCGATCCAGCCGGTCGCGCCCGCAGCCCGCGCCGCCTCCTTGAACGGCTCACCCGATTCCGTCGTGAGGACGAGGATGGGCGTGGCCTGGTAAGCCGGGTTGTTGCGCAGCGCGGCGATCAGATCGAGCCCGGTCTTGCCCGGCATGTACTGGTCGGTCAGCACGAGGTCGAACGACATGGCGAGCGCGTTTTCGAGCCCTTCGTTGCCGTCCGCCGCGAGCGTCACCTCATAGCCGGCCGTCGTCAACGTGGCGGCGAGAATCTGCCGCATCGATGCCGAATCGTCGATTGCCAGGATGTGCCTGATCATGAAAAACCTCGCTGCACGTGCGCTATGGATCGCCCTGCCGCGCGCGCCGGCAGGGCGCGTGAACGGGCAAGGCGGTCGCTGTCTGTTACTGGGCCGCCGGCGCTGCCGCCGGCAACTTCGGTGCAACCGTTGCCGGCTGCGCAAGCTTTTGCAGCAACGGCTTGGAGCCGGCTGCGTCGTCCGACAAGGTAGTCGTGGTAGAGTCGTCGTGGTCGAGCGCCTCCTCCGACTTCTTGTTGAGCACGATGATGCTGATGCGGCGGTTCTCCGGATCCATCGGGTCCGCCTTGTTCAGGTTCTGCGTCGATGCGAGGCCGAGCACGCGCATCACCTTCGCTTCATCCATGCCGCCGGCGATCAGTTCGCGGCGCGACGCATTGGCGCGGTCCGCGGACAGTTCCCAGTTGCTGTAGCCTTTTTCGCCGCCCGCATACTGCGCGGCGTCGGTGTGGCCCTGCACGATGATGCGGTTCGGCACGTCGTTCAGCGTGTGGCCGATTTCGCGCAGGATGTCGCGCATGTACGGTTCCACCTGGTCTTTCGCGGTCGCGAACATGGGCCGCTTCTGCGAGTCGACGATTTCGATCCGCAAGCCCGTGAGCGTCGAATCGATGCGGATCTGCTGCTTGAACTGGCGCAGCACCGGATTCGCCTCGATCGCGGCCATCAGCTTGACCTGCAGATCGTGCAGGCGGACCTGCTCGCGGCGCTCCAGTTCGCCCTGCAACTGCTTCATCGAGTCTTCGTTGTTGTGCGAGACGCTGCGCTCCGAGCGGTTGTTCGAACCGTCGGTGGAGCGCGTAACGCCCTGCGCGTCGGTCGAGATATCGCGGCCGCCGCCCTTCAGAATGCTCGAGTCCTCGGCGCTGCGGTCACCGCCCCACAGCGTGACCTTCAGCGGCTGGTTGAAGTAATCGGCAATGCCCTTCAGTTGCACCGTGGACGCCGAACTCAGCAGCCACATCAGCAGGAAGAACGCCATCATCGCGGTCATGAAGTCCGCATAGGCGAGCTTCCACGCGCCGCCGTGGTGGCCGGCTTTCTTCGGCGCGGCGCGTTTGACGACAATGGCGCGGTCTTTATCCTTGCTCATCGGTTCGGTTCCCGGCGCCCTTTACTTAGCCTTGACGCGGCGCACGTGCTCTTCCAGCTCGGCGAACGACGGGCGTTCGGTCGAGAAGAGCACCTTGCGGCCGAACTCGACGGCAATCGCCGGCGCGTAACCGTTCAGGCTGGCCAGAATCGTCACCTTGATGCACTGGAACATCTTGGTCGACTCGGTCACGCGCTGTTCGGCGACGCTCGCGAGCGGCCCGATCAACCCGTACGAAAGCAGAATCCCGAGGAAAGTACCGACCAGCGCCTGGGCGATCATCTCGCCGAGCACGGCGGGCGGCTTGTCGGCGGAGGCCATGGTGTGCACCACGCCCATCACCGCAGCCACGATACCGAACGCCGGCATTGCGTCGCCGACCTTGTTCAGCGCATGCGCGGGCGCCTCGCCTTCCTGGTGATGCGTCTCGATCTCCTCGTCCATCAGGCTTTCGATCTCGAACGCGTTCATGTTGCCGCCCACCATCAGACGCAGGTAGTCGGTCAGGAACTCGATGATGTGCTTGTCGGCAAGAATCTTCGGGTACTGGGTGAAGATCGGACTCTTCGACGGATCGTCGATGTCCGCTTCCAGCGTCAGCGTGCCTTCCTTGCGCGCCTTGGCCAGCAGGACGTAGAGGAGCGCCATCAGCTCCATATACACGTCCTTGTTGTACTTCGCGCCCTTGAACAGGGTCGGAATGACGCGCAGCGTCGCCTTGATCGTCTTCATTCCGTTACCGAGAATGAACGCGCCGATGCCGGCGCCCACGATCATCAGCACTTCAACGGGCTGCAGGAGCGCGCCGAGATGGCCGCCTTCCAGCGCATAACCGCCGAAAACGGACAAAAGCGTCACGAGTGTTCCCACGAAAATCAGCACTGCCGAGCCCTCACAAAGAAGCGACGGTGACCGTCGTTAATCAGGTTTACGGCAACAAAGCAGAAAACTTTGGCGGAAATATGGCGCGTCGCGCCGGTGTAAACCAGAGGCCGAAGCAGCCGGCCCCGGCGCGGCCGGGCATCGTGCGGGCGGGCTGGAAAGCCCGCCCGCAGGGGAGATGGATGGCTGAGCGCGCCGGCGGCCGCCTTGTGGGTCAGGATTCCAGGGCGGCGAGGCTCTCGCGGGCGCGGGCGTCGGCGAATTTCTTTGTCTTACCGGCGCGCGAGGGCGGCTGGCACAGTCCGCAGACGAACGCATGCTGGGGATCGTGAGCATGCGCGACAAAATGTCCTCCGCAGCGGCAGCAGGCGGTCATTTGCAGCATCCCGGAGTCGAAAAAAACGCACCAGCGTCCAGGCGCGCGTGAGACTGAGCACGGGCTCGTCGTCGTGCAACTGGACGTGTTCCAGATAGAGCCGGTAGCTCTTCACGATCGACTGGATCGTCAGGCAACCGCCATGGCCAGCCATGAAACGGTAGATGTTATAGAACAGCGACGAGTGAAAGTTCGGTTGCCAGGTCATGAACCAGTCGGTCGAAAACGGCAACATGCCCTTGGGTGGCGACACCCCTTTCAGTTCCTTGTACAGCTTGATGAGCCGGTCGCGCGACAGACTGGTTTCAGCCTCCAGCAATTGCAAACGCGCGCCAAGTTCGATCAGTTCGATGGCCAGGGTGATCTCCCTGACTTCGAGTACAACACTTTTATAGGCCATCCGTTCGCGTTTCCCCCGTCCTGATTGCCTGGCTTTGGTTACTACGTGCCATCAGCCGAGTTGCTCGACTGGCTGGCTTGCCATCAGGATCGCGGAATGCGCCTGTGCCACGGCGCCGGATTTGCCTTTGTCCGCCAGAGCGGACAGCACGGCATGGTCGTCGAAACGGAAACGGCACAACACCTGATTGGACGCTGCCAGCTTGACGGTCTGCGCCAACGACAGATTGGCGAGCACATCGGCTAACTGGTCCGAAATCCCCATGCGAAACATGCCCATCGGCTTGTCTTCGCGTAGCAGCCGCTGCGCGAGCAGGAGATAAGACAGGTTAACTTCTCTGATCTCATTGAGCATATCGCTTGTCGCGCTCATGATTCCCCCGGGGTGTATCTGGCTGGTCAGGCCGTTGTGGAAACGTTTGCTCGGACGCGCGCGCTTAAACCGCACGAATCGGCTCGTTTCTGGTCTTGCGAGCATTGTGTCGAAAGGGGGCGCGGACGAAAATCGGATAGACACCCAGCCTTGTTGACGGATTAATCCGTCATTCGTGTAGGAATTTTTCCTACAAGTGAGGGCGCGAGCGGAGCCAAACGGAAAGGGCTGAAGCGCAATCTGGAAGTCTATGCGCGGTGAATAGCTACCGACAGCGATGCGGAATGCGGACTGGAAGAGTGAGCCTGAAGGATTCAAATTCCGCACCGGTGCAGCGGTGAGAAAGAATTATAAGACGTTTTCACTCCTGCGTAACGCAGGCTCTGTAGGCGATGCGCTCTGATGTCCGGGCCCACGGCTTGCTGATAGGATGCGCTGCGTTCGAATAAAATGGCCGTTTTTTGCTTCCGGTTGTCGGGATCGCTTCCAGACGACCTGTAACGCGGCATGTTTCGCGCTGTAACAACATTAAGCGTTTGAAAAATAACTCGAATTCGCGCGGTCGATCCCGATAATGAAGCTAAGGGATTACCCGATGCAGGTTCGGAACACCCCCGGGCGGCGGCTTACCGCGCCCAACCGTCCGTCAGGCAATCGCTCCTCGCTCCACTCGAGCGCCGCTATGCGATGCCGTTCAGTTCAGGAGAAACGCATGCGAATCGCACAAATTGCGCCGTTGTATGAAGCTGTCCCACCGAAACTCTACGGTGGCACCGAACGCGTCGTATCGTATCTGACCGAGGCGTTGGTCGAACTCGGCCATGACGTCACGCTGTTCGCGAGCGGCGACTCGGTTACCTCGGCGAACCTCGACGCCTGCTGGCCTCGTGCGCTGCGCCTCGATCCGACGATCCGCGACGCGCTGGCTCCGCACGTCCTGATGATGGAGAAGGTGCGCAAGGTCGCACATGAGTTCGACGTGCTGCACTTCCACCTCGACTACATGCCGTTCCCGCTTTTCAGCACGATGGACACGCCGTTCGTGACGACACTGCACGGCCGTCTCGACCTGCCGGAACTGCAACCGGTGTTCGATGCGTTTTCCGATGTTCCCGTAGTCTCGATTTCGGATTCGCAACGTGCGCCGCTGCCCCAAGCGAACTGGCTCAACACGATTTACCACGGCTTGCCGGAGCAGCTATTGACGCCGCAAACGCACAAGAAGCCCGAATACCTGGCGTTCCTCGGCCGTATCTGTCCGGAGAAGCGCGTCGATACAGCCATCAAGATCGCTGCACAAAGCGGTTTGCCGCTGAAGATCGCCGCCAAGGTGGACAAGGTCGACCAGGAATACTTCAAACGCGAAATCGAGCCGTTGCTGTCGCAGGCGCATGTGGAATTCGTCGGCGAGATCAATGAGGCGCAGAAGCCTGAATTTCTTTCGGGCGCCAAGGCGCTGCTATTCCCGATCGACTGGTCGGAGCCGTTTGGCCTTGTAATGATCGAATCGATGGCTTGCGGTACGCCGGTGATCGCGTTCAATCGCGGCTCAGTGCCGGAAGTGATCGACCACGGCGTGACGGGTTACATCGTCGAGGATGTGCAAGGCGCAGTCGCCGCGCTGCAACGCCTGGACGAACTGTCGCGCACCGAAATCCGTGCCCAGTTCGAACGCCGCTTCAGCTCGAAGACCATGGCGCAGAATTATGTGGACGGCTATTCGGCGCTGATCGAAGCCACGCGCCGCCCGGTGCTGCGCCAAGTCGCGGTGGGCTAAACGTTCCGTTCGAGCGGCTGTGGCGATTTTTCGCTCAGCCGCCTGAGAACCGGATCCGCAGCGCACGGCATTTCCGGCTTGCGCACCCGTAGTCAGTCATTTCTTCGTGTGAATCGTTTGCGCGAGCGGTAAATCCAGCTTATCCCGCTTCTTGTCTAAAAAAGCCGCCGCTTGAGGGCGGCTTTTTTAATACGGGTATGGATGCGCTTCCATCAAAGATTAGCACTCGGCAAATAAAAGACCGAGTGCCAATAACCTTCAGTTGGCTTTCGCGACGACCGGCAATCGCCTCAAGCCGCGCCAATCAGAAAGCGCTCGCGATTCTTGCCGACGATCCACTTGGGCGGTTTGCCGCGCCCGCTCCATGTATTTCCCGATTTGGGATCCTGGTATTTCGCCGGCAGCGGCGCCTTCTTGGGCGGGCGCCCGCGCTTGGCGGCGACGGCAAAGCCAAGATCTTGAGCGGTCAGACCGTATTCAGCGATCTTTTGGCGGATGTCAGCGACCACGTTGTCAATTTCAGTACGCCGCGCTTCTTCTGCTTGTGCCTGCAATTTAGCGATCTGCGCCTTGAGGTCTGCATATTGAGACATTCCGGTTCTCCCCTTTTTTAGAACTCATTCGCTCGCAGACTAACTGTAATTATAAAAATTCGCAATGGACAACAATACCGATTTAGCAAGATATCCTCTGATAATTATTAACACGGGTGAATTGTTAAACAGCCTCTTTATCTCGCAATAATAGGTAAGCCCGACGCCACATTGACAATTCTTGACAGCGGATTCGGCGACCTTTCCCTAGAATTGTGCGCCGAAGGCATGGCATCCGACTTAGCCGTGCGTGCTCGCGGAAGCGTCATCTTTTTAGGATTACCAATCATGCAGTTGTCAAAACGTCTCGCCGCCGAGTTGTTCGGCACCTTCTGGCTCGTGCTCGGGGGCTGCGGCAGCGCCGTCCTCGCCGCCAACTTCGCCGGGCCGGTCCACGGCCTGGGCATTGGGTTCGTGGGTGTGGCGCTCGCCTTCGGCCTGACTGTCCTGACAATGGCCTATGCGATCGGCCACATTTCCGGCTGCCATCTGAATCCCGCGGTAAGCGTCGGCCTGACCGTCGCCGGCCGCTTTCCGGCGCGCGATCTGCTGCCGTACATCGTCGCGCAGGTGATTGGCGCGGTGCTCGGTGCGTTCGTGCTGTCGCTCATCGCGACGGGCAAGCCGGGCTTCGACCTGGTTGCCAGCGGGTTCGCGAGCAACGGCTACGGCGAACGCTCGCCGGGTCATTACTCGCTCGCCGCGGCATTCATTTGCGAAGTCGTGATGACCGGTTTCTTCCTCTTCGTCATTCTCGGAGCGACCGACAAACGCGCGCCGGCTGGCTTTGCGCCGATCGCCATCGGCCTATGCCTCACGCTGATTCACCTGATCTCGATCCCGGTGACCAATACCTCGGTCAACCCGGCGCGTTCCACGGGCCCGGCACTGTTCGTCGGCGGTGCGGCGGTGGATCAGTTGTGGCTGTTCTGGCTTGCACCGATTCTCGGCGCAGTGATCGCGGGCGTGCTGTATCCGGCCCTCGCCGAAAGCCGCGACAGCAATTCGCAAAAGCTGGCGCTCGACTAGTCAAGAGCGCGGGCATTCAAATCGGGCGCTACGGCGCCCGCTCTGTTTTGCTGCGGACGGGCATGGGCATCGCGACATCGTGCCAATGGCGCGCGGGAGCACCGCTGCTAGAATCGTGCGACCTCCCAGGCTCGCACAGGTGCCCCTATGAAGCGTTTCCGCGGATTTACGCATGGTGTCGCACTCACCATCTGTGGCCTGTGCGCGGGTCTGTCGGCGCCCCCTACCGCGCATGCGGCGGACAGCGAGATTGAAACGCTCGTGTTCGTGCGGCACGGCGAGAAGCCGGCCCAAGGCTACGGCCAGCTCAACTGCCAGGGGCTGAACCGCGCCTTGGCTTTGCCGGCGGTGATCGCCGCCAAGTTCGGCAAACCGGACGCGATTTATGCACCCGATCCCGGCCAGCAAAAAAACGACAGCGGCAAGCCGTATTACTACATCCGGCCACTTGCCACCATCGAACCTACCGCCATCCAGTTCCAGATGCCGGTGCAAACACCCTACGGTTTCGCTCAGATCGACCAGCTCGGCAGCGCACTCGTCAATCCGGCCAATCGCAACAAGCTGATTGTCGTGGCTTGGGAACACAAGCTGATCGTGAAACTATTGCGCCAGATGCTGAGCGCGCACGGCGGCAATGCGGCCGATATACCGAAGTGGAAGAGCGACGATTTCGACAGTATCTATATTGTTCGCCTCAACTGGGAAAACGGCACCGCGCGCGCCAGCTTCAAACACGACCGGCAGGGACTGGATGGGCGCGCAACCGATTGCCCTTGCGCAGCGCTGCCGGATGCATCGTCGGCGGCTGCGTCGGCGTCTTCCGGGAATACAGCAGATTAATCAGCCAATACAGATGTAAGCCGCAATTACGCTCGCCGCCAGCTGATTTGACTAAAGCGTGGCGCCGGGCGAGCTCCGGAACGGCTCAAATGGTCGCGCGTCCTTGTACGGCTTGGCTTTGAGAGAGCAGCGGCTCGCACGGGCTGCACTCGAATGCCGCTGCGCCCGCCTTTCAATTCCCGCGACGATGCTTGCAGTCCGTAACATCTCGTCGCAGTACCCGCCGGCCGGAATGCGTAGATTGGTCCTGTGCGACACACATACGTCGCCTCACAGGAGAACAAACATGAAACGCATCGTCACTCACTTGCTGGTAGCCGCAGGACTCGCAGCGGGCGCATGCGGTGTCGCGCAAGCGCATACGGATCTGAACATCGGTTTGTCGCTCGGCGTACCGGTTTATGCCCGACCGGCTCCGGTCTATGCCGCGCCGCAGCCGGTGTATTACGGCAATCGTGGCTGGGGCCGCGGTTACGATCGCGGTGATTACTACCGTGGCGACCATCGGTATGACCGTGGCTGGAACCACAACGATCGTGGCTGGGGGCGCGATGACCGTGGCGACCATGGCGATCGCCGTGGCGGATGGCACGGCTGATCTTCGTGGTGCGGCTGACGGCGGCTAACGAGGTGTCTTGCCGCCGCCGCTCAACCGGCGACCTGCAACACGGTCGACAGCAACCGGACAGCCGCGAAGGTTCGCACGAGAAACGGCCCGCGTTCACGAAAACGGACGCGGGCCGGTTCCATTTTCGGTCAGGACATTAATTCGTCGTCGAGCGAGAAAAGCTTGCGCAGATGGTGCGCGACGCCCGCTTCGAAGTTGTTGCCAATGCGCAGCACGTTCGGCAGACGCGCCATGAGATCGGGATTGGCATTATTCATCATGAACGGATGTCCGGCCGTCTCCAGCAGATCGATATCGTTCATGTTGTCGCCGAACGCCACGCAATGCGAGGCATCCACGCCGACGCGCTCGAGCACGATCTGCAACGCGCGCCCCTTCGATACGTTCGCTGTCATCACTTCCAGGCAGTCCGGCAGCGAATAGGTCACGTAAAGGGCATCGCCGAATTCGCGTGCGAGATTTGCCGCGACCTGCGCGAGATCGGCCGGCTCGCCAATGTAGAGAGCTTTCGCGATGTCTACGCCGTCGTGTTTCGGCAGATCGGTCACCGCGTAAGTGAACCCCGAGTCCTGGTGAAACTTCAGCAGATCCGGCGCATCGCGATCGATCAGCCAGGCCTGATCGGCGAACAGATTGACGATCACACGGCCATGCGCACCGGCGATTTCCGGCCGCACCAGCCGTTGCACGATGGCAGGAGGCAGGTCGTCGGCATGAATCACCGTGTTGTCCGGCGCGTGAATGCGCGCGCCATTCGACGTGATCAGATACGGACTGATGCCCAGCACGTCGCGGATGCCCGCGACGTCGCAATAATGGCGGCCCGTTGCAATCACGAAGCGCAGGCCGTCGCTCTCGAGTTTACGCACGGTGGCGACCGTGAACGGATCTACCTGGTGATCGGCATTGAGCAGCGTGCCGTCGAGGTCCGTGGCGATAACTTTGTACATAGTGTGAGCAGTCGGGCAACATCGAAGCGCGTATTTTACCGGCGCCGGCCGGGTTCACCGGAAACGGGCGGGCCACGCCCGGCGATTCTCAGCCGTGAGCGCACCACGACGCGCCGTTTTCAGCTGCCGACACGAACCGCTTCGCGCTGCGCCAGTTGCAATCCACCATGCGCAGAGTCGGCCAGCGGCTCGCGCAACCGCGCCTGATAGATCTGCGGCACGTACTCGCGCAACGGCGTGCCGAGTCCGCCGCACAACGCGATCGGCAGGCTCGCCGAAGAATCCAGCGCGGCGATCATCTTGCCCACTTCGACGCCGGCCTCGCCGAGCAAACGCGCCGCGAACGGGTGCGTGCGGTGGGCGATGACGATCGGCGCAAGTCTCGCATAAGCGGTCTGATTGGCTTCGCAGAGCCAGACGACGAGGCTGTCACGGTCATGCGCGCCGGTATGGACGAGCAGCACTTGTGCGAGATCGTCGTTGGGGCCGCGGCCGTCGAGTGCATGTTGCGCATGCACGATGGCTCGCAACCCGAGCCACGCGCCGCTCGCTTCGTCACCCGACGGATAGCCGTAGCCGCTGACCATACGGCATTCGCCGTCGCCATCCAGCACGGCCGCCACGCTGCCGGTGCCAAGCGCGACGATCACGCCCGGCGCGCCGGCGTGTGCGCCCAGCAGGGTGGTATAGGCGTCGCTTTCCACGGCGAGTCCGGCTAGCGCGGGCGCCTGTGCACGAAACGCTGTCAGCCAGTCGCGATTATTAACGCCCGCCAGTCCGCAGCCAAGTATGCAGCGCGACCAGTCGAGCGCCACGCCGGCGCGTGCAAATGCTTCGCCGCAGCCGGCTGCAATGGCCTGCCACGCACGTTCGACACCGAGCCCCAAACCGGACGGCCCGCTTGCCGCCTGCGCCAGCTCGCGGCCCTGTGCGTCGCCGAGCACGACGCGCGTGCCGCTGCCGCCGCCATCGATGCCGATCAGAAAGAAGTCTTTGTTCATGGAATCGAATGAGTTCCGTGGATGAATAACGCGTAGCGTGGCAGGTCAGTTTCAATCCGGCAATCGGCCGAACGGCTAACTTGCAGTGCGCACGGCTTCGGCTATGCTGGCGGGCGACATCACAACGCAGGAGCGCGACAGTGACACAGCGATGCAACTGGGTATCGAGCGAAGCGCTCGCACACTACCACGACACCGAATGGGGAGTGCCCTCGCGCGATGACCAGCATCTGTTCGAGATGCTGGTGCTGGAGGGCGCTCAGGCAGGTTTGTCGTGGTCGACGATTCTCAACAAACGGGCCGGCTATCGGCGCGCTTTCGCCGACTTCGATATCGACAAAGTCGCGCGCTTTACGCCGAAGCATGTTGATGCGCTGGTGACGGACGAAAGTATCGTGCGCCATCGCGGCAAGATCGAAGCGGCCATTACCAACGCTCGCGCGGTCCAGCAGATTCAGGCCGAGCACGGCTCGCTTGCCAATTTCGTCTGGTCGTTCGTCGATCAGACGCCGATCCAGAACGATTGGGCTTCCTACAAGCAGGCGCCAGCGTCGACCGATATTTCGGACGCGCTCAGCAAGGGGCTGAAGCGCTACGGTTGCAAGTTCGTCGGCTCGACGATCTGCTATGCGTTCATGCAAGCGGTGGGTATGGTGAACGACCATGAGGCGAGTTGCACGTGCCGCGCACGATGCGCGGCGCTCGGCAAGAAGGGACGTAATCGTAAAGCGGGATGAAGCAGCGGCGGCGGCTTCCCGCTGTCTAGTACCGCGGTTCTAAAAAAGAAAGGTGGCTCAGGGAAACTCCCATGCGCCGCTGCGCGTGGTCCGCCCATCAGCCTGCGACGTAAGCCTGGAGGACGAAGACGCGACGCGCCGTGACGCCGGATTCGTCCCGATACGCCCAACCGGTGAAAGCGCTGCTGCGCTTCCGGGCCGCATTGGTCGTTATACCGTTACGAGCTGCGGCTGCGACAACCGGCAAACTCTGTCTGCGAGTTGCATCGACGAAAAACATCCGATTCGGGGAATCAGACGCTTTTCGCCGCGCCGCGCGAGTCCGGGCCTCGCCGCCGAATAGCGCGCGCCCGATATCGCCAGTCGCACGCTCAAACAACGAATAACCGCGGCGTAGCGCACGGGAGACCAACCATGAAAACGCTTAACTTCCTGACGCATCAGGATATTTTCGACCAGGCCGTCGACCATCTGTTAGCCCAGAAATGCGCCGCACTGCTGCCGCGCGGCGGCGGCGCCTATCGCGGCTATTGCGGCGGCTGCCCGGTGGGCAACTTCATCAGGCCTCGCGACTACATGACCGCGATGGAAGGTATTCCGGTGCGCTATGTGGGCAAAACGGCCACCGCAATGCCGGCGTATATGGATGTCGGCGTGTCCGCCCTGAAGAAGGCGCTTCTGCGCTCGCACATCAATGTGTACGACCCGGCCACCGTCGATCTGCTCAGTTGCCTGCAAAACGTGCACGATGCATTTGGCACGTGGGAGTGGCGTGACCGTCTGGGCTCGATCGCCCGCCAGTTCGGCCTTTCCGCCGGACGGCTGAAGAGCGCGGCATAACAGGGATACGGCTCGCCAAAGCACGACTGCGGCACCACCTCGGGTCGCGGCGCACACCGTCCGCCACCACAAACGCACAACCGCCTTGGTCGCCCAACGCCGGGCGATCCAACGAACGGCCAAAAAGAAACGGCCAAAAAGCAAAACGGCGATGTGGCTTCTTTCGAAGCTCACACCGCCGTTCGGCCGTGCGGAAAAAGCGTGCTTAGTGCAGCTTCTTCGGCAGCATCTGGCTGCGCAGGCGCTTGTGCAGGCGCTTCACAGCAGCAGCCTTCTTGCGCTTACGTGCCGTGGTCGGCTTTTCGTACGATTGGCGCTCACGCAGTTCAGCGATCAGGCCATTCTTTTCGATTGCGCGACGAAAGCGGCGAATCGCCACTTCGAACGGCTCGTTTTCTTTCAGAAGAATCGTCGTCATGTAATTCCTAACTCAATCACTTGATAGGGGTAAATTGCGTGGCGGCATACCGCTCACGCGCCGGCCCTCCGGTCGTTCCAATTCATGGCCAGTAACAGGCAAACGCGGGCAGAACCCGGCCAAACCACGATTGAAACGAGAGGCAAAGCGGCCACGGAGGCCGGAAAAGAGAGGTGGGGAGTTCACCGCGGAACGCGGACAGACATGATGCAAAAGCCGCGTCTGCTGCCGTTTCGCCGACCTTTCATCAACGGAAAGGCGTTGACGAAACAGGCAAAGATCTCAATTCACTCCCGATGATATCAGGAAACTCTCCATCCTACCAGGGGTTTAGCGATTGCGCCAGGTCGTTTGCGCTCAGGCGCTAGCTTCGTTCAGCTCGCGGATATCGGCGCCCGTCAGCATCAGATGAACGGCTGCCGCGAGGCTTTTGAGCTGGTCGACCGACGTTGCGCTGGCAATCGGGGCCGTAACGCCAGGCCGCGCGATCAGCCATGCCAGGGCAACCGTAGCCGGCGTGCTGCCATGCGCGTCGGCGATCCGGTCCAGCGCGGCAAGAATTCGCAAACCGCGTTCGTTCAGGTACTTTTCGACCCGGCTGCCGCGCGCCTTGTTGGCCAGATCCGCTTTCGAGCGGTATTTACCGGACAGAAAGCCGCTCGCAAGACTGTAGTACACCACCACGCCGAGCTGATTGGCGAGCGCCACCGGCTCGATGTCGCGCTCATATTCCGCGCGGTCATACAGGTTGTATTCCGGCTGCAACAGCTGATATTCGGGTAGTCCGTGCTGACGGGACACCGCAAGCGCTTCCTCCACGCGCGCGCCGCTGTAGTTCGACGCGCCGATCACCCGCACCTTGCCCGCCTCGATCAGTTTCTGATACGCGCCGAGCGTTTCGGCGAGCGGCGTTTCGGTGTCGTCGTCGTGGGAAAAGTAGACGTCGATGTAATCGGTTTGCAAGCGCCGCAGCGAATCCTCTAGAGCGGCCTGAATGTTCGCCGCCGACAACCCCTTGCGTTGCGGATGCTTCGAGACCTTGGTGGCGAGCACGATCTTGTCGCGCTTGCCGCTCTGACGGAGCCATTTGCCGATGATGGTTTCCGACTCTCCGCCCTGGTTGCCCGGCACCCACGCGGAATAGACATCGGCAGTATCGATAAAGTCGAGTCCGGCATCGACAAACGCATCCAGAATCGAAAACGAGGTGGCTTCATCGGCGGTCCAGCCGAAAACATTGCCGCCGAACATAAGCGGTGCGACCTGTAATTGCGAACGCCCAATCCTGCGCTTTTGCATGATTTCTCCAGGGTTTGTCACGAGAGAAAAAGAGAATACGCCGTCTTTTCAATACCTGCAGTGGGTCTGCGGAGCAAGGCTTCGCGGGCTGCGCAGCGCCGCCCGGCCCGGAAAACAATTGGGTCGCTATTGCACAAAGTTCCTCAAGTTTTTTTAAGAGGCGCCGTCAACCTTCACTGAGGCGGCCAGCAATGAACGAGTGCTTCCGCCGATGCCAACGTGGCGTATTGGGCTCAAGGCTTATTTAGGAGATTTTCCATGCTCGGAATCAATAGCAACATCAACTCGCTGGTTGCACAGCAAAACCTTAATGGCTCGCAAAGCGCCCTTTCGCAAGCCATCACCCGTCTGTCGTCGGGCAAGCGCATCAACAGCGCGGCTGACGATGCAGCAGGCCTGGCAATCTCGACGCGTATGCAAACGCAGATCAACGGCCTGAACCAGGGCGTGTCGAATGCGAATGACGGCGTGTCGATGATTCAAACCGCATCGAGCGCACTGTCCTCGCTGACCTCCAGCCTGCAACGTATCCGCCAGTTGGCGGTGCAAGCATCGACCGGTTCGCTGTCGTCGAGCGACCAGGCAGCGCTGCAGAAGGAAGTTTCGGCACAGATCGCTGAAGTGAACCGTATCGCATCGCAAACGACGTACAACGGCACCAACATTCTGGACGGCTCGGCAGGCAGCGTGACGTTCCAGGTCGGCGCGAACGTCGGTCAGACGATCAGCCTGGATCTGAGCCAATCGATGTCGGCAGCGAAGATCGGCGGCGGCCTGGTGCAAACGGGTCAAACGGTCGGCACGATCGCCGTCAGCCTCAGCTCGACGGGTGTCTACACGAGCACGGGCGCAACGATCACGTCGATCAACGTGCTGTCGGACGGCAAGGGCGGCTATACGTTCACCGACCAGAACAACCAGGCTATCTCGGCTGCGGCAGTGAGCTCGATTTTCAGCGCTGGTACGGCCTCGGGCACCGGCACTGCAATTACTTCGCTCGCGCTCAGCGCAGGTGCCATTCCGACGACCGGCGCGGCGTCCTCCGCCGCCATCGCATCGGTCGCACAGATCAACGCGATCAACAACCCGCCGACGGTTTCGGGCCTCGACATCAGCACGGTCACCGGCGCGAACGAGGCAATGGTCTCTATCGACAATGCGCTGCAGACCGTGAACACGCTGCAAGCTGCACTGGGCGCCGCGCAAAACCGCTTCACCGCAATCTCGACGTCGCAGCAAGCTGAATCGACCGACCTGTCGTCGGCACAGTCGCAAATCACGGACGCCAACTTCGCACAAGAAACGGCCAACCTGAGCAAGGCGCAAGTGCTGCAACAAGCTGGTATCTCGGTGTTGGCGCAAGCTAACTCGAACCCACAGCAAGTTCTGAAGCTCCTGCAGTAAGAGCTGACGCAGTAACGGCGATGCGCCGCGCGCAAACGGGGCGCATCGCCGGGTTTCAAGCGACGGGAGGCATGCCTCCCGCCGTGCATTTCCATCACGTAGTGATGTAGCATCGCGCACCAACCAACACCGATTTCCAGACGCCCGGAGCCTCTGCATGTCCTCGATCTCAACCTCGTCTTCTACAGCAAGCGCCAACGCCGCGCTGCAGTCGGCTGCCCAATCGATCATCAGCGGCTCGACGGGCAATTCGTCGATGGACGTGTCGACACTCGTCACGGCGCTCGTGAACGCCAAGACCGCCGGACAAACCGCGGCTCTGGCGGCACAGCAAACCACCGACAACACCACGCTGTCCGCGTACGGCGCACTGAGCTCGGCGCTCAGCGCGCTGCAGTCGGGCATCACGAATCTCGCCAACGGCAACACGCTGGCAACGTTCGCGGCGACCGCGAGCGGTACCGGGCTGACGGCGACAGCCGGCGTCGGCGCCGTGGCCGGCAGTTATTCGATCGCCGTGACGCAGATCGCCAGCTCGCAAGCCTTATCGTCGGCAGCCTTCGGCGCCACGACGGCGCTAGGCACTGGCACGCTGTCGATCTCGATGAACGGCAAGTCGATGGATATCAACGTCGACAGCAGCAACAACACGCTCTCGGGCATCGCGTCGGCGATCAACGCGAGCAGCAGCAACCCGGGCGTCACGGCCACCATCGTGACCGGCACGGACGGCGCCCACCTCGTGCTGCGCGCGGCGAACACGGGGGCGGCCAACGTCATCAACGTCTCGACCAGCAACGTCACGAGCGACACCGGCCTGTCGAGCCTCGGCGTGACGTCGACGGCCAGCACCACGGGCGGCCAGTCGTCGATCTCGTCGGCTAATTCGAACAGCGCGTGGACGCAAAGTGGCTACGCGCAAGACGCGGAGTACACGATCGGCGGAATCGCGGGCAGCAGTTCCAGCAACGCGGTGACCGGCGCCATTTCAGGCGTGACGATCAACCTGACGGCGGCGGCCGTGGGCACGCCCGCTGGCACCCCGCAGACGCTGACCATCGCGCAGGACACTACGTCGCAGAACACCGCGATCAACAATTTCGTGAGCCTGTACAACACCGTCGTGACGACGATGTCCACGCTCACGTCGTTCAGTTCCGGCTCGACGTCGCAAGGTCCGCTGCTGGGCGACTCCACGCTGCAGACGATCAAGAACACGCTGGCCAATATCGTCGGCGGTGCGGTTGGCTCGGGCAGCACGGGCGCCACCCTGGCGGCGATCGGCATCACGCTGAAGGACGATCCGGCGGACGGCACGCTGGTGGTCGACAACAACGCGCTGAACACGGCGCTGACGAGCAGCCCGGCCACGGTCGCATCGCTGTTCAATTCGACCAACGGCATTGCCGAGCAGTTGAACGCCAGCATCACCACCTTCACGCAGACCGGCGGCATCATCGACACGCGCAATAGCGCGCTGAACGCCGACCTGAAGAGCATCGCCACACAGCAAACCGCGCTCGCCGACTACACGACACAATTGACGAACCAGTATCAGGCGCAGTTCACCGCGCTGAACACGTTGATGGCGACCATGAACAACAATTCGCAATACCTGACCGCGCTGTTCGGCGGCACCAACAGCGCAGGCGCGCTGGCCACGAACAAGAGCTAAGCCATGAACACGCACAACATGACCCAGGCGGAACTGGTCGAACGCGTGTTGTCCATCACGCGGGCAATCGAACAGGCGGCCTCGCTCGCCGACTGGCCGGAAGCCGCCCGCCTGACCGAAACGCGCTCGCCGCTGCTGATGTCGCTCACCGCCGGCCAGAAACCGGCCGCGCTGGAGATGATCCGCCAGATCCAGGCGATCGACGCCGCGCTACTCGCCGACGCTGAAGTCACCCAGAACGAATTGCACATCGAGTTCGAAGCGGCGATCGGACGCACCAGGGCAGCCGGGGAATATCAGCGGATGGCCCGCCTGTAGAAAAATCAGCCGGGGCGGAGCCGCGCAAGGCGACGTCCGCTCCCAAACAGCCGGCTCAGCCGGCCGACCCAACAATAAGAACTACGTGCCGAAGTGAGGCGCGCTCGTTCCCTCAGCCCGCCTCGTGCGGGTTTTTTTCTTGTCTTTCGGCTTTTCACCCGTCCTCCCCATACGCCAAACAGGCGGCCTTTTCCCCATCATCTCCGAGCATCAGAACCGCTTGCCCCGTCGCACAATTTCGTTCATAGACCATTCTGCGCTGAGACCATGACTCTCCTGTACGAGCAGCCCACCGCCAACCCCTTGACGTCCGAGCAGCAACTCGAGCAGGACATTGCGCTCGTCTTGCAAACGGCTCTGGAGCACCACCACAAGGGTGAATTCGACGACGCCGAAACGCTCTATCGTGCGATTCTCGACGCGAAGCCGCAGCACGCGGACGTGCTGTACAACCTTGCCGTGCTGCTCGGCCAGACCGATCGGTCGCGGGACGCATTGCCGCTTTTCGAGCAACTCCTCGGGTACCAGCCGCAAAACGGGCAGTACTGGGCAGCCTATGTCAGCGCATTGATCGACGCAGGTGAAGCCGCCGCCGCGTGGCTCGCCCTGGAGATGGGCCAGAAGCAAGGGCTGAAAGGCCCCGCAGTGGATGGCCTCATCGTCCGGATGTCGAATCCGGACAAAGTCATCTCGACATTTCCGGTTGTGCCCAAAGAGCCACCGGGAACCGCCCTGCCGGCCGCGGAAAAAGGCGCCTCGGCAAACGCTCAGGAAAACCGCTCCACGATCGCGTCGGGACGCCGGATCAGCCAGCAGGAAACGAATCGCTACACGGCGCTGTACAACAAAGGCAATATCACCGAAGCGGTGAAAATTGCCCGCTCGTTCACCGAACGCTTCCCCGCGGACGGCAACGCGTGGCGATGGCTCGGCATCGCGCTGCACCGGCTGGGCCGTTACGACGACGCGGTCGCCCCGTTGAGCAAAGCCGCGGAACTGCTGCCCGAGGAACTCGAGAGCCGCACGGTGCTCGCGGATACGCTTCGCCTGAAGGGGCAGTATGCAGAAACGGAACAGGTTTGCCGCGCGATCCTCGAGATCAATCCGGAATACGCCGAAGCGCAGCGCATCTTTGCCATGTCGCTGGTGCATCAGGGCCGCGTAGCTGAGGGTTTTGCCGCAGCACGCCGCGCCATCGAACTGAAGCCGGACGATTCAAGCATCTACAGCACGCTGGGTGTGCTGCAACTCGACCTGGGCTTCGTGGCGGAAGCGGAGCAAAACTTCCGCGTGGCGCTTGAGAAAAACCCCAAAGACCCGATCTCGGCCGACAACTTTCTGTTTGCCCTCGCTCACAACCCTGAGATCGATCAGGGCACGCTGTTCGCCGAGCACCTCAAATTCGCGCAGCAACACGAAGCGCCAGTGCGCGCACAGTGGCCACGGCACGTCAACAAGCGCTCGCCGACGCGCAAACTCAAAATCGGCCTCGTCTCCGGCGATCTGTTCCGGCATGCCGTAGCGTCCTACCTGCTTCCGGTCATGCAGCATCTCGCCCAGGACCCGAACGTCTCCCTCCATGTGTACAACAACTACATCATGGAAGATGACTACACCCGATTGCTGCGCGATTGCGCCGATGAATGGCAGCAGATCACCGGCATGCCGGACGCGCAGCTGGCCAACAAGATCCGCGACGAACGCATCGACATTCTGTTCGACCTGTCGGGACATACGGGCCGCAACCGCCTCCTCACGTTTGCGCGCAAGCCCGCGCCGATCCAGGTGAGCTGGCTCGGCTATCCGGCCACCACAGGCCTCAGCGCGATGGATTACTACCTGGTGGACAGATTCGGCGTACCGTTCGGCGATGCCGAACGTATGTTCTCGGAGAAGATCGTCCATTTGCCGGCGAACGCTCCGTTCCTGCCCGAAAAGAGCGCGCCGCCGGTCAACATTCTGCCGGCCATGCACAACGGCTATGTAACCTTCGGCAGTTTCAACCGGATGAACAAATTGCGCCGCGACGTGATCGCGCTGTGGGCGGAATTACTGCACGCGCAGCCTTCGTCGCGCATGCTGCTCGGCGCAATCGCCAACGACGATGACGAACAGCTCCTGATCGACTGGTTCGGCAGCGTCGGTATCGGACGCGAGCGGCTGATGTTCCGTCGCCGCTCGAGCATCCCGGTCTATCTGCAGCAGCATTTTCACGTCGACATCTGTCTCGACACGTTCCCATACACGGGTTCGACCACCGTGCTGAATTCCTTGTGGATGGGCGTGCCGACTCTGACCATCTGCGGCAACACGCTACCGAGCCGCGCCGGCACCACCTGGATGTCGCACGTCGGGCTGGAGCAGTTTCTCGCTACGGACAAGGCGGATTTCGTCGCTAAGGGCGTTGCGCTGTCCTCCGATATTCCCGCGCTCGCCGCGCTGCGCATCGGTCTGCGCGAACGCTGCATGGCCTCGGCGGCATTCCGGCCCGAAGTGGTCGCCGCAGGGTTGTCGCGCGCCTTGCGAATCATGTGGCAACGCTGGTGCGATGGCCAACCGGCGATCCCGTTCGAAGTAACGGCAGAAGAAGCCATTGCCGCCACAGGCGACACCGCGCCATCCGAAACAGGGGAAAACAAGTGAACGCTGCCTTACCGCTTGGGGCCATCGAGCCGCAGATCGACGACCGCATTTACGTTACCCAGCCGCATCTCGCGCCGCTCGAAGAATTCATCCCCTATCTTCAACAGATCTGGGACAGCAAGATCCTGACCAATGCCGGCCCGTTTCACCAGCAGTTCGAAGCGGCCTTGTGCAAGTACCTCGGCGTCAAGCATCTCGCGCTGTTCACCAACGGCACACTGGCATTGCTCACCGCGCTGCAGGCGCTGCGCGTGACCGGCGAGGTGATCACCACACCCTATTCGTTCGTTGCAACCGCGCACTCGCTGGTGTGGAACGGCATCAAGCCGGTATTCGCCGATATCGATCCGCACACGCTCAATCTCGACCCCGCCAAAATCGAGGCCGCGATCACGCCGCAGACCACCGCGATCATGCCGGTGCATTGCTACGGCAAGCCGTGCGACGTCGAAGCGATCCAGAAAATCGCCGACAACTACAATCTGAAGGTGATTTACGACGCGGCCCATGCTTTCGGCGTGCAGACCGAAACCGGCAGTGTGCTCGAACACGGCGACCTCGCGGTGCTGAGCTTCCACGCGACCAAGGTTTTCAACACGTTCGAAGGTGGCGCGATCATCTGCCAGGACGCCAGGACCAAACAGCGCATTGACCATCTGAAGAACTTCGGTTTCGTCGACGAAGTGACCGTGGTGGCATCCGGCATCAACGGCAAGATGAGCGAAATCAACGCCGCGTTCGGGCTGCTGCAACTGCAGCACATTGATGAAGCGCTGGCAAAGCGCGCGCGCGTCGACGCGATCTATCGCGAACGGCTGCGCGATGTGCGCGGTATCCGCTGCCTGCCCAAAGAAGGCCAGAAAGTCGCGAACCACTCGTACTTTCCGATTCTCGTCGGACCGGAGTATCCGATCAGCCGGGATGCGCTGTATCAGAAGTTCCGCGACCGCAACATCTACGCGCGCCGCTATTTCTATCCGCTGATCTCGGACTTTCCGATCTATCGCGGCCTGCCTTCCGCGCGCCAGGACAACTTGCCAGTCGCGCGTGCCGCCGCGCAACAGGTGCTGTGTCTGCCGATCTTCCCGGCGCTGACAGACGACATGCTCGATCGCATCATCGGGATTATCGCGGATACCTGAACGTCATGAAGCTCGCGATCATGCAGCCCTACCTGCTCCCGTACATCGGGTATTTTCAGCTGGCTGCGGCAGCCGACAAGTTCGTCTTTTACGACGACGTGAACTTCATCAAGAACGGCTGGATCAACCGTAACCGCATGCTGCAGGGCGACCAGGTGCGTTATCTCACCGTGCCGCTCAGCGGTGCGAGTCCTTCGTTGAAGATTAACGAAGTGCTGGTCGAACCGCGCGAGCGGTGGCTGCGCAAACTGCTTGAATCGATTCGGCACGCCTATGCCAAAGCGCCTCACTACCCGCAGGTCAGCGCATTGATCGCACGGATTCTGGCGGAGCCTCTCGCGCCAGTTTCGCTGCTCGCTTCGCACACCGTCATGGAAATCTGCAAGTACCTCGAGATCGACACCGAATTCGTCCCGTCGTCGACGATATATGGCAACGCGCATCTCAAAGGCACGGAGCGGGTCCTCGACATCTGCGCAAAAGAGCAGGCGAGCACCTATGTGAACCTTCCGGGCGGCCGCGCGCTTTACGATAGCGCGGCGTTTTCGGCGCGCGGCGTGGAGCTTGCCTTCATCGAGCCGAACCTGTGTCCCTATGCGCAGTTCGACGACGGCGCCTTTCATCCCGCCTTATCCATTCTCGACGTCCTGATGTTCAATAGCAAAAACAGCGTGAGAGATATGCTGTGCGTCGAGGTGACAGCATGATTGCGCGCGAGCCGCGCGCAATCGGCGGCTATTTCGAACTCGAACTGCCGCGAGTCGAAGCGCCTCTTCACGGCGACGCGCTGCGTTTCCAGTCGTCGCGCGCGGCGTTCCTCGCACTGCTTCGGGCGAAGCGGCCGGCTGCCGTCTGGATGCCCTGGTACATTTGCGACGCGATGATCGAGCCTTTGCGCATGACCGGCACGCCGGTCAAACGCTATCGGCTCGATGCCGACTTGCGTGTGCAGTCCGCCGATATCGGCGACGATGAGTGGCTCCTCTACGTCAACTATTTCGACCTGTGCGCCCGCCAGGTCGACGACGTGCTCAGCCGCTTTCCTCGCGAACGCGTGTTGATCGACAACGCGCAAGCGTTCTTCGCGCAGCCCGCCGACTGTCTCGCCACGCTGTACTCGCCGCGGAAGTTTCTCGGCGTGCCGGACGGCGGCTATCTCGTCACCCGGCAGCCGATCGATATGCCGGAAGCAATCGACGATGCTTCATTGCTGCGCTGCGGACACCTGCTGACCCGGCTCGCAAAAGATGCGGAAGCCGGCTACGCCGGCTACGCCGCCGCCGAAGAAGGTCTGAAGTACCAGGAGCCGTTGCAGATGTCGAGACTGACCGAGCGGCTGCTCGCCAGTATCGACTATGCAGATGTGCGGGCGCGCCGCATCGAAAATTTCGCTTTCCTGCATGAGAAGTTGCAGCGCTACAACCGCTTTACGTTTCGCCACGACGAACATGCGGTGCCGCTCTGCTACCCGTTTTTCGACGCACCCACTGGCGCGCGGGAAACGCTTCGCGCGCAGCGCATCTATACGCCCACTTACTGGCCGGACGTGGCGGACGCTGAAGGCGCGCCGGACTTCGAGCGCAATCTCCCGGCCTCGACCCTTTGCCTGCCATGCGATCAGCGGCTTACGCGCGACGATCTCGCGCCGATGGTGCAACACTTACTGGACCGGCTCGCATGAGCGACAACACGATATTCCTGCGCGAGATCGAACGCGGCGACCTGCCGACTATCAATGCGTGGCGCTCCGACAAGGCGCTAGTCAGCCTGCTGGGCGGCGCCTTCCGGTATGTGGGCGCCGAGATCGACAACAGATGGTTCGATAGTTACCTCGGCTCCCGCGCCGCCAATGTTCGGCTCGCCGTATGCCTCGCCTCCACCCAGGAATTAGTGGGCGTGACATACCTGCTGGACATCGACTGGGTGCACCGCTGCGCGGAGTTCTCGATCCAGATCGGCACGCAGACGGCACGCGGCCGCGGCATCGGCGAGGCCGCGACGCGCCAGACGCTCGACCACGCATTCGGCGACCTCAACCTCAACCGTATTTCGTTGACCGTGCTCGCGTCCAATGCGCGCGCCATCGCCCTTTACGAGAAGGTGGGCTTTCGCGCCGAAGGTCTGTTGCGCCAGGCCGCCTTCAAAGGCGGCCGCTATCTCGACGTCGTTCCGATGGCCATCCTGGCTGATGATCGACGCTGAGCCCTTCACTTTTGCCGTTGCTTCGCCCCACTCATGAACACGATTGATGCTCAACACCACACTGCGCTTGCAACGGCAGGCTGGACGGTGCTTCCCCGGCTGATTCGCAGCGAATTGCTCGATTCGGTGGTCGAGGCGCTGGGTCCTTCGCTCGCGTTGCGCGACGAAATCCGGCACCGCAACGGCGTGCTGGAAAACAGCGCCGGCACCTTGCACCATCTGCTGATGGATGACCCGTGTTACGTCGAATTGCTGGCGCAGCTCTCGGCGCTGGAGCCGATTTTCAAGGGGTACTTTGAAGGCAACTTCGTTCTGAATTCGTACGGTGGCGTCATCAACGAGCGCGACTCGCGCGCGTACGTGCAGAACGTGCATCGCGATATCCGCTTCGGCTCCGACACGCGGCGCTTTATGGTGAACGCGTTGGTGATGCTCGATGATTTCACGCTGGAGAACGGCGCAACGCATATTCTTCCGCACTCGCAGAACATGCTGGAGCAGCCCACCGACGAGCATTTCTACGCTCACGCCTCGCGTGCGACCGGAGAGCGTGGCTCGATTCTGCTGTTCGATTCGCGCATGTGGCATGCAACCGGACGCAATACCACCAACGCGCCGCGTCGTGCGCTGACGCTGACGTTCACCAGCCCGTTCTTCAAGCCGCAGCTCGATTACGCACGCCTGTTCGGCTACGGCAATCTCGGCCGCTGCAATGCATGGATGCGCCAGGTGCTCGGCTTCAACGCCCGGGTGCCGCAGTCGCTCGATGAGTTTTACGTACCTGTGGAGCAGCGGTTCTATCAACGCGGACAGGATTGACGATATGAGCAGAGACTACAACGCAGAAGCAAAAGATCATCCCGAACATCGGTACGCTTACGACTTCGACTACCTGATGCATGAGTACATGCTTCGCACATTCGAGCCATTCCTCGCGGGCGATGACGCGCTCGAACTGGGATGCTTCGAAGGCAACTTCACGCGCCTTCTGACGCAGCGCTTCGATTCCGTGGAAGTGGTCGAAGCCTCGGCGGACTGTATCGCCGTTGCGTCGGATAAAACGAGGGGCGCCGTCAAGTTCCATCACTCGACGTTCGAGACCTTCGAACCGGCGCGGCGCTACGACAATATTTTCCTCATCCATACGCTCGAGCACCTCGATCATCCGGTCGAAGTCCTGAGCCGGATTGGCAGCTGGTTGTCCGAAGGCGGCAGGCTGTTCGTGGCTGCGCCGAACGCGCGGGCCGGATCCCGGCAGATCGCGGTCAACATGGGGTTGATCGACCATCACGCAGCCGTGACGCTGGCGGAAGCGGCGCACGGTCACCGGGTGACCTATTCGATCGATACGCTACGGGCCGACCTGCGGGCGGCGAAGCTGCGACCGGTCACTGAAGGCGGCGTCTTTTTCAAGGGCCTTGCCAACTTCCAGATCGATGCGGCGTTGGAGGCGGGCATCATATCCAGAGCGTATCTCGACGGCTGTTTCGAGTTGGGACGCGTCTATCCCGACTTGTGCTCCAGCGTGTACGCGATATGCGAGCGCGAGACGGCGCACTGATCGGGGCGAGTCGAGCCGCCCTATCTGGTTCGCAGCCGGCCTGAGCCGGCTGCCGTAAGTCCGCAGCGTGCTGCTCCCAAGGCGCCGCGTTACTGAAAAGTCGCATTGACCGACAGTTGCACCGCATTGCCCTTCGGCCGATTGCTGGTGTTGAATTCATTGACCCAGCGCAGAGAGGCCGACACGGGTGTCTTCTGGATCTTGCCCGACCACGTGACCATCGGCCCAAGACCAACGGAATGGCCCTGACTGCCGCCGACGGCATCTGCGATGCCGCCGCTGTCATTGCCGATCTGCTGGATGTAGCCGCCCACCACGCCGACACCCCAGCCGTTGCTGAAGCGCTTGAGCGCAAGCAGATCGAGCACGCTGACCGGCGCGTTGTGATAATGGGTGTCGTTATTGGGCGTGTAGAACTCGAGGCCATAGTTCAACGACAACTCGATGTTCTCTTTCGGCAGCAATTTCGTGTAAGCGATTGTGGGTGTGAAGGTCCACGTGTTCTGCCCGGCATTGGCGAGCCGGTTAGGGTTGTACGCGCCGGTCGGCGCATAGATCTGCACACTCAACGCGATATGGTCGGTCTTGGTCAGGTGATAGCCGGCAATAACCGGCGTGAAGAAGAAGTCGGCGAACTGCGTGCCGTGGTCGTTCGGCAAACGGCCATGAAATGACGAAATGTCCGTGTACTGGACCGGCACGCCAAACGAGGACGCGAAGTTCCAGCCGCCCACGGTAATGCCCCATGTCTTGATTGCCGCGAGGATGGTGTATTCGGCTGTCGCGTCGACGCCCGCCGTGACCTGACCGGCGATCGGAATCGACTTGCTTGCGCCCAGCGAGCCTTCGTAATAAATCGTGGCGGCGGTCACAATCCAGTCGTTGGTGGGCGGCACGATGCCGCCGTAGGGTGTCACCTGCATGCCGGTAATGGGCCGGCCTATGCCGCCTTCAGTCGCCCACCCTGTTTGCGAGAGGCTCACGCCGGCAGTCGCCAGAAGCGCACCCTTGCACAGTCGGGCGACAACCCGCCTCGTCGGGAAGAAACCGTTAGGTTGACTCATAATCGTCCTTATCAAATAGGAGTTCGACATTCTCACTCCGGCCGAACCGCATACGGACCGTCTGCGTCGCAAAGCCGCACGCGTGCAAGTGCGCGCGCGTCAGGTTTCTCGCACATTTGGCGGCAGTGCCCAGTTGTCGTCGAGCATTGCCTGCCTGAGACCGTGGGCGCGTAAGTGCAGGGAGAACTTTTCACTACCCGGCGCCTGCAACCAATTGGCAAACTTTTGTCTTCACTGAACCTCGTGTTTTTCACGTAGGGCGCGAGCAAGCCATCTGCATTGAACTGCGGGTCTTTGATCTTCTTACCCAGCGCATGGCGGTTCTGTGGGCTGAGTGAAAAAGTGATGTGCGTTATATACCGTTAGCGACCGAAGGCCCTTGCCATGAGATAGCCGATCTTTAGGGAAGCTCACAGTGTAGCGCCCGCTGCCATCAAGGATTTGACCAGATGCGTCGGTGTCCGAATAAAAACACTTTGCCTCGCTCGCGTTATTGACAGCGACGTTCGACTTCGCTATCGCCGTTGGAGTGTAGTGGTTATCGCTCCAGTCTCGTCCTGAGTGTTCTTATCGGCGAGCGCCTGCCTTTACCTGATGCGAATTTGTTTCAAAGTGATGGTCGCGTTCGTGTGTCCGATTTATATTCAATTCATTTGGCGCGCTTGTTCGTGCGGCTGAGCGACCACTCACGGATGGACGCCAGACCACGCGGAAGAGGCGTGCCATGTCACTTGAGCAATCGGGAAAGGTGGCGCGGCGGGATACTGGGCTTGCATGAGCGCTCCTTGAAAACGAGAAACGCCGCATCAAACGAAGCATGCGGAAAGTGGACGATTCACCACGCTGGCATCGTTGGGAATACTAGCAATGTTTCATGGCTTTATAGAGATAAATTTGTAACGCGGCCGAGGTGCCGCGTCCAACCAGGCGCCGTCCGGCCTCCTGAAATATTCAATTGGTATTTGTGCTGGCGGCACGGGTTCCTCCGCCGTCCGGAAAAAATTCTGCAAAGACTGCAATAAGCGCCTTGCGCCCATTAGACTGGCGCTCGTTCGAGGTTCGATCCACCGCTTTCGATGAGGCTTTCATGATTCGCACGTTGCACCGGTATTGCATTGCCTTCACTGTCGTACTTCTGTCCGCCTGCTCCGTTACGCCACACCAGGACGGAGGCGTGTCGCAGGCAGGCGCATCGACGGCCGCGACCCTGGCATCGTGGAACGACACCGTGACCAAACGCTCGATCGTCGATTTCGTCACGCTCGTGACGACGCCCGAATCCAGGGACTTCATTCCGCGCGCCGACCGCATCGCCGTGTTCGACAACGACGGCACACTGTGGCCGGAGCAACCCGCGCCGGTACAACTGGTGTTCGCGCTGCAACGCGTGAAGACAGTGGCCGGGCGGCATCCGGAGTGGAAGCGCCAGGAACCGTTCCGCTCGATCCTCAAGGGCAATCTCAGGAATGTGGCGGCAGGCGGCGACGCCGGCTCTTTGCGGGTGCTGGCCGCGGCGCACGCGGGCATGACGAGCGAGCAGTTCGCCGCGCTCGTGCACGAATGGTTCGACTCCGCGAGCGACCCGCGCTTTAACCGGCCTTATGCCGATCTCGCGTATCAGCCCATGCTCGAATTGCTCGCCTGCCTGCGCGCGAACGGCTTCAAAACCTATCTGGTGACGGGCGGCGACGTCGAGTTCGTTCGCGAGGTGGCGCAGCGCATGTATGGCATTCCGCCTGAGCAGGTGATCGGCAGCGCCGTCAAGTACCGTTACAGCCAGACCAATGGCGCGATTTCGCTGACACGCCTCGCGCAAGTCGACACGCTGGTCGATGGCGCGGCCAAACCGCTTGCCATCGACCACGTGATCGGCAGGCGTCCGGTGATCGCGTTCGGCAACGCGGACGGCGACGCGCCGATGCTCGAATGGACCTCGGCGGGCGACGGCCCGCGCCTTGCCGCGCTCGTGCATCATACGGACGCGGAACGCGAATATCAGTATGACCGCGCGTCGAAGAGCGGCAAGCTCGACAAAGCTCTGGACGAGGCCGCTGCAAAAGGCTGGCTCGTCGTCGACATGAAGGACGACTGGAAGACGGTGTTCAAACCGGCCAACGCGACAACGTCGGCAGCGCAGGACGCAACGGTCAAGTGAGCGTGAAGCGCAGAAGGCCTGCCGGTGCGCAACCTTCCGCGATTGTTCCACTTGCGGTCAGGTGGCTCGTTGAGCGGCGCGTCTAGCGAGTCAGCGTAATGACCAGATAGGTCGCATACAGCACGCCGCAAACCAGCAACGCCCACACCGGCACACCGCGTTCGCGCACATTGATCCGCAACCATGCTGCGGCGGCGAGCGTGATCACGATGCCGGTCACTACCTCGATGCGCGGCATCCACGGCGTCAGCAGAATGCCGATCGCGGGCAGCAAGGTGCCCTGGAACACCATCGCGCCGGTGATGTTGCCGAACGCCAGCGTGTCTTTGCCCCGGCGAATCCACAGAATGCTGTTGACCTTCTCCGGCAGCTCAGTGGCGATCGGTATGATCAGCAGCGAGAGCAGCAGCGGCGAGATACCGAGCGCCTGCGACACGCCGCGCACACCGTGGATGAAGCCCTCCGCACCCCACACCAGCAGCGCGACGGCGAGCGCTAGTTGCGCCACGATGGTCACGAGGTTGGTCGGCACGCCGAGACGCGAGATCAGCATCTTGCCCGGTGCTTCGGTGCCGTGACCGGCCTCGACCAACTCGTTTGATGCGCGGAAGGTCATCACCACATACGTGATGTACACGCCGACCAGCGCTGCGCTGAAGAGGGCGCGCACGAGCATCTGCTCGTGCGGCACGTACATTGCCGCAGCGGCCAGCACGAACGCGCACAGAAAGTAGTTGAGGTCGCGCGTAAAGCCCCTGCGTTCCGGCGCGACCCAGCCGCTCGCGCCGCGCGAACCGAGGATCGCGAGTGTCATGAGGAAGGTGGAGAGCGTGGAGAGCATCAGCGGCGCGCCGAGAATTGCGCCGACGCCGATCTCCTGGTTGACCGCGCTATCGGTCGTACCGCTGGCGATCGCCAGCAGCGGCACGAGGGTCTCGGGCAAAGCGGTGCCGACCGCTGCGAATAGCGAACCTGTCACGCCCTCCGAAATTTTGAGGCGTTCGCCCAGGTGTTCGAGCGCGTTGGTGAAGAGTTCGGCCGCCACCAGAATGACGACCAGCATGACAGCGAGTTCGAGCAGGAGACCGGTCATAGGCGGCTCCCCGCAAGCACGGAGGGGCGGCGGCGCGGCAGACGGCGAGCGGGAGAAACTGGCGGGGCACAACGATGTATCACGAGGCAACTCCGCGGTCGGACGTAGATGACAAACCAATGACGCACCGCCGCCCGTCCGACCAGAACGAGGCAGTGCGTCAATGGTCTCGCCAAACCGACACGGTCGAACGCGCCATGACCTACGAGGCCAAGTATGTTGACGCGTTCTCCTTCAAAGGATGAAGGAAGGCTACTCCCCAGTGACCGGGCGATTCTAACGGCAGGGGACGCTTTCAACAACCTTGGTAGGGGGAAAAGAGCGGCGGGGTGGCGGGGGCCTTGGTAACTCCCCGCGTAGCCGCTAATCAGGCAGATCAATTGAAGTGATACTGCAGACCGATTGTGAAACTGTTATTTGTTCTTTTGGTGCCGTCGTGATTGCTGGTGTCGGTTGTCCATTCGCCTATGGCGCTTATGTGTCTGGCAAATTTATATTCGATGCCCAGGCCCCAATGGAAACGCGTGTCTGGATCGTCGCCGGTGAATCCAATGCGGACATAAGGCAATATCTGATTGAACGGCATGCCGAATTTTGCATCGATTCCGCCGTCCTTATAGGTTGTCGAGCCGTGATGCAAATCGGCAAAGGCCTCGGCGCCCACTATGAACCGGTCGATGTCGAAATTATATCCGGCCGTGAAACCTGGGAAAACCGTAGTGTGCGATGCTTTGCTGATGACACCGGAAGCATTGGAACTATTCACACCTACCTTGAAGCCCAGGTATGGGCCGGCAAACTGGCTTGCGCTCGAGAGAGGCTGCACTGATTGCGCGTGCGCGAGGTTGGACAGCATCATGATAGATGCAGTTAAAATCAATCGGATTGTTTTGTACATGACCTGCAAATAAAACACTGGCGTGCGAATGGTTTCGCGAAAGCCCTTTTATTAAGTGGGGAAGCGATTGCTGAAATACCGCCCCGGGAATTCCACGCGTCGTGAGATTTGCATGGTGCACGCATGCTAATTAAGGGGACAGACTAGGGCAATTGGAAATTTCTGCAGATAAACGTTTACACGTCTGATTCTGAATTGATGGACGGAAATTTACAGATGTTTTTGGATAGTTCTGTTGGGCTGGGGGGTCGTGGAGTGACGGCGGGGGGCATGTCTGCGGGCTCTGGGATGGAGTACGGCGCTTGGGTGGACATCACAAGGCTGGGAAAATAAAGGGATTCGGCGCACACAGCGCAAGCCTTAGATTAAGGTCGACTCTTTTTTATGCCCGGCTGGGATCGAAAAAACCGGCTGAAGGCGTGCCAGATAAGGCATTAAAGGCGCCCACCACCAGCCAGTGGGTCCAGCCGATGATGGCGAAAGCAGGACCGCAGTTAGCCGCAATTCGGGGGGAGCTGGAACAGGTGAAGCCGCTGAAAGCCTTACGGCTATTGGTGCGCCCGGCTGGGATCGAACCAGCAACCCCTGCCTTCGGAGGGCAGTACTCTATCCATTGAGCTACGGGCGCTTCACCACGAAAGCGCGGCAACCAGAACGGATGCGACGCAAAGCGAGAGACCGAAAGGATACCCGGTTTCGGCCGTACCGTCCACCGGACGGCCTGAATGGCAGCACCCAGCGCCTTCCGGCCGCTCCTCGCGATGCGGGTAAACGCCTGCTGAACACCCCGCCGCGCCCCTCGCCGCCGTCGAAATCTTGCGTCTATAATCGTCCGTGGCTGATTAAAGAACAAGAAATTGCCGTCACGCTGTACCGCTCACATACCCACGGAGACGAGACAAGCATGAGCGAAGCACCACACGGAGCCCCGATCAAAACCCCAGCACAGCTCATCGCCGCGATCATCGCCGGGTTTGCTGTTCCGATCGTCATCATCGTGCTGCTGGCCGTCTACGTCGATAACTCGACGCGCACCGGCGCCGGCACCGACTCTCTCTCCGAAGCCGAGGTCACCGCCCGCATCAAGCCGTTCGCCCAGGTCGACATTCGCGACGCCAATGCGCCGCGCATCTACAAGACCGGCGAAGAAGTCTACAAGGCCGTTTGCTCCGCGTGTCACGCGTCGGGTGCAGCAGGCGCGCCGAAATTCACCAATACCGCCGACTGGGCGCCGCGTATCGCGCAAGGCTTCGACACGCTGCTGCACACGGCGCTCGCCGGCAAGGGGGCAATGCCGCCGCGCGGCGGCACCAGCCCAGACGATTACAGCGACTTCGAAATCGCTCGCGCGGTCGCCTACATGGCGAACAATTCCGGCGCGAGCTTCCCTGAACCGGCTGAGCCGGCTGCGGGTGCCGCAGCGGCATCCGGCGCAGCAGCAGCCGCACCGGCCGGCGGGTCGGACGCGGGCGCGGCCCAGGCCGCCGCGGCAATGGCCGCGATGGCCAGCGTGCCGCAAGCGGCAGCACCGGCAGCCGGCGGCACGCAAAGCGCGGATGCCTCGCAAGCCGGCAAGGCGCTGTATCAGCAAGTCTGCCAGGCCTGTCACGCTGCCGGCGTGCTGAACGCACCGAAGTTCGGCGACAAGGACGCCTGGGCGCCGCGTCTGAAAGACCCCATCGACACGGTCTATAACTACGCGCTGCATGGCAAGGGCGCGATGCCCCCGAAGGGCGGCTCGAATGCCTCGGACGCGGACGTAAAGGCTGCCGTCGACTACATGGTCAGCGCGGTGAAGTAAGACGAGGCGTGGCCTGCGCCACGTCGCAAAAAAATCCCTGCCCGTGGAAACGCGGTGCAGGGATTTTTTCTTATCGGCTGCAGGTGGGCGCGGGAGCCAGATCAGCGGCTTCACCGCTCACGCCGTCGAACCCATACGTTTCGCCGGAGCAGCTCAGCGGCCTCAGCACTCGCTCACGGCTTCTGCAACAGCGCCTTCAAACTCGCAAGCCGGTCTTTCGGCGACATCGGCGCTTCTTCGGGCGTCGGCGGCGGAGCGTCGTCGAGCAGCATTTCGGGAATGAAGCGCGACGGCTCGCACACCACCGTTTCGCGCGCGCGCTTGCGCTTCTTGCACCAGTTCAGATGCAAACTGCGCTGCGCACGCGTGATCGCCACATACATCAGGCGGCGCTCTTCTTCGATGCGCGCGTCGTCGATCGGCTCGTCGTCGGGACCGCCGCGATGCGGCATGATGCCTTCTTCGACGCCAACCAGAAACACGTGCGGATACTCGAGCCCCTTCGACGCGTGCACCGTCGAGAGCCGCACCGCGTCGGGATCTTCCTCGCGGCCTTCGAGCATCGACATCAGCGCGACGGTCTGGATCAGACCCAGCAGACTTTTGCCGGTGTCGCCGAGACCGTCGGCAGTGTCGTAGCCGGTGGCTTCGTCGGCCGCGGCGCCCGTCGGCTCAGCCTTGGTGCCTTTGCGCTTCAACCACTCCATGAACTCCAGCACGTTTTGCCACTTGGACTGCGCCTGACGTTCGTCGAACGCGTCGTACAGGTAGGCTTCGTAGTGGATGGCGTCCATCAGTTCGTCGAGCAGCGTGCCGGCGGCGTCTTTCTCGGCGCGATCGGTGAGGCGCTGCATGAAGTCGCAGAACACGCGCATGGGTTCGATCTGCCGCGGCGACAGACGCGCCTCGATGCCGCCCATGTAAACCGCCTCGAACAGCGACACCTTGGCCTGTCCCGCGAACGAACCGAGCGCCTCGAGCGTCGTATTGCCGACGCCGCGGCGCGGCGTGGTGATCGCGCGGATGAACGCGGGGTCGTCGTTCGCGTTGGCGATCAGGCGCAGATAGGCGCAGATGTCCTTGATCTCGGCCTTGTCGAAGAACGATTGGCCACCGGACAGCACGTACGGAATCCGCTCACGCCGCAGCACCTGTTCGAAGATGCGCGCCTGGAAATTGCCGCGATAGAGGATCGCGTAGTCGCGAAAATTGGCGCGCCGCTCGAACTTGTGCGCCGACAGACGGAACACCACGGACTCGGCCTCGTGTTCTTCGTCGTTACAGGGCGTAACGGTGATCGTGTCGCCCATGCCGTGTTCGGACCAGAGCTTCTTTTCGAACAGCTTCGGATTGTTCGCGATCACGTTATTCGCGGCGGTCAGAATGCGCACCGTCGAGCGGTAGTTCTGCTCCAGCTTGATCAGATGCAGCTTCGGAAAGTCCTTGCTGAGCTGCCCGAGGTTTTCGAGCGTCGCGCCGCGCCAGCCGTAAATGGCCTGATCGTCGTCGCCCACCGCCGTGAACGCCGCGCGCTTGCCGGCCAGCAGCTTCACCAGTTCGTACTGGCAGGCGTTGGTGTCCTGATACTCGTCGATCAGCAGATAGCGCAGCTTGTTCTGCCAGCGGTCGCGCACCTGCTCGTTCTTCTCGAAGAGTTCGGCGGGCAGACGGATCAGATCGTCGAAATCCACCGCCTGATAGGCGTGCAGCGTCGCCACGTAATTGCGGTAGACGATCGCGGCCTGATGCTCGTCCTCGTTCGCCGCAATCGCAATCGCCTGCTCGGGCATGATCATGCCGTTCTTCCACAGCGAGATGATCGACTGGATCTTGCGGATGAAGCCCTTGTCCGTCGAGCCGACCTGCTCCTGGATCATGCCGAAGCAGTCGTCGGAATCCATGATCGAGAATTGCGGCTTCAGGCCGACGTGCTCCGCTTCCTGCCGCAGAATCTGCACGCCGAGCGAGTGGAAGGTACAGACCGTCAGCTGGTTGACGGGCACTTTGCGGCCTTCCTTGCCGGGCGTGGTGAGCGTTTTGCCTTCCAGCAGCTTGCCCACGCGCTCGCGCATTTCCAACGCGGCCTTGTTCGTGAACGTGACGGCGGCGATGTGGCGCGGCTCGAAGCCTTTGGCCTCGATCAGGTGCGCGATTTTCTGCGTGATCACGCGCGTCTTGCCGCTGCCTGCGCCGGCGAGCACGAGACATGGACCGTCGAGATAACGGACCGCTTCATTTTGAGCGGGGTTCAGGCCTGCGGACATCGTCTATGGATGGGTGATGCGGTTAAAGCGGCGGTTGAGGGCGCGGCGGCGCGAAACGCCGGGGGCATGCTGCGCGGCGCCGGCTGCCGGAACAGGCGCCCCGCGCGGAGCGGAGGGCGTTCTGGCCCGCTGCGCAAACGCGCGAGCGGAGCGATGTTAACACGGATGCACGCAACCGATGCCGCGTCCCATGACGGTCACCGGCACCACGACGACCCTGACGGTCCGCCTTCCGGACATGCCACAATTGCAGTGTTGCGCGCCGCCGCCACGGTGGCAAAGCGGCGCGCCGTTTTTGCAGGAAGACAAGCATGTCCGCATCGCTGAAGATTGGATTGATGGGTTACGGTTTCGCCGGCGCGACCTTTCACGCACCGGTAATCGCGCACTGCGGCCGCGCGAGCGTCGCGGCCATCGCCACGAGCCAGCCCGAGCGCGCGCTCGCCGACTATCCGCATACGAAGGTGGTGGCCGACCTCGACGCACTGCTGGCGCTCGAAGAAATCGACTGCATCGTGATCGCCACGCCGAACGACACGCATTTCGAACTGGCGCGCCGCACGCTGGAAGCGGGCAAGCACGTGGTGGTCGACAAACCGGTCACGCTGAATGCCGCCGACGCCCGCACGCTCGCCAACATCGCGCTCGCCCGCGGCAAGCTCTTCATGCCGTTTCACAACCGTCGCTGGGACGGCGATTTTCTGACGGTGCGGGATCTGCTCGCGAGCGGGGAATTGGGACGGGTCACGCAATACGAATCGCATTTCGACCGTTTCCGGCCGGAGGTGCGGCAGCGCTGGCGCGAGGAAGCGTCGCGCGGCGGCGGCTTGCTGCTGGACCTCGGGCCGCATCTGGTCGACCAGGCGTTGGCGCTGTTCGGCACGCCGCAGAGCTTGCTGGCCACGGTGCGCACGCATCGCGACGAGGCCAGCGCGCCGGACTACGTGCATATCCAGCTCGGCTATGGCGAGTTCGAAGTCGTGTTGCACGCCAGCGCGTTGACTGCTCTGGTCGCGCCGCGATTCACGATTCACGGCACGCGCGGCAGCTACATGAAATATGGGCTCGACACGCAGGAAGACCAGTTGAAGGCCGGCCTGCGACCCGGCGACGAAGGCTTCGGCGCCGGCAATGCGGCAGGCGTGCTGCGCGTGCTGGAAGGCAATCAGGAAGTGGAGCGCGAGCTGCCGACGCGTAATGGAAATTACGCGGGCTTCTATATCGCCGTGGCCGACGCCATCCAGAACGGCGTGAAGTTCCCGGTCAGCGCGCAGGATGCCGTCGATGTAATGACAATTATCGAACTCGCCGCCCGCAGTTCGGAAGAAGGCATCCGGCTGCCGTTTGAACGCGTTCGCTGACCCGTTTGCCTGCGCGTCGGCACGGCTTGTGTACCTAAAACCGCACTCGCCGCCCACGCCGCACAGGCCACAATCCTGACAGGCCCGAAAGGAACATAACGTTACAAATAAGGCCGTGTTCCCGGTCAGCGTGCTCCGGCAGTCAGCCGTTGCTTTCCGAGTAACAACACAAAACCACAATGACTTCCGGAGAGTTCATGCCCCGTTCCATCCGCGCGCTTGCCGCGTGCGCCCTGCTCAGTTCCCTCGCCGCCTGTGTGGTGACGCCTCAACCCGCGCCCGCCCCTCGTCCCAGCCCGCAACAGATCGCGGATCAGCGCCTGCGCCAGGTCGACGGCCGCATCGAGAATCTCGGCCGCCGTATCGATAACCGCGTGAATCAGGGCTATTACCCGCCGCCCCAAGGCGGCGCGCTGCATCATCGCCTCGACGTGATCCGTCAGGAAGCGCACGACATGGCCGCGCAACATGGCGGCGGCCTGTCCAGCGACGAACAGCGCGTGCTGAATCAGGAACTGGACAACGCGGCACACGCCATCGGCGAATAATCGCCGCGCGTTCGGGCTACGGAGCACCAAGAGAGCTGGCATCACAATGCGCGCTTTTTTGACGAACGCCAAAGCGCCGCGTCAGGTGCCATGCCACTCGCGGGCCTTTATTTGACAAGCCCCCGGCCCTCGCGTACATTCGCCGCACGCGTCGGGAGAGCGTGCTGGCCGCAGAAAACCGCAGGCCGCGCCGCCGAAGGGGCACACCCGCAAACTCTCAGGCAAAAGGACCGACCGCGTCGGAAAACCCGTGTTGAGGCAGCATCAAGGCACCGGTTTTTCGCACTCTGGAGAGCGGCAGTAGCCGTCTGCATCGCGCGTTTCGTATGCGTGCGAGCAGATTTGGCAGGCTGCCCACCGAAGGGGCGCGCGTTTCACCGTGGCGGATTCACGTTCGCACGGCAACGCAATCTCTCAGGTATCGAGGACAGAGGGGCCATGCAACAACGCATCGCTCGCAGCCGTCAGGCCGCGAGGCGTAGCGCCGCATGGCCTTTTTTGTTTCGCGAGATGCCCGAGGCCCCATGACCGAACTCAAACACACCCCGCTCAACGCCACCCATCGCGCGCTCAATGCCCGCATGGTCGATTTCGGTGGCTGGGACATGCCCGTCAACTACGGCTCGCAGATCGACGAACACCGCGCCGTGCGCACCGACGCCGGCATGTTCGACGTCTCGCACATGTGCGTCGTCGATTTCACCGGCGAGCGCGTGCGCGCCTTCTTCGAATATGCGCTGGCCAATAACGTCGCCAAGCTGCAAACGCCCGGCCGCGCGCTGTACTCCTGCCTGCTGAACCCGAACGGCGGCGTGATCGACGACCTGATCGTCTATTACTTCGGCGAAGATCACTTCCGCGTGGTCGTCAACGCCGGCACCGCCGACAAGGACATCGCCTGGTTCGGCCGGCTCAACGCCGAAGGCGGCTTCGGCCTGACCATCACGCCGCGCCGCGACTACGCGATCGTCGCCGTGCAAGGCCCGAACGCTCGCGAAAAAGTCTGGCAAACCGTGCCGGCTACGCGCGCCGCCACCGAGGCGTTGAAGCCCTTCAACGCCGCCCGTATCGCAGACACGCCGTTCGGCGAATTGACGGTCGCGCGCACGGGCTACACCGGCGAAGACGGCTTCGAAATCATCGTGCCGGCGAATCGCGTCGAAGCACTGTGGAACGCGCTACGCGCGCAAGGTGTGCGCCCGGCCGGCCTCGGTGCGCGCGACACGCTGCGCCTCGAAGCCGGCATGAACCTGTACGGCCAGGACATGGACGACAATGTCTCGCCGCTCGACGCCGGCCTCGCCTGGACGGTCGACCTCACCTCGCCGCGCGACTTCGTGGGCAAGAGCAAGCTGGAAGCGGACGGTTCGCAGGCCGCGTTCGTCGGCCTGATCCTGCTGAAGGACAACGGCAAGGCAGCAGGCGTGCTGCGTGCTCATCAGAAAGTCGTCACGCCGCAGGGCGAAGGCGAAATCACCAGCGGCACTTTTTCCCCGACCATGCAGGAATCGATCGCCTTTGCGCGCGTGCCGAAAGGCGTGCAGCCGGGCGACACCGTTCACGTTCAGATTCGTGACAAAAACGTTCCCGCAAGCGTGGTAAAACTGCCGTTCGTGCGCAACGGCAAAGTGCTCGCGGTTTAAGCAGACCGGCGCGTGCGCAAACCTTCACAAGAAAACGCCGGGCCGCCCCAAGTTTTCTTGTTCCCCCTCGGGGGGACCTGGCGCGAAGCGACAGGTTTGGGGGCCCTTTTAGTTACTACCGAATCACACCGCATAGGAGCATCCGATGAGCATTCCGGCCGATCTGAAATACACCGAATCGCACGAGTGGGTCCGTACCGAAGCGGACGGCACGCTGACGGTCGGCATCACCGACCACGCGCAGGAAGCGCTCGGCGATATCGTCTTCTTCGAAGTGCAGGAACTGGGCAAGACCGTGAGCGCGGGCGACACCGTCGCCGTGATCGAATCGGTCAAGGCCGCTTCAGATATCTACGCACCGGTCTCGGGCGAAATCATCGAAGCGAACACCGCCGTGGCCGATACGCCTGATTTGGTCAACAGCACGCCGTACGATAGCTGGCTCTTCAAGATCAAGCCGGCCGCGGACGCCGCGCTGGACCGCCTGATCGACGCCGACGCATACAGCAAGTCGATCGGCGCCTGATTCACCATTCGTTAAAGTCAAACCGTCAGGTGCGGCGCGTCCCTCGCGCAGAGACAGCCGCACCGCCAGGAACACCCATGAAGCTCGAACACCCGGATCGTCTGATGAACCGCACTCCTCTCTCGCTCGCCGCGCTCGAAGTGCATGACGCCTTCGCCGAACGGCACATCGGCCCGGATTCGGCCGACCAGCAAGCGATGCTCGAAGCCCTCGGCTTCGCGTCGCGCGCCGCGCTGATCGACGCCGTCATTCCGAAGACGATCCGCCGCACCGAACCGCTGCCGCTCGGCCCCTTCGCGCAACCGAAGAGCGAAGCCGAAGCGCTCGCCGTGTTGCGCGAACTCGCGGACAAGAACCAGGTGTTCCGCTCGTACATCGGGCAGGGCTATTACAACGCGCACACGCCGACGGTGATCCTCCGTAACGTGCTGGAAAATCCGGCGTGGTACACCGCGTACACGCCGTACCAGCCGGAAATTTCGCAAGGCCGTCTGGAAGCGCTGCTGAACTTCCAGCAGATGATCGTCGACCTGACGGGTCTCGCGATCTCGAATGCGTCGCTGCTCGACGAAGCCACGGCCGCGGCCGAGGCGATGACGCTGCTGCAACGCATCGGCAAGCCGAAGTCGAACGTGTTCTATGTGGCCGACGACGTGCTGCCGCAAACCATCGAAGTGGTGAAGACGCGCGCCACGCCGGTCGGCATCGAAGTGAAAGTGGGCCCGGCTGCGGAAGCGGCGAACGCGAACGCGTTCGGCGTGTTGCTGCAATACCCGGGCGTGAATGGCGACGTGCGCGACTACCGCGCCCTGGCCGAAGCCATCCACGCAGCGGGCGGCCACGTGGTGGTCGCCGCCGACCTGCTCGCGCTGACCGTCCTCACGCCGCCGGGCGAATGGGGCGCGGACGTGGCCGTCGGCAATACGCAGCGCTTCGGCGTGCCGGTCGGCTTCGGCGGCCCGCATGCGGCTTACCTCGCCGTGCGCGACGAATTCAAGCGCCAGATGCCGGGCCGCCTCGTCGGCGTGACCGTCGACGCGCAAGGCAACCCCGCGCTGCGTCTCGCGCTGCAGACGCGCGAGCAACATATCCGCCGCGAGAAGGCCACCTCGAACGTATGTACCGCGCAAGCGCTGCTCGCGATCATGGCCAGCATGTACGCCGTCTATCACGGCCCGCACGGCCTGAAGACGATCGCGCTGCGCGTGAACCGCATCGCCGCGTTGCTGGCGGAAGGCGCGAAGCAACTCGGTTACACGCTCGCCAACGAAACCTTCTTCGACACGCTCACGTTCGAATCCGGCACGCACACGCAAGCGCTGCACGACGCCGCGCTTGCGAAGCGCATCAACCTGCGCCGCGTGAGCGACACGCAAGTCGGCCTGTCGGTCGACGAAACCACCACGCGCCGCGACCTGGCCGATCTGCTCGAAGTGTTCGCGCAAGCCGCGGGCGCCAAAGACATCCCGCACGTCGACACGCTCGACGAAAAGCTGTCCGCGTCGAACATTGCATCGGTGCCGGCCGCGCTCGAACGCACCAGCGCGTATCTCACGCACCACGTGTTCAATCGTCATCATTCGGAAACGGAAATGCTGCGTTATCTGCGCAGCCTGTCGGACAAGGATCTCGCGCTCGACCGCTCGATGATCCCGCTCGGCTCGTGCACGATGAAGCTGAACGCGACCTCGGAAATGCTGCCGGTCACGTGGCCTGAATTCGGCCAGATCCATCCGTTCGCGCCGGCCGAGCAAACCGTCGGCTATCGCGAAATGATCGATCAGCTCGAAGCGATGCTGGTCGCGGCCACCGGCTACGCAGCCGTGTCGCTGCAGCCGAACGCTGGCTCGCAAGGCGAGTACGCGGGCCTGTTGATCATTCACGCGTATCACGCGTCGCGCGGCGAAGCGCATCGCAATGTCTGCCTGATTCCCGCTTCGGCGCACGGCACGAACCCGGCGTCGGCACACATGGCCGGCATGCAGGTGGTCGTGGTGGCGTGCGACGCGCAAGGCAACGTCGATATCGAAGACCTGAAGAAAAAGGCCGAACAGCACGCCGACAAACTCGCGGCGATCATGATCACGTATCCGTCCACGCACGGTGTGTTCGAGCAGAACGTGCGCGAAATCTGCGAGATCGTGCACGCGCACGGCGGTCAGGTGTATGTGGACGGCGCGAACATGAACGCGATGGTCGGCCTGACCGCGCCGGGCCAGTTCGGCGGCGACGTGTCGCACCTGAATCTGCACAAGACGTTCTGCATTCCGCACGGCGGCGGCGGACCGGGCGTCGGTCCGGTTGCGGTCGGCGCGCATCTCGCGCAGTTCCTGCCGAATCAGGTTTCGTCGGGCTATGAACGCGCGCCGAACGGCATTGGCGCCGTGTCCGGCGCACCGTACGGTTCGGCGTCGATCCTGCCGATCTCGTGGATGTATATCGCGATGATGGGCGCGAAAAACCTCACCGCTGCGACCGAAACCGCGATCCTCAACGCGAACTACGTCGCGAAGAAACTCGCGCCGCACTATCCGGTGCTGTATTCGGGTCCGGGCGGACTGGTCGCGCACGAGTGCATTCTCGATCTGCGTCCAATCAAGGAAACCAGCGGCATTACCGTGGACGACGTCGCCAAGCGTCTTGCCGACTACGGCTTCCATGCGCCGACCATGAGCTTCCCGGTGCCGGGCACGCTGATGGTCGAGCCGACCGAATCGGAATCGAAAGAAGAGCTCGACCGTTTCATCGAAGCGATGATCGCGATCCGCGAGGAAATCCGTGCAGTCGAAGAAGGCCGCTCGGACCGCGAAGACAATCCGCTCAAGCATGCGCCGCACACTGCGGCAGTGGTCATCGCGAATGACTGGAAGCATGCGTATGCGCGTGAAACCGCGGCGTATCCGCTGCCCACGCTGATCGCGAAAAAATACTGGCCGCCGGTCGGCCGCGCGGACAATGTGTACGGCGACCGCAATCTGTTCTGCTCCTGCGTGCCGATCGCCGATTACGAGTAAGCGCGATCGCCGCCGCGCATCGCCTACTGTCTCGAAAAGAGGCGGTGAGGCGGTGCGCGGTTCTCTCCTCAGTTCTCTGTCACTCCTGGCCGCAAACGGCTAACATCACACACCGAATCAGCCTAACGAGGAGTTTCGCATGGCGCGAAAGGTGCGATTGATGCAAAGCTGGACCGAAGCAAGGCGAGCCCGGACGTGGCGACAGGCCTGCACACTGCTGTTGGCTGGCGCAGCCGTGCTGCTGCCGCTGCGACAAGCGCAGGCCGCGATGAATTTTTGTGCGGCACCCGCACTGCAAACCAGCGAACGCACGAACGCCGATCCCGGCGTGAAAGCACTGGTCAGCAACGTGCAGGCGCATCTGAACGACCAGCCGCATGCGCTGGCGAAACTGCATACCGAAGGCACGCTGCCGCACGAAGGCATTTACGACCAGAGCGTGGAAGCGGAGAAAGATCTCGACCTGTTGCGCGACGCCGCGCTCGCCTGGCGCGCCACCAGCGACGACCGGTATCTCAAGCTCGTCGACCGCTTGCTGTTCGCGTGGGTCACCACGTATCAACCGAGCTTCAATCCTATCGACGAAACCCGTTTCGAAGGACTGATTCTCGCGTACGACATGACCGCGAGCGCGTTGCCGGTGAGAACGCGCAATGCATCCATGGCGTTTCTCACGAAACTCGCGAACGGCTACATCGGCCAGATCGACGCGCAGCCGCGGCCGCTCAAAGGCACGTTCAGAAACAACTGGCAGAGCCATCGGGTCAAACTGATCGCGATGGCCGCGTTCACGCTCGATAACCGCAAAATGATCAACGCGGCGCAGCGTTTGTTCGTCGAGCATATCGGCGACAACATCGAGCCGGATGGTTCGACTATCGATTTCAGCGAACGCGACGCGCTGCATTACGTCACCTACGATCTGCAGCCGCTCGTGACAGCTGCGCTGGCCGCGCGCCGCCATAACCGCAACTGGCTGCCGGAGAAAGGCGCAGATGGCGCCTCGCTGGAAGCCGCGCTCAACTGGCTGGCGCCGTACGCGGCCGGCAACAAGACCCACGAAGAGTTCGTGCATTCGAGCGTTCCGTTCGACGCAAAACGTCGCGAGGCCGGCTTGCCCGGCTATTCGGGTCAGTGGGATCCGAAGAACGCGACGGAACTGTTTCACCTGGCGGCGCGCCTCGACGGGCGCTATACGCCGATCGCGCTACAGCTCGCACCCACGCCGCCTGCCTGGCTCGCCGTGTGTCTGCCTCTGCCGGCGCGATGAACCAACTATCTATCAGCAGGGAGCAGTAAATGGCAGTCAG
This sequence comes from Paraburkholderia dioscoreae, assembly GCF_902459535.1. Taxonomy (NCBI): domain Bacteria; kingdom Pseudomonadati; phylum Pseudomonadota; class Betaproteobacteria; order Burkholderiales; family Burkholderiaceae; genus Paraburkholderia; species Paraburkholderia dioscoreae. Next base: position 4,360,854 of record NZ_LR699553.1, read on the forward strand.
CGTGTTCGACCTCTTCAAAATCGGCATTGGTCCGTCCAGCTCGCATACGGTCGGGCCGATGCGCGCGGCGCTGATGTTCGCTCAAGGGCTTGAACGCGATGGACTGCTCGCTGCGACCGCATCGGTGAAGGTGGAGCTGTATGGCTCGCTCGGCGCGACGGGCAAGGGGCACGGTACCGATCGCGGTGTGATGCTGGGCCTGATGGGCGACGCGCCCGACACAGTGAACCCGGACACGATCGCTGAGCGGCTGGAAGGCGTGCGTGTGTCCCGCAAGCTGGCACTGCTTGGCACGCACGAGGTGCCATTCGTGCAGAAAGATCAGATTGCGTTCTATCGTCAGGCGCTGCCCGAGCATCCGAACGGTCTCAAGCTGCGCGCTTACGACGCGCAGGGTGAGACGTTGCGCGAGTCGACCTATCTGTCGGTGGGCGGCGGTTTCGTGGTGACGGCGGGCGCGCCGAACACGAAGGTGCTGAGCGCCGTCGATCAATTGCCGCACTCGTTTCGCAGCGGCAACGAGTTGCTCGCGCTGTGCGAATCGACCGGCAAGAGCATCGCCCAGTTGATGTGGGAAAACGAGCGCGTCTGGCATACGGAAGAAGAAACGCGCTCCGGCCTGCTGAAAATCTGGGACGTGATGCAATCGTGTGTCGCACGCGGTTGCGGCATCAACAATCCGGACGCCGACGGCAACCTACCCGGCCCTTTCCAGGTGAAGCGCCGTGCGCCGCAGCTATATCGTGCGCTGTCGGGCAATCCTGAACTGGCGCTGCGCGATCCGCTTTCGATGGTCGACTGGATCAATCTCTATGCGATCGCCGTCAACGAAGAAAACGCCGCCGGCGGCCGCGTGGTCACGGCGCCGACCAACGGCGCGGCCGGCATCATCCCGGCAGTGCTGCATTACTACACGCGCTTCATGCCGGGCTCGAATCAGCAAGGCGTGATCGACTTCCTGATGACCGCTGCGGCGATCGGCATTCTGTACAAGTTGAACGCGTCGATTTCCGGCGCCGAAGTGGGCTGCCAGGGCGAAGTGGGCGTCGCCTGTTCGATGGCGGCGGGCGCGCTCGCCGCAGTCATGGGCGGCACGCCGCGGCAGGTCGAGAACGCCGCGGAAATCGGCATGGAACACAACCTCGGTCTCACGTGCGATCCGGTCGGCGGCATGGTGCAGATTCCGTGTATCGAGCGCAATGCGATGGCGTCGGTGAAGGCGGTCAATGCGGCACGCATGGCATTGCGAGGCGATGGCAGTCATTATGTGTCGCTCGACTCGGTGATCAAAACCATGCGCGAAACCGGCGCGGATATGAAGACCAAGTACAAGGAAACGTCGCGCGGCGGGTTGGCGGTGAATATCGTCGAGTGTTGAGTTCTGCACTTCATTGCGTATGACGACAATCACGCGGGCTCTCGGGCCCGCGTTTTTATTTGCGCGCCACACTGTGCGCGAGCGCCGCGGTTGCGCTGCGCCGTGACAGCGCAGGCGCTGCCGGCGTAAGCTGTCGAAGCGCCCCATCGGCCGGCGTCCGGTCGATGCTTGCATTCTCACATCGCACTCATGCACTGCCTGGAGGCTTCATCGCAATGTCGCAGCCGAATGCTCCCGTTTCTGTTTCCGGTTCCACCGCCGCTCAAACCACCGGCGCGCGTCTCGTCGTCGATGCTTTGCTGACGCACGGTGTCGAACGTGTTTTCTGCGTGCCCGGCGAGAGTTTTCTCGCCGTGCTCGATTCGCTGCACGATGAAACCGAACACATCCAGACCATTGTTTGTCGTCATGAAGCGGCCGCGGCGAATATGGCGGAGGCCGTCGGCAAATTGACCGGACGGCCAGGTGTCGCGATCGTCACGCGCGGCCCCGGCGCCACGCATGCGTCGATCGGCGTACACACCGCGTTTCAGGATTCCACGCCGATGATTTTGCTGATCGGCCAATGCGCACGCGAGCATCTCGATCGCGAGGCCTTCCAGGAAATCGACTACCGGCGCATGTTCGGTCAGATTGCGAAATGGGTCGCGCAAATCGACGATCCCAAACGCATTCCCGAATATCTGAGCCACGCATTTCACACGGCGACATCCGGACGGCCTGGACCCGTCGTGTTGTCGTTGCCGGAAGACGTGTTGAGCGACGTATGCGACGCCGTGGCCGGCGCGCCGGCGTATCAGCGCATTGCGGCGTCACCTTCTGCGGCACAGATCGAGAAGTTGCGTGGCTTGCTCGAAGGCGCGCAACGGCCGATGGTGATCGCGGGCGGCAGCGGCTGGACGCCTGCTGCGTGCGCGGACTTTCAACGCTTCGTCGAGAACTGGCAACTGCCGGTCGGCCTCGCGTTCCGCTTTCAGGACACGCTCGATAACGAGCATCCGAACTATGCCGGCGACGTCGGCCTTGGTATCAATCCGGCGCTGGCGCAACGTATCCGCGAAGCCGACCTGTTGCTCGCAATCGGGCCGCGCCTGGGCGAAGCGACGACCAACGGCTACACGCTGCTCGACATTCCGAAGACCAGGCAAACACTAGTGCATGTGCATCAAGGCGCGGAGGAATTGGGTCGGGTGTATGCGGCGGATCTGCCGATCGTCTCCGGCATGCCGGAGCTCGCAGTGCTGCTTGCGGCGTTGAAGCCTTCGTCCGGCAAACTCGCCTGGTCGGGCGCGGCAGACGAGGCGCATCGCGCGTATCTCGACTGGCGCAAACCGCGCCAGATTCCGGGCGACGTGCAGATGGGCGAAGTGATCCAGCAGTTGCGCGCGCATCTACCGGACGACGCGATTCTCACCAACGGCGCGGGCAATTACGCGACGTGGCTGCATCGGCACTTCTCGTATCGCCATTACCGTTCGCAGCTCGCGCCGACGAGCGGCGCGATGGGTTATGGCGTGCCGGCGGCGATCGCGGCGAAGTCGATGTATCCGCAACGCGCGGTCGTCGCGCTGGCCGGCGACGGCTGCTTCATGATGTCCGCGCAAGAACTCGCAACCGCGATGCAGTACGACCTGCACGTGCTTTTCATCGTGGTAAATAACAGCCAGTTCGGCACGATCCGTATGCATCAGGAGCGGCATTATCCGGGTCGCGTGCACGGCACCGGACTCACGAATCCGGATTTCGCGGCGTTCGCGCGTTCGTTCGGCGCGCATGGCGAGACGGTGGAGCGGACCGAAGATTTTCTGCCTGCGCTGAAGCGTTCGATGGAGGCGAAGCGCGCGGCGGTGATCGAGATTCGCATGCCGCAGGAAGCAAGCACGCCGGGCGCGACGTTGGAACAGATTCGCGAGCAGGGGAGAAAGATGCGCGGAGAGTAAACGAGTCTTCGCGTGATTGCCGCGTGTATCGAAGCGGCAAATAAAAAGCCCTGCGGTTAGATAACCACAGGGCTTTTTTGCACCGGCTGCCGCGTCATATCATCACGCGGCAGCCGGATACTCGAGCAGGAAAGCGCCTTACTTCCCACCCACGCTTTGCAGCGTCGTCCACTTGCCGTCGACAACCTTGTACAGCGTAATACCGCCGTTCTTCAGGTCGCCCTTGCTGTCGTACGCGAGATTCGCCGACGTCACTGCCGGCATCGAGGTCTTCGCGAGCATCGGCAGGTACTTGGCCGGATCGGTCGAGTTCGCCTTCTTCATTGCGTCGAACATGGCCATTGCGCCGTCGTAAGCGTACGGCGAGTATGTTTGCACGTCTTCGTTGAAACGCTTCTTGTACTTCGCGACATAGTCCTTGCCGCCCGGCATTTCTTCCAGCGGCAGGCCGGCGAGCGACGCCACCGTGCCGTTCGCAGCATCACCCGCGATCTGGATGAACGTCGGCGTGTGGACCATTTCGCCGCCCATCAGCGGCGCCTTGATGCCCAGTGCCTTCATCTGCTTGACCATCGGTGCCGCTTGCGAATCCGCGCCGCCGTAATAGATCAGGTCCGGTTGAACAGCCTTCAGCTTGGTCAGGATCGACTTGAAGTCGACAGCCTTGTCGTTCGTATATTCACGATCGACGATCTGGCCGCCCGCTGCCTTCGCTGCCTTTTCGAACTGATCGGCCAGACCCTGGCCGTAGGCCGTGCGGTCGTCGACGATCACGATCTTCTTCATGCCCAGGGTCTTCACCGCAAACGTGCCGGCAACCGAACCTTGCTGCGTGTCGGACGTCATCATGCGGAACGTCGTCTTGAAGCCTTGTTGCGTGTATTCCGGCGCCGTCGCCATTGCGATTTCGGGGATGCCCGCGTTCGCGTAAATGCGCGAAGCCGGAATCGTGGTGCCCGAGTTGAAGTGGCCGAGCATGCCCTTGATGCCGTCATCCACCAGCTTTTGCGCAACGGTCGTACCGGTGCGCGGGTCGGCCTGGTCGTCGGCCGAGTCCAGCACGAAGCGAACCTGCTTGCCGCCGATCACCGGCTTGGTCGCGTTCATGTCTTCCACTGCCAGCGTAATACCGTTCTGGAAGTCCTTGCCGTAGTGCGCCTGCGCGCCTGTCATCGGGCCGGCAAAGCCGACCTTCACATCTTCCGTCGATTGAGCGTTGGCCGTCCCCGCCAGCGACATCGCCGCAACCAGTGCAGCGCCTGCCAGCTGTTTCATCTTGTGTTGCATAGCTTCTCCTTGGTACCAGGTGTGGATGGAGCGGTTTCGGGGTCGCCGTACCGCTTCCGTTTTTTTGAGTGATCAGAGAGGTTCGCTCAACCGATCGTCATCAAATTCGCATTACCGCCTGCAGCTGCCGTATTCACACTGACCGAGCGTTCCGTCAACAGACGCTCGAGCGCGTAGTCCTCGTCGCCGCTTTCCAGCGCGCGTGCCGCGACGCCCTGCACCGACACGATCGGGCCCGGACGCTTCGCGACTTCCTTCACCAGCGCCAGCAGTTCGTCGCTATCGCCTTCGAACAGCACGGCGTCGAACGGTGTATCGGCGCTCTTCTTCACGCTTGCGTGCGACTTCAGCGAGGCGGGCAACTGCGACACCAATTGTTCACCCGCCGCGCCTTCGAACAACGCGCGATTGCCCGTAGCCAGCGCCGCGGCAAACTGCACGCGCGCACCGCTTGCCGTCGACGCGATACACAGCACCGTGCCGCGCGCGCCCAGCGTGTACGTGTTGCGCTCGCCGGTCGGTCCCGACAATACCGCCGTGGCGCCTGCCGGCACATGCGACAGATAGCCGTCGCAGCGCGCGGCCAGTTGCGGCTCGCGTTCGGTAATCAGCCAGTCGCGGTAAGCCGTCAATGCAGCGGACGGATTGTCGCCGTTTTCGGCCGCGCGCGGAACATCCACGACCAATGCCTGCGCGAGCGACTTCGGCAAACCGGCCGGACGCGTGGCGAGGAGCCGCTGGAGATACAGCGCGCCGCCCGCTTTCGGACCTGTGCCCGACAAACCTTCGCCACCGAACGGCTGCACGCCGACCACAGCGCCGATCACGTTACGGTTCACGTAGATGTTGCCCACGTGTGCGCGGCTGATCACATGCGCGATCGTTTCGTCGATACGCGTATGGATGCCGAGCGTCAGACCGTAACCGGTCGCGCGGATCTGCTCGAGCAATTTGTCCAACTGGCTGCGGCGATAACGCACCACGTGGAGCACCGGGCCGAACACTTCACGCTTCAGTTCGTCGATGCTGTCGAGTTCGATCAGCGTCGGCGCAACGAAGGTGCCTTGCGCGCAACCGTCCGGCATCGGCAGTTGCTCGACCTTGCGGCCCTTCTCGCGCATCGCCGCGACGTGCGCGTCGATACCGCGCTTCGCGTCGAGGTCGATCACCGGACCGACGTCGATCGACAGGCGGTCCGGATTGCCCACGGCCAGTTCGCGCATCGCGCCCGTCAGCATCTCCAGCGTGCGGTCCGCGACATCGTCCTGCAGACAAAGAACGCGCAGCGCGGAACACCGTTGACCGGCGGAATCGAACGACGATTGCAACACGTCCGCCACCACCTGTTCGGCAAGTGCCGACGAATCGACGATCATCGCGTTCTGGCCGCCCGTTTCGGCGATCAGCGGAATCGGCTTGCCGTCCGGATCGAGGCGGCTCGATAGCGTCTTGTTGATCAGGCGCGCGACTTCGGTCGAACCGGTGAACATCACCGCGCGGGTGCGCGGATCGGCCACCAATGCGGCGCCGACCGTTTCACCGTTGCCGGGCAGCAGTTGCACCGCGCCCGCCGGCACGCCGGCTTCGCGCAGAATACGCACGGCTTGCGCGGCGATCAGCGGCGTCTGTTCAGCCGGCTTCGCGAGCACCGTGTTGCCGGCTGCAAGCGCCGCGGCCACCTGGCCCATGAAAATCGCCAGCGGGAAATTCCACGGGCTGATACACACCACCGGGCCAAGCGGACGATGCGTGTCGTTGGAGAACTCCTCGCGAATCTGCGTGGAGTAGTAACGCAGGAAGTCGATCGCTTCGCGGATTTCCGCGACGGCGTTGGCCAGCGACTTGCCGGCTTCGCGCACCACGAGGCCCATCAGCGTATGCATCTGCGCTTCGAGCAGATCGGCGGCACGCGCGAGGCAATCGGCGCGCGCATCGACCGGCGTGGCTTGCCAGATCGGCGCGGCGGCCACCGCGTGTGCCAAAGCGGCGCCCACGTGCTCCGGCGTCGCTTCGACGACCGTGCCGACGAGGTCGCGATGGTCGGCCGGATTGCGCACGTCGCGCGCGAGGCCTACGGCGATTTCGTTGTCTTCGAGCATCGGCGCGGCGCGCCACGGATGGTGCGCGCTCGCCAGCAGCGCCGACGACAGCGACGCCAGACGGTGCTCGTTCGACAGGTCGAGACCCATCGAATTGAGGCGCTCCGAACCGTACAGATGGCGCGGCAGCGGAATCTTCGCGTGCGGCGCGCCGAGCGGGACGATCTTCGAGGCTTCGTCGACCGGGTCGGCTATCAGATCCTTGATCGCGACGGTTTCATCGGCAATACGATTCACGAATGACGTGTTCGCGCCGTTTTCCAGCAGACGACGCACGAGGTACGCGAGCAGCGTTTCGTGCGTGCCGACCGGCGCGTACACGCGGCACGGACGGTTCAGCTTGTCGCGGCCGGTGACTTCTTCGTACAGCGGTTCGCCCATGCCGTGCAGGCACTGGAACTCGTACTGGCCGGGATAGTAGTTGTTGCCCGCGAGGTGATAGATCGCCGACAGCGTGTGCGCGTTGTGCGTGGCGAATTGCGGATAGACCGCGTCGGGCGCGCTGAGCAGCTTCTTCGCGCAGGCGAGGTACGACACGTCCGTATAGATCTTGCGCGTGTAGACCGGATAGCCTTCCAGTCCGTCCACTTGCGCGCGCTTGATTTCCGTGTCCCAGTACGCGCCCTTCACGAGGCGCACCATGATGCGGTGACGGCTGCGGCGCGCCAGATCGATCAGGTATTCAATCACGAACGGGCAGCGCTTCTGATACGCCTGCACCACGAAGCCGATACCGTTCCAGCCGGCCAGCTCCGGATCGAAGCACAGCGCTTCGAGCAGATCGAGCGAGATTTCGAGGCGATCGGCTTCTTCGGCGTCGATGTTCAGGCCGATATCGTAGCGGCGCGCCAGGATCGCGAGCGAGCGCACGCGCGGCAGCAGTTCGCTCATCGTGCGTTCCTGCTGCGAACGCGAGTAGCGTGCGTGCAGCGCGGAGAGCTTGATCGAGATGCCCGGGCCTTCGTAGATGCCACGGCCGCCGGCGGCCTTGCCGATCGCATGAATCGCCTGTTCGTACGACGCGTAGTAGCGCTGTGCGTCGGCTTCGGTTGTGGCTGCTTCGCCGAGCATGTCGTACGAGTAGCGGAAGCCACGTGCTTCGTATTTGCGGCTGTTGGCGAGCGCCTCGGAGATGTTCTCACCCGTGACGAACTGCTCGCCCATCAGGCGCATCGCCATGTCCACGCCCTTGCGGATCAGCGGCTCGCCGCCTTTGCCGATCAAACGTGTGAGCGCCGACGAGAGGCTCGTTTCACTATTGGTCGTCACCAGCTTGCCGGTGATCATCAATCCCCAGGTCGCGGCGTTGACAAACATCGACGGCGCCTGACCGACGTGCGATTTCCAGTCGCCCTTGCTGATCTTGTCGCGGATCAGCGCGTCGCGCGTGGCGCGGTCGGGAATGCGCAGCAGCGCTTCGGCGAGACACATCAGCGCCACGCCTTCCTGGCTCGACAGCGAGAATTCGTGGATCAGCCCTTCGACGCCACCGCCCCTGCTCTTGGTGCGCAGCGTTTCGACCAGCTTGCCGGCCATCGTCTGCACGTCGCCCGCGAGGTTGGCCGGCAAACGCGCCTGACCGAGCAGGAACGGCAAACATTCCGGCTCCGGACGACGGTAAGCGGCCGTGATCGCGGCACGCAGCACCGATTGCGGTTGCACGTTTTGTGCGAAATCGAGGAATGGGTGCGACGCACCGTCTTCCTCGTGTTCGACCGCGGCGCCCTCGGTCAGATCGGCCGAGCCCGCCACACCCGACAGCTCGGGCGGCAATTGGCCGTGCTCGATCTTTTCGAGGTACGCGAAGATGGCCTGCTTGATGAGCCAGTGCGGAGTGCGTTCGAGACGAGTGGCGGCATCTTTCAGCCGGGTACGCAGGAGGTCGTCGACCTTGACGCCAAGGGTGGTGCTAGCCATGTTTCCTTCTTCGGATACCAGACGAATGCGCTGGCAAAAGACTAAAAGTTGGGCGAATCGTACGCTTCCCAATAAAAAGGTGCAACCACGTCAGATGCATGGTTGCACCCTACCTGGAGCCCTGTGCGACGGGGGTTTGCGCGCTGTCGCGGTGCGCGTTGGGACGGCGGTTACGATTAGTACTTTCCCTGGCGTGATTCTTTTTGCTTTTACCCTTATCAGAACGGGTTGGCGCGCCGTTATACGGAACATAGCGCGCGCGGCCTCCCTGGCACGCACAAAAAGAACGGTACGGGGTTTTGAGGACAGGCGAAATGGAAAAATGGCTGGTGGTATTGGGCATCTGGGCAATGTGCGCGACTTGCGCGGTGCTGTTCATCCGCGGCGCGACGAGCGGCCCCGGCCGGCGCGAGCCCGTCAAGGAACGCACACCTGCAGCGTCGCGCGCATCGGCGGGCGACGCGCGGACTGCTTTGAACGATTGAATAATGGTGTCCGGCGTGTCGTGCCGGAGTTAGCGAGGCCAGTCTCTGGCTGACACGCTCCGGTTGACCCAGCAGCGGGAAAACACGCGCGACGCCCGGCCCGAAGCCGCGGCGACGCACGGGTAGACGTCAGTGCCGAAGGATCGGCTCGAACTGCGGGCAGGCGTCGCCCGGCGAAACGAGCTGGTCGTGCACCCGGCAAAGCCGGCTGTCCGCCACGCTCGCGCCAAATGCCGAACCGAATACCGCGAGGCCAGGAATGCTCTGCTCCAACGAATCCCGACTCTCAGCGCGATACCGGCAGCCTGCGCAGCACGGCGCGCACGCTGCGTCGCGTGCGTCCGCCGTGTTGGCGATGCGGAATGCGCCGCTCGTCACGAACCCTGCCCCAAGCTATTCCAGTACGGTGCGAACACGTGCGCGGACAGCGCGTAGCCGATGGCGATATTGACCACCACGCCCACCGTAAATGCAAGGAACGGCTTCAGGCCGGTGGCGGTCAGCGAGCGCAGGCGCGTGGTCAGCCCAATGCTGAGGAAACAGAACGTGAACGCCCACGTGCGCAACGCGGTGATCGGGGCGACGAATTCGGGCGTCACGACCTTGCGGTAATCGGCCAGCGAATAGTGGCTGGCGATCCACGTCACCAGCGCCGACGCGATCACGAAGCCGATCACGAACTTCGGAAAGCGCGCCCAGATCTCGCCGGCGTTGGGTTTTGCCGTGACGCCGCTGTCTTGCGATTCCCAGCGGGTCGTCGCGACGATCGCCAGCACGAACGCCCAGATGCCGATCCAGATATCGCGGCCGACCACTTTCATCAGCGTGAACGCCTGCAGCGACGCCTCCGGCGCCCCCGCAATCGCGCTGCCGGCGTGTTTCGCGAAGTCGCCATAAGCTTGCGCGGCCGCGATCCCGGCGGCGTCGGCGAATTCCGAGGTGCCGATCCATGCGCCGGCGACTGCGGTCGACAGTCCGAGCGAGCGGGACGCGAACGGCAGCACGAAGATCATCACGATCGCCCACAGCACGACCAGCGTAATCGCCACCGAAGCCTGTTCGCGCCTCGCCCGTACCGCGCCGGCAATCGCGATCGCCGCCGAGACGCCGCACACCGCGCCGCCGACACCGAGCACAGCGGCAAAGCGCCGGTCGAGGCCGAACGCCTTGGCGGCAAAAAAGATCACGAAGAATGTGACAAGCGAAACGATGGTCGCCTGCCCGACCGCTACGGGGCCAGCCCACACCAGCAGCGTGAACGGTAACGTCGCGCCGAGCAGCACGATACCGACCTTGATGTAGAACTCGACGCGCAAGCCCGCCGAAAACCATTCGGGCAACGTGAACACGTTCGAGATCAGCAGACCGAGCGCCAGCGCGACGAGCGGCGGTTCGAGGTTGTACTTCGACGCATTGACCCACGCGCCCAGCGTGAAAATCAGCGCCGAAGCGATGAACAGGATCAGGAACGACCCGAGGAAAGCACCGACCCGTTGCTTGAGCGCAGCGAGGCTCACGCCGAACAGCAACGCGAACACGATGAACAGCGCGGCATAGTTCGGCAGATGCTTGCCGGCGTCCTGCGCAGCCTGCCCTACACCCGACCATCTGGCCGGCGCCACCGCCAGCCACTTGATGCTGCTGCCCGACGCGAACAGCGCCCACGCTATCACGATCACCAGCAGGCCGACCCACACCGCCCACCAGTCTTCAGTCGAAAAAAGTCCGCCGCCGTGCGTGCTTTGCCGTTTGGCCGGTGCGGCGCCCGTCGGCAGCGTTTGATTGGTATCGCTCATCGCCATGCCCCGAAAGAGTTGAGGTACATCGGCGTCGGAATGTTGGAGTTTTGCCCGAATGTGCGCCGGTTCGGCGAAATATAGGCGAGCGGCGTCGCAAAACGAAACGACCATTCGCTCTATGAATATGACTCAAAGAAGTAACGGCTTCGCCGCTCTGGCGACGTGCCTCAGATGTCGAGCGGATCGACTTCCAGATTCCAGCGCAGCACGCCCTTCATGCCGCGCAGCAGCGGCTGCCAGGCACGCAAAGTTGCGTGCAACGCGCCGCGCGATGCGCTCTCGATCAGCAACTGGGCGCGGTGCACGTGCATCACCTTGACGATGGTGAGCGGCACTGCGTCGTAGACGGTCACGCGTTCGGCGGCGGGAATGCCGGTCAGGCTGGCCGCCGCCTGCTGCAGAAACGCGAGCGCGGCCTCGAGCGTGCGGCCTTCGGCCCGCAACAAGGCCTGATAGACGAACGGCGGCAAGTGCGCATCGCGCCGCTCGGCCAGCGTGGAGTTGGCGAAGCCGACATAGTCGTGGCGTGCCAGCGCGTGGTAGAGCGCGTGGCGCGGATAGCGCGTTTGCACCAGCACTTCGCCGGGCAAGCCCGCGCGGCCTGCCCGGCCGCTTACTTGCATCAACTGGGCGAAAAGCCGTTCGCTGGCGCGGAAGTCGTGGGAAAAGAGCGCGGTGTCGGCGTTCAGCACGCCGACCAGCGACACGCGCTGGAAGTCGTGGCCCTTGGCGATCATCTGCGTGCCGACGAGGATGTCGACCTCGCCCGCGTGGACGTCGGAAAACAGCGCCTGTGCGCTGCCCTTGCGGCGCGTGCTGTCGGCGTCGATACGCAATACCCGCGCGCCGGGCACCGCGCTCGCCAGCGTTTCTTCGACGCGTTGCGTGCCGCGCCCCATCGGCGCGATGTCGACGTTGCCGCACTCCGGGCACGAGCGCGGAATGCGTGCTTCCCACCCGCAGTGGTGGCAGCGGAGCGCGCGCTCGGGCTTATGCAGCACCACGTAGGCGCTGCAACGCGGACAACCGGCGACCCAGCCGCAGGCGTCGCAGGCAAGCTGCGGCGCGTAACCGCGGCGGTTCAGGAACACGAGGCTTTGCTCGCCGCGGTCGAGCCGCGCCTTCAGCGCGGCGATCAACGGCCCCGACAACCCCTCCACCGACGCCCGGCCGCGGCGCCGCTCTTCTTCCAGATCGATCAGTCTGACGGTGGGCAATACGGCGTCGGCGACCGCCCGGCGCGACAGGGTGAGCCGCTTGTAGCGCCCCTGATCGGCTTGCCACCAGCTTTCCAGCGACGGCGTGGCCGAGCCGAGCACAACCGGCAATCCGAGCTGCTTGGCGCGGTAGATCGCCAGATCGCGCGCCGAATAGCGCAAGCCTTCCTGCTGCTTGTAGGCGGGATCGTGCTCCTCGTCGACGACGATGATCGCGAGCTTGGGCAGCGAGGCGAGCACCGCCAGCCGGGTGCCGAGTACGATGCGAGCCTGCCCTGTGTGAGCGGCGAACCAGCTGCGGGCGCGCTCGCCTTCCGCGAGACCGCTGTGCAGCGTGACGATCGACGTGCCTTCGAGCGCGGCGAAGCGCGCGCGAAAAGCCGCTTCGAACTGCGGCGTCAGATTGATTTCAGGCACGAGGACAAGCGCCTGAGCGTCGGGCCTGGCGGCCAGGATCTCCGCGAGTGCCCGCAGATAGACCTCTGTCTTGCCGCTGCCCGTCACGCCGTGCAGCAGAAATGGCGCAAAACCGTCGGCGTCGCGAATGGCTTCGACAGCCGTCGCCTGCTCGTCGGTGAGCATGGGCAGCGTGGGCGAGGGCGCGCTGGGTGGCACCGGAGCGGTAAGCTCGGCGGCAGCTTCGATGAGGTCCAGCGCTACCCAGCCTTCCGCCTGCCATGCATCGAGCGTCGTGATCGCTTTGGGGTGCAGCGCGCGAACCTCGGCGGCCAGCAGAAACTCGGTCTCGGCCAATGCCTGCGCCAGCTTGCGCAACGCGCTCGCCCGAGCCGGCAGTGCGTCGGGGAGGGCCGTTTTGCCTGTAGGCGTCAGACTGTAGCGCTCTTGCGGCGCAAACAGCCGTGACCAGCGCGAGGCGTCGCGCAGCGCTTGCGGCAAAGCCGGCAACGCCACTTCGCCGAGGCCGCGTTGATAGTAATCCGCTGCGAAAGCGGCCAACCTCAACCATTCCGACGATAGCGGCGGACACGCAGTGCACACGCTATCAATAGCGCGAAGGCGGTCAGGCGGCACGTCGCTGTGAGCGGTCACTTCGCAGATAAGTCCAACCACATGGCGCTTACCAAACGGCACGCTGACCAGCATGCCCGGCACCACCCGCTCAGGTGTGTCGCACCGATAGTCGAACAAGGTCGGAAGCGGATGATCCAGCGCGACGCGGACGAAGACGTCACTCACGCGTCAGCGGAAATCAGAACGACGCGCGCGACGCGACGCCGCTTCATGGTGTCCGCCGAGCAGACGGCAGGCCACTCGAAGTTAAAGTAAAACTTCAATTTCGGCGCTAAGTTTTGGATTCCGCTGAACAATTGCAATCGGCCCGCGTGCCTGTGGATAACTTTGTTGAGAACTTTGCCCGGAAGGCCGGGGAACCGCGTCGCAGCGGCCTTCTGTGGGATTCCGCACATTCTGCACCGCCTCCCTCAAACCCTTGCCAGACAAGGCTTAGATCAAATGCGCCTGCAATGTGCAAGGGCCGGGATGCGACTAAAGCTTCTACCGCGCCGCAGCGTGATGAATGTGCATAAGTCAAGTCTTGACTTTCTCAGGACCGCCATCTGACGGCCCGTTGACTGCATATTTTCCCTTAGACCGAGAGCCCAGTTCGCTGCGTCGCAACAAAAATGGTAACGATTACGGCCTCATGCCGGTGCATGTGCGCCACTGCGAATTGCCCGGCTATGACGATGCACTTCGTCCACGAGTTCGGCGACGTGTTCCGGCGGCGTGAACTGCGAAATGCCGTGGCCGAGGTTGAACACATGGCCGGGATGGTTGCCGAAACTGTCCAGTACGGCGCGCGCTTCCATCCGGATCGCAGCCGGCGGGGCAAACAGGACCGATGGATCGATATTGCCTTGCAGCGCCACCTTGCCGCCCACGCGTTCCCGAGCCTTGCTCAGGTTCACGGTCCAGTCGAGACCGACCGCATCCACGCCGGTTTCGGCGATCTCGTCGAGCCACAGGCCGCCGCCCTTGGTGAAGGTGACCACCGGCACTTTTTCGCCGTCATGATCGCGCTTCAGCTGACTCACCACCTGCTGGATGTAGTGCAACGAAAAGCGTTGATAGACGCCGTCCGCCAGCGCCCCGCCCCACGTGTCGAAAATCATCACGGCTTGCGCGCCGGCTTCGATCTGCGCGTTCAGGTAAGCGGCAACCGCGCGCGCGTTGACGTCGAGAATGCGATGCATGAGGTCCGGACGCGCATACAACATTGACTTGACCGTGCGGAAGTCCGCCGAACCGCCGCCTTCAACCATGTAGCACGCGAGCGTCCACGGACTGCCCGAAAAACCGATCAGCGGCACGCGCTGGCGGCCCTGCGCATCGGTGAGCGCGGTGCGAATTTCGCGCACGGCGTCAGTCACGTAGCGCAGCGTGGCGTCGATGTCCGGCACCGCGAGGCGCGCGACGTCGTCTTCCGTACGCACCGGCCGCGCGAATTTTGGGCCCTCCCCGGTCACGAACTCCAGGCCCAGACCCATTGCGTCGGGCACGGTCAGGATGTCGGAGAACAGGATCGCGGCGTCGAGCGGATAGCGCTCTAGCGGTTGCAGCGTGACCTCCGTTGCGAACGCCGGGCTTTTTGCCAGACCCAGGAAACTGCCCGCGCGACCGCGCGTGGCGTTGTATTCCGGCAGGTAGCGGCCAGCTTGCCGCATCAGCCAGATCGGCGTGTAGTCGGTCGGCTGGCGCAGCAGCGCGCGCAGGAAAGTATCGTTCAGGAGTTTATGGGCCACGTTGCGTACGACTGAGGGCAAAGGGGCATTTTACCGGACCGGACTCGCTGCATCGTGCCAGATGCGACCAATAACTGCTGCGCGCCTCGCTCAAGGCGGCTTTTTCGTGGATTGGCAGCCGTCTCCCACCTGGCTGAACGGCCAATGTTCAAGCCCGGATTGCCGAGCTATCATCCAGCAGACTTACCACACAATTACATACAACCAAGGAGACTCGATGAACAAGGCGACACTCGCGCTGCTCGGCGCGCTGACCGGTGTTTTGATGCATATAGGCGCGGCTTGGGCCCAGAGCACCGCTGCGGCGGCGCCCTCGCGGCTCGATGAAATCATCGCGCGCGGCACGTTGCGCGCCTGCACGACCGGCGACTACAAACCGTACTCGTTCTACAAGGCGGACGGCCAGTTCGAAGGCATTGATATCGACATGACGGAGTCGCTCGCCAAGTCGCTCGGCGTCAAGACAGAGTACGTCAAGACGACGTGGTCGAACCTGATGAATGACTTCGTCGCCAGATGCGACGTCGGCGTAGGCGGCGTATCGCCGACCCTCGAACGGCAGAAACGCGCGTTTTTCACGCAGGCGTATATGGTCGACGGCAAAACGCCGATCGTTCGATGCGACGACGTCAGCAAATACCAGACGGTGGCGCAGATCGACCAGCCCGCAACACGGGTAATCGTCAATCCGGGCGGCACCAACGAGCGGTTCGCGAAGCAATACTTTCCGCACGCCAACCTGACCGTGTATCCCGACAACGTGACCGTTTTCAAGCAGATTCTTGCCGGCAAGGCCGACGTCATGGTGACGGACGCGTCGGAAACGTTGCTACAACAAAAGCTGAATCCGGGTCTTTGCTCGGTGCATCCGGACAAGCCTTTCCAGTACGGAGAAAAGGCCTGGCTGCTGCCGCGTGGCGACGTGGCGCTCCAGGAGTACGTCGACCAATGGCTGCACCTCGCGCGTGCGACCGGCGAGTATCAAGCCATTTCGGACAAATGGCTGAAATAGCATGGTGGTTTTTTTTTGGCCGCCCCAGTTTCCGTTCTCTCTGGCAGACGGGGCGGTCGGCAAAACGCCAAGAAATTTCGCTCACGCGCCGAATCATGTAACGGCACGAGGTGCGTCCAGGTAAGAACAGATCAATGATGCCGCGCTGAGCGTCGGGGAACGCGCCCTTTTTCTTGGCCGTTGCCCATACGGCGAATATTGCTGCGCAACCCGGCGGCCACGTTTGAACCGTTGAAATTTATTGAGCGCGGCCGAATACGTGTAACGCGGGCGATTCGTCACCCAAACGATGACCATGCAACCATTTCATGCGGAATCGACTTAATGGATGACGTCGCAATATGCGTCGCGAATAGCATCAATCATGCGTATGAAATTGCGGGGCAGTCATCGGTAAATATTACGTTTCAAACGATCCTTTTTGGCAATATATCCTGCAGCGCCTTATCTGGCGGGCGTTACAACCTGAAACACTTTGTTACCGCGCCCATGGGTTAATTCGCCCACAATGCCCTCAACGGTTTCAACACGGATGTGGCTGGGTGCGTGGTGTGAGCGGATACGATGCACTTGCCGGTCGGCGTATGCCGAAGCCCTGTGAAGGGGCATCCCTGCTGGGGCCGTAGTCGGCGCAGGGTCGCCGTCTCAGTCGGTTCCTTCTTTGGTCTCCTCGCGCTAACCCCGTAGCGTGTGGTTTTTAGCGGGCTCCAGGCCCGCTTTTTTTTCGTCCAGCCAAACGTTTGCGCGATGCGGTAACGCGCCTTTTGTAGTAAGTTAGCCGCTTTTCACAACTTACGCGCAGCAAACGGCTTGGTTCCTGTTCTTCAATGGCAGGTCCGCCGCGCAATAAACCCGCGTGTGGACCTGCTATCGAACATCATCACGCCGTCTTATCTTCCCGCAGCTTCAATTCGCTGATCATCCGCTCGCGCATAATGAACTTCTGCACCTTGCCGGTCACCGTCATGGGCAGTTCGTCGACAAAACGGATGTACTTCGGCACCTTGTAGTGCGCAATCTGGCCTTGGCAGAACTGCTGGATCTCTTCAGCGCTCGCCTGCTCGCCCGAGCGCAATACGACCCACGCGCAAACCTCTTCACCGTATTTCGAGTCGGGCACGCCGAATACCTGCACGCTCTGGATTTTCGGGTGACGGAATAGAAACTCCTCGATTTCGCGCGGATAGATGTTCTCGCCGCCGCGAATCAGCATGTCTTTCAGACGTCCGACGATATTGCAATAGCCTTCGGCATCGAACGTCGCCAGATCGCCGGTGTGCATCCAACCGTCGACAATGCTTTCGCGTGTCTTCGCCTCATCGTCCCAATAGCCCTGCATCACCGAATAGCCGCGTGTACACAGTTCACCGGTTTCGCCCACTGGCACAATGTTGCCAAGGGGATCGACGATTTTCACCTCCAGATGCGGCTGGATGCGCCCGACCGTGGTTGTGCGCTTGTCGAGCGGATCGGTAGTCGAGCTCTGGAACGAGACCGGGCTGGTTTCCGTCATGCCGTAGGCGATGGTGATCTCGCCCAGATGCATCCTGGAGACGACCTTCTTCATGGTCTCGATCGGACATGGCGAGCCCGCCATGATGCCGGTGCGCAAGCGCGATAAGTCGTAGGTGGCGAAGTCCGGGTGATCGAGTTCGGCAATGAACATGGTCGGCACGCCGTGCAGCGCGGTGCACTGCTCTTCCGCGACTGCGGCCAAGGTTGCGGCCGGGTCGAATCCCTCACCTGGAAACACCATATTGGCGCCGACAGATACGCACGCTAGCACCGATAACACCATTCCAAAGCAGTGATACAACGGCACGGGAATGCACAAGCCGTCCTGCTCGGTTAGGCGCATCGCCATCGCGATGTAGCGCGCGTTGTTGACCACGTTGCGATGGGTCAGCGTCGCGCCCTTCGGGTTGCCTGTCGTGCCGCTTGTGAACTGGATGTTGATCGGATCGCGGCACGAGAGCGTGGCGCCGATGGCGTCGAGTTTCGGCACGTCCAGCGACGCGCGACCTTGCTCGATCACGTCGGAAAAGCTCAACATGCCTGGCGTTTCCGTATCGCACATGCGAATCACATAGCGCAATTCGGGCAGCCTCGACGCATGCAGTTCACCCGGCGCTTGCGCGGCCAGTTCAGGTGCAAGTTCCTGCAACATCTCAAGGTACATGGACGTCTTGAAACGCTCGGCGGCGATGATTGCCTTGCAACCGACCTTGTTCAGCGCGTATTCGAGTTCCGCAAGCCGATATGCCGGGTTGATATTGACCAGCACAGCGCCGATGCGCGCGGTCGCAAACTGGGTGAGCAACCATTCCACGCGATTCGGCGACCAGATGCCGACCCGGTCACCCTTCACGATGCCGAGCGCGAGCAGGCCGGCCGCCAACACGTCGACTTCTTCCGCAAACTCCTGCCATGTCCAGCGAATGCGTTGCTCGCGAAACACCACCGCTGGACGATCCGGAAAACGCTCGGCCGTATCGCGCAGAAACTGACCGACCGTCGCTTCGCTCAACGGGATGTCGGTCGGCCCACGGACGTACGACAGCCCGTCTTTGGGTTCGATGAGTGCACCTTCGCCTGACACGTGCGTTGCCATGGTGTTGTCTCCGTGAACTGAGCGGAAGCTCTTATTGAAATGAATTTGAAACCGATTGTGCCACCGGCATGTGTCGGCCAGGCATCAAGTCTTACCCGCAGCGCATTTCCAGACGTCGAGGTGTGGCGCCGATCGGCTTGAGAACACGATTCTGCTCACCTTTCCGTAAACGTCAAGTAAAGGTCAAAAAAAAGCAGCCGGAAAGGCTGCTTTCTCTCTGATACGTATTGCTTAGTGCTGGCCGCGCAGCTTACGCAGACGCTGGATCGCAGCGAGCTGAGCCGTCGCGTACGCCAGTTCCGCTTGCGCGGTTGCGTATTCGAGGTTCGAACCCGTGTTCTGCAGCGCTTCTTCCGCACGCTTGCGTGCATCCTCAGCCTTGGCTTCGTCGAGATCCTTACCGCGGATCGCGGTGTCGGCGAGTACCGTCACGGCGCCCGGCTGGATTTCGAGGATGCCGCCGGCGACGAAGACAAACTCTTCTTCACCGTTTTCAGCTTCGATGCGCACCGCACCCGGACGAATCCGCGTGATGAGCGGCGTGTGGCCCGGCAGAATGCCGAGTTCACCTGCTTCGCCCGGCAGCGCGACGAACTTCGCCTGGCCCGAGAAGATCTGCTCTTCCGCGCTGACGACGTCTACTTTAATGGTTGCCATATCGACTCCTGTGGCGAGCAGAGTTAGCGCTGTGACGCTGACTCTTGTCCCATGCAAGGCTGGATTGAGCGTAGTAAGAGGCGCCGGTTTTGCCCAATACCACCCCTTCCCGGGTAGTATTTCGGCGCGAGCGGCGCCCGCCTCGTTACACCCGACCTTTACTGGATCTTCTTGGCCTTTTCGAAGGCTTCGTCGATCGTGCCGACCATGTAGAACGCCTGTTCCGGCAGATGGTCGCACTCGCCTTCAACAATCATCTTGAAGCCACGAATCGTTTCCTTCAGCGGCACGTACTTGCCCGGCGAGCCCGTGAACACTTCAGCGACGTGGAACGGCTGCGACAGGAAACGCTGGATCTTACGAGCGCGCGCCACGGCGAGCTTGTCTTCCGGCGCCAGTTCGTCCATGCCCAGAATCGCGATAATGTCGCGCAGTTCCTTGTAGCGCTGCAGCGTTTGCTGCACGCCGCGCGTGATCGCGTAGTGCTCTTCACCGATCACGTTCGGATCGATCTGACGCGAGGTCGAATCGAGCGGGTCGACTGCCGGGTAGATACCCAGCGAAGCGATGTCACGCGACAACACGACGGTCGCGTCCAGGTGGCCGAAAGTCGTAGCCGGCGACGGGTCGGTCAAGTCATCCGCAGGGACGTACACGGCCTGAACCGACGTGATCGAACCGGTCTTGGTCGACGTAATACGCTCTTGCAGCTTACCCATTTCTTCAGCCAGCGTCGGCTGATAGCCCACTGCCGACGGCATACGGCCGAGCAGTGCCGACACTTCCGTGCCTGCCAGCGTGAAACGGTAGATGTTGTCCACGAAGAACAACACGTCGAGACCTTCGTCACGGAAGTGCTCAGCCATCGTCAGACCGGTCAGCGCGACGCGCAGACGGTTGCCCGGCGGCTCGTTCATCTGGCCGTATACCAGCGCGACCTTGTCGAGAACGTTCGAGTCCTTCATTTCGTGATAGAAGTCGTTCCCTTCACGGGTACGCTCGCCAACACCGGCGAACACGGAGTAACCACCGTGTTCCTTCGCGATGTTGTTGATCAGTTCCATCATGTTCACGGTCTTGCCCACGCCGGCGCCACCGAACAGGCCAACCTTACCGCCCTTCGCGAACGGGCAGATCAGGTCGATAACCTTGATGCCGGTTTCGAGCAGTTCCGTCGATGGCGACAGTTCGTCGAACGCCGGAGCCTTCTGGTGAATACCGCGAACCACGTCCGAGTTGATCGGGCCGGCTTCGTCGATCGGGCGACCTAGCACGTCCATGATCCGGCCGAGGGTCGGCTTGCCGACCGGCACGCTGATCGGCTTGCCGGTGTTCTTCACCGTCGTACCGCGGCGCAGACCGTCGGATGCACCCAGACAGATGGTGCGGACAACGCCGTCGCCCAGCTGCTGCTGGACTTCGAGCGTCAATTCCGAACCTTCGAGAATGAGCGCGTCGTAAATCTTCGGCATGTGGTCACGCGGGAATTCCACGTCGATCACCGCGCCGATGCACTGTACGATCTTGCCTTCTACCAAAGCAGTAGTACTCATCGCTTTTCCTTTAGATACTCAATTCTTCACTCGCGCAAAGGCGCAGTTTCGATGGGTGCGCCGCGAAGGCGCACACGAAGCGGCGTGCTGACCGTTAAGGTCAGACTGCCGCCGCGCCACCGACGATTTCCGACAGTTCTTTCGTGATCGCGGCCTGACGGCTCTTGTTGTACACGAGCTGCAGTTCGTTGATGACCGTCTTCGCGTTGTCCGAAGCGGCCTTCATTGCGACCATCCGTGCCGACTGCTCCGACGCCATGTTTTCCGCGACGGCCTGATAGACCAGCGCTTCGACATAACGCACCAGCAGTTCGTCCACCACTGCCTGCGCATCCGGCTCGTAGATATAGTCCCACTGCGTGCTCGGCGTCGCGCCGTCTTCTTCCTTGCGCTCGAACTGGTCTGCCGACAGCGGCAGCAGTTGCTCGATCACCGGCTCCTGCTTCATCGTATTGACGAAGCGCGTGTACGCCAGGTACACCGCCGAAACCTTGCCTTCCGAGTACAGGTCGAGCTGCACCTTCACCGCGCCGATCAGCTTTTCCAGATGCGGCGTATCGCCCAGATGCACGACATTCGACACCACCTTTGCGCGCAGACGGCTCAGGAAACCCAGGCCCTTGGTGCCGATCGCGGTTGCTTCGATCGTCTTGCCCTGGCCTTCCAGTTCCTTGAATTTCTGCAGCGACGCACGCAACACATTGGTGTTCATGCCGCCGCACAGACCTTTATCAGTCGTGACGAGGATGATGCCGGCCGTCTTCGCACCTTCGTTCGCCACCATGAACGGGTGACGATACTCCGGGTTCGCGCGGCTCATGTGTGCAGCGATATCGCGGACCTTGTCAGCATACGGGCGAGCAGCGCGCATGCGCTCCTGAGCGCGGCGCATCTTCGATGCGGCCACCATCTCCATCGCTTTCGTGATCTTGCGCGTGTTTTGCACGCTCTTGATCTTGCCGCGAATTTCCTTCATTCCAGCCATTGCTTGCTCCTTTGTCGGCCCGAGTTAGCGCTTTAGCGATTACTCGGGCCCCATGCAAAGCTTCGGCCCGAGTTAGCGCTTCCACCCTGACTCGGGTCCCATGCAAAGCGATCGAAGCAGCGCGGGTTCAGTTGCCTGCGGCCCGCGCCGCTTCAAGGTCCGTTTATGCCTTGCGGGTCACTCGCGGATCAATAAGCGCCGGACTTCTTGAAGTCTTTGAGAGCCGTATGCAGCAAGGCTTCGTCGTCCTTCGAGAGTTCCTTGGTGTCTTCGACGCGCTTGATCAGGTCAGCGTGCTTCGACTTCAGGTAATCGCGCAGGCCCTTTTCGAACGGCAGCACTTGCGCAACTTCCAGATCATCGAGGTAACCGTTGTTCGCTGCGAACAGCGCGACAGCCAGTTCCCACACTTGCAACGGCTGATATTGCGGCTGCTTCAGCAGTTCCGTCACGCGGCGGCCGCGTTCCAGCTGTTTGCGGGTTGCTTCGTCGAGGTCCGAGGCGAACTGCGCGAACGCAGCCAGCTCACGGTATTGCGCGAGGTCGGTACGGATACCGCCTGACAGCTTCTTCACAACCTTCGTCTGAGCGGCACCACCGACGCGCGACACCGACACGCCGGCGTTAATTGCCGGCCGGATACCTGCGTTGAAGAGGTCGGTTTCCAGGAAGATCTGGCCGTCGGTAATCGAGATCACGTTCGTCGGAACGAATGCGGTCACGTCGCCTGCTTGCGTTTCAATGACCGGCAGAGCCGTCAGCGAACCGCTCTTGCCCTTCACTTCACCGTTCGTGAACTTCTCGACGTACTCTTCCGAGACGCGAGCAGCACGTTCCAGGAGACGCGAGTGCAGATAGAACACGTCGCCCGGGTAAGCTTCGCGGCCCGGCGGACGGCGCAGCAGCAACGAGATCTGACGGTATGCCCAAGCTTGCTTGGTCAAGTCGTCATAAACGATCAGCGCGTCTTGACCGCGGTCGCGGAAGTACTCGCCCATCGTGCAACCAGCATACGGGGCCAGGTATTGCATGGCAGCCGATTCCGAAGCCGACGCGGCCACGACGATCGTGTATTCCAACGCGCCGGTTTCTTCCAGCTTGCGCACCACGTTCATGATCGACGAAGCCTTCTGGCCGATCGCGACGTAGATACAGAAGAGGTTCTTGCCCTTCTGGTTGATGATCGCGTCGACTGCGACTGCGGTCTTGCCGCACTGGCGGTCGCCAATGATCAGCTCACGCTGGCCACGGCCAACCGGCACCATCGCGTCGATCGACTTCAGACCGGTTTGGACCGGTTCCGAAACCGACTTACGCCAGATCACGCCCGGAGCAATCTTTTCGATTGCGTCGGTCTTCTTCGCGTTGATCGGGCCCTTGCCGTCGATCGGGTTGCCGAGTGCGTCGACCACGCGGCCGAGCAATTCCGGACCCACCGGCACTTCAAGAATGCGGCCCGTCGTCTTGACGATGTCGCCTTCCGAAATGTGTTCGTACTCACCCAGAATCACGGCGCCGACCGAGTCGCGCTCGAGGTTCAGTGCGAGACCGAAGGTGTTGCCCGGGAATTCGAGCATTTCGCCCTGCATCACTTCCGACAGGCCGTGAATACGCACGATACCGTCGGTCACGGAGATCACGGTGCCCTGGTTGCGAACGTCTGCGCTCGCTTCAAGGCCCTGGATCCGGCTCTTGATCAGCTCGCTGATCTCAGAGGGATTGAGTTGCATTATTCGCTCCTGATAGTCAATTCTGTTGCGTGCCAGCCGCTTCAGCGCGTTAGGCGCTTCAGGCCGTCAGAGCCGTCTGCATGCTGGCAAGCCGCGCGCGGACCGAGGTATCGAGCACTTCGTCGCCAACCGTCACGCGCACGCCGCCGATCAACGACGAGTCGACTTCGACCGTCGGCTTCAGCTTGCGTTTGAACTTGCGTTCGAGACTTGCGACGAGGTCGTTCAACTGCGCGCCTTCGAGCGGGAATGCGCTGACGATCAGCACATCGGCCGCCCCTTCGCGGGCGTTCTTCAACTCTTCGAACTGCACAGCGATTTCCGGCAGCAAGGGCAGGCGATGGTTGTCCACCAGCATTTGCACCAAATTCTTCGCTTGCGCGTTGTCCTTGAGCGGCGACTTGACCGCGGTGAGCAGCAGTTCGCTGACCTGGGCGCGGCTTACTTTCGGGCTCGAGGCGATCGACAGCACTTCGGGCAGACGCGCAACCTGTGCCAGCTCCTGCACGAGCGTGGACCAGGCGGCGATGTCACCAGCTTCGGCCACGCCAAACAGCGCTTCTGCGTACGGACGGGCGATGGTTGCAAGTTCGGCCATGATCAGAGCTCGGCTTTCAGTTGATTCAGCAGGTCAGCGTGAGCTGCCTGGTCGACTTCGCGCTTCAGGATCTGTTCAGCGCCCTTCACAGCGAGTGCGGCGACTTCGCCGCGCAGCGTTTCGCGCGCTTTCACGACTTGCTGTTCCGCGTCTGCCTTCGCTTGCGCGATGATGCGAGCGGCTTCAGCCTGTGCTTGAGCCTTGATTTCGTCAGCGACTGCCACAGCGCGCTTTTCTGCGTCAGCAACACGTTGCTGACCGTCGTTGCGTGCCTGAGCGAGTTCCTGGTCGACGCGCTTGTGAGCGGCTTCGAGTTCTGCCTTGCCCTTTTCAGCAGCCGACAAACCGTCAGCAATCTTCTTCGAGCGCTCGTCGAGGGCGTTGATCAGCGGCGGCCACACGAACTTCATCGTGAACCACGCGAGGATCAGGAACACGACCATTTGCGCAAACAGGGTTGCGTTGAGATTCACGGTGTTTCCTTAAACGTTGCTAGTTCGGAAAGTGAAACGGCAAGGCGCTCATCGATTCTGTATTCGATCAGCGCCCGAGTGCCCGTTCCGCCCTGCGCCCTCACTAGTTATAGCTCAGGCGCAAACTTCCGAGGAACCTCAGCCTGCCAGCTTCGACAGCAGCGGGTTCGCGAACGCAAACAGCATTGCCACACCAACGCCAATCAGGAACGCCGCATCGATCAGACCAGCCAGCAGGAACATCTTGGTTTGCAGCGGGTTCATCAGTTCAGGCTGACGTGCACATGCTTCGATGTACTTGCCGCCCATCAGGCCGATACCGATACAGGCGCCGATTGCACCCAGGCCGATGATGATGCCGATACCGATGGCGGTCAGACCCTGGATGTTGGCGATGAAAGCTTGCATGATCACTCCTTTGTGAAAAGTCTTTTAGAACTGGTTGGAACTGGGATTTAAAAAACTACTATTCTTTTTGCCGACGGCGCAGTTTAGTGCGTGTCGTGTGCCTGGCCGATGTACACCAGCGTCAGCATCATGAAAATGAACGCCTGCAGCAGAACGATCAGGATGTGGAAGATTGCCCACACGCTGCCGGCGATCACGTGGCCGATGAAGCCAAGCACCGTCGTGTCCGCGCCGAAGCTCCAGATGCTGCCGAGCAGGGCAATCAGCAGGAACAACAGTTCGCCCGCGTACATGTTGCCGAACAGCCGCATGCCGAGCGAGACCGTCTTCGCAACGAACTCGATGATGTTCAGTGCAAGGTTCGGGATCCACAGGAGCGGATGCGCGCCGAACGGAGCAGACAGCAGTTCATGCACGAAGCCGCCGGCGCCCTTGATCTTGAAGTTGTAGTAAATCATCAGCGCGAACACACCGAGGGCGATGCCGAGCGTGCCGTTCAGGTCGGCGGTCGGCACGATGCGGTGGTGCGGGATGACTTCGGACAAACCCAGCCAGCCAATCACGTGGCCCGGCAGGTCGACAGGGATAAAGTCGAGCGAGTTCATCAGCGCGACCCAGACGAACACGGTCAGCGCCAGCGGTGCGATAAAGGTACGCGAGCCGTGAATCATCGACTTCGATTGATCCTCGACCATTTCGACCAGCATTTCGATCGCGCATTGGAAACGACCCGGCACACCGGACGTTGCCTTGCGAGCAGCAAGATGCAGGATGAAGATCGTGGCCAGACCGCAAACGATCGACCAGAAAAGGGTGTCCAGATTCCACACGTGAATGTCGAAAATCGACGTCTGGTGCGCGGTGGAAAAGTTCTGCAAGTGGTGCGCGATGTACTCGGACGGATCCATTGCGCGCGTGCCTTCGCTAGCTGCCATATCGTTAAAGCCACCCAAATTGTCGAAAATCGTCTTTAGGCCGTTCCCGCTGCAATTCTGTATTACGGGAACACGCCGGGTGCGGACCGTGTCATATCCGCACACCTGTGCCGGCGCTGTGCGCCAGCCTGAATTCTTTGCTGCTACTTTTTTGCTGCCACTTTTGTTGCTGCTACCTTAGCGCCATGCCAAGGCAATCCAGTACGTCTTGAGCGCGATGAGGTAAGTCACGAGTAGCGGAACCCAGCGTACGTCGTGATACCAGAAGGCGATGGCCACAAACATCGCGATCGTTGTCCCCATTTTGAGCGCTTCGCCGATCATCCAGCTCATGACTGTTTCAGCGCCGCTCAGCGTTCTAAGTCGTGCCGCGAACAACGCGCCCGGCACCCAGCAGATCGCTCCCCCCAGGAACGCGGACAGCGCAGCAGCGCCCGGCGGCTTGTAAAACAGCCACCACACCAGCGTAGCACCCAGGGACAAGGCCATTTGCGCCGCCACGACCTTGAAAGGCGTAACGCGCGATGGACGACTCACATCAGGACCAAACAGCTTTTCAGCTTCAGTCCGCGTGAGCGGAACGATATTGTTATCTTGCTGCTCGACATCCCACGCTTCGTCAGGTGCCGCTTGCTGACCGGTGGACGCAACGGAAGCTTTGCGTTCAGCGCGGTGTTCGTCGTGCCCATTCTTCGGCGCTTGATTCGACGTTTTGACCGCCATCGCAGTGTTCCGAAAGTCTTGTTCCAGCCCGCGAGCTTACGCTGCGCTTACGGGGTTCCCGTGCAATTAAATCCGGGCGATTGTAAGCGATAGTTGCAGGCAATTCAAGACTTTAGGCCGTTCAATAACCAGCGTGAAAAGCCTCTTCACGATGCGGGAGCAACTGTCTGGCGAGGCGAAACACGTCAAATGTAAGGCTGTCGGGGTAAGCCAAAACATGCGATTTGAATCGCGTGAGTTCGCGTTCGTCGACAGGCTGTTTGAACGCCGCAGCAGACGTCTCGAAAATGCAACAAACGTCTATTTTTGCCTGCGCGAGTGGACATAACCGCCGGTGCCGGGTAAGCGGCGATCGGTACAGTCTGACCGGCAATCTCGCGCATGACGTCGACAAGGGGAGATAGCCGCAAAGGACATCGGTCGCGCCGAACGAGTTTGCTTGCGGGGGACGACCTTCGCCTTCACATTGCGCGTCAAGCCGCGTCCTGCTTTGTGAACTTATCGCTCAGACGCTGCGATCTGACTGCCTCGCAAGCTTGACGCGATTCAGACGGAAACGCATCCGTATCGCGACTTCGGTGTCGGAAAATGGATATATCAGCGATCCTGACTATGTGCGGCGAAATTTATTTAGGAATCCATCAAATGCCGATAACTGGTCAATTTCTGGATTCTCTAACGCCTGCGCTACATGCGTTTGCAGGCTCCTACTACGAAAGCAACGCCACAACACCTACCGCCCAATAGACCCACAGCGCGCCAGACAACTTGCGACCCGCATAAAGCCTCATCGCAAGCCTTGCACGCCGCTCGCATTCAACGCGCCAGTCAGGCAGTGGCGTTGCCGCGCAACCGCACCAAAATGCCTTCCAGTGCGTCCAGATCGCCGAAGTCGACCAGCACCTGCCCGCGCCCGCGTCGGCCGAGTTTGATCTTGACGGTTGCCGCCAACAAATCCGACAACTCTTCTTCGAGCCGTCGCGTATCGCGGCCACCGTCCGGATTCGCACGCGCCTTCACCGCTGGCACGGTCCTGGTTGTCGTCGTCACCAGTTTTTCGGTTTCGCGTACCGACATGCGTTTGTTGACGACCTGGTTGGCCAGCGTGATCTGCGTCGCGGCGTCGACTGCCAGCAGCGCGCGCGCATGCCCCATGTCGAGATCGCCGGCCAGCAGCATGGTCTGTACGGGCGACGCCAGATTGAGCAGGCGCAACAGATTCGATACCGCGCTGCGCGAACGGCCGACCGATTCCGCCGCCTGCTCGTGCGTGAAATTGAACTCGTCGAGCAAGCGCTGGATGCCTTGCGCTTCTTCCAGCGGATTCAGATCTTCGCGCTGAATGTTCTCGATCAGCGCCATCGCGGCGGCGGCCTGGTCCGGCACGTTCTTCACCAGCACCGGTACTTCGTCGAGGCCGGCAAGACGTGCCGCGCGAAAACGCCGCTCGCCGGCAATGATCTCGTACCTGTCCGCGGACACGGGACGCACGAGAATCGGCTGCATCAATCCCTGCGCACGAATGCTTGCCGCCAGTTCCTGCAACGCGCCCTCGTCCATACGCGTACGCGGCTGGTATTTGCCCGCCTGCAACTTGCTGAGCGGCAGCACATTCGGCGCACCCTCGATCGCCACCGCCTCGGTGATGTCGGCACTGCCGCCCAGCAATGCTTCCAGGCCGCGCCCCAACCCCTTCTTTCTCGCTACTGCGTTCATCGTGCTTCCTCGATCCGCTTAGGATGCCTGGGGCGCATCATTCAATGCGCGCACCCGCTCAATCATTTCCGCGCCGAACTGCACGTATGCCTGCGCGCCGCGCGATGCCCTGTCGAATACCACGCCCGGCAAACCATAGCTGGGCGCCTCGGCAAGACGCACGTTGCGCGGGATCACAACGTCGAACACCTTGTCGCCAAAATGCTCTTTCAGCTGATCCGACACTTGCTGTTGCAACGTGATGCGCGGATCGAACATCACACGCAGCAGGCCGATCACTTTCAGATCCCGGTTCAGGTTGGCATGCACCTGTTTGATCGTATTGACCAGGTCCGACAAGCCTTCGAGCGCAAAGTACTCGCATTGCATCGGAATCACGACACCGTGTGCAGCGCACAGGCCATTGAGCGTCAGCAGCGACAAAGCCGGCGGACAGTCGATCAGCACAAAATCGTATTCGTTTTCGACTGCCGCGAGCGCGACCTTCAATTGACGCTCGCGATTCTGCACGCTCACCAGTTCGACCTCGGCACCCGCGAGTTCGCGGTTCGCCGGCAGCACGTCATAACCGACGGCTTCTGGACGCACTCGTGCATCGGCCACCGCGACGCCGTCCACCAGCACTTCGTAGACGGTATTGGCGCACGCGGCCTTATCGATGCCACTGCCCATCGTGGCGTTGCCCTGCGGGTCCAGATCAATGAGAAGGACTCGCTGTCCCTGCGCTGCCAGGCTCGCGGCCAGATTGACTGCGGTCGTCGTCTTGCCGACGCCGCCCTTCTGGTTCGCAACGCAGAAGATTTTTGCCATCGTTGGTGTGTCCCTTTTGCTGCCTGGATGAAATAAAAATCGTGTGTGATGCCGGGTGTGGCTGGGTGAGCAATCTGAGCCAGGCGCTAGCTGCCGGCGTCCACCACAACCTTGATCAGGTGCCGCTCGGCGTCGAGCGACGGCACGTTCAGTCGGATGACCTGTTCCACGTGGGCGCCGGCCGGCAAACGTTCGATCTCGCCGTCCGGCCGTACGCCTTTCATGGCCCAGATCGCACCCTGCTCCGCAACCAGATGACGGGCCAGTGTAACGAAATCCGCGAGTTCTGCGAATGCGCGCGAGACAATTACGTCGAACTTTGCCGGTACTTCGGCGCCCGGCTGCAAGCTCTCGACCCGGCCGGTCACCACCGAGAGATTTGCAAGTCCTAGCTCGGCCTTTGCCTGAGCCTGGAAGGCCGTCTTTTTATGAACGATGTCGTTCACGGTAACGGTCCAGTCGGGCAAAACTATAGCCAGCACGATGCCCGGCAGACCACCGCCGGAACCGACGTCGAGCACCGAGGACGGCCCAAGCGGCGCAAGGTGCGGCACGATCGCAAGCGAATCCAGAATGTGTTGGATCAGCATCTGCCGTGGATCGCGAATCGCCGTCAGGTTGTAGACGGCATTCCACTTCGACAGCAACGCAACGTAGTCGAGCAGCTTGCCGAGTTGCGCGTCGCTCAGGTCGAGGCCGAGTTCGCGGACACCGTCCGCCAGCAGTGGCCCCAACGCCTCCCTACCGCTTCCCTTCTGGCTTCCCGTCATTGCGTCACCGGCGCGCTGTCGGTGCCCGGCTCGGCGGGCTTCGTCGAGCGACGACCCAAGCCGCGCTTCAGATGGACCATCAGCAAAGAAATGGCCGCTGGCGTGATGCCCGAAATACGCGACGCCTGGCCGATAGTTTCGGGACGGAACTGCGTCAGCTTCTGCCGCGCTTCGAACGAGAGCCCTCTGACTTCCGCGTAGTCCAGCCCTTCGGGCAGACGCGTACTTTCGTGCGCCTCATTTCGCTCGATTTCACCCGCCTGGCGGTCGATGTAGCCCTGATATTTGATGCCGATCTCGATCTGTTCCTTGATCTGCCCGAGCAGCACGTCGTCTTCCGCCAAGGTTTCAGGCGCGGCGCACGCGCCGGCCCGCAATGCGCAAACGCCGTCGTACGACACACCGGGGCGGCGCAGCAGATCCGCGAGACTGTACTCGTGATCGATTGGCTTGCCGAGCAGCGCTGTAGCCTCGTCGGTGGATAACGTCTTAGGATTGACCCATGTCGTGCGAAGACGCTCTGTTTCACGTGAAACAGCGTCGCGCTTGCGGCTGAAAGCATCCCAGCGAACGTCGTCGACCACGCCCAACTCGCGGCCGATCTCGGTGAGACGCATATCCGCATTGTCTTCGCGCAGACTCAGACGATATTCGGCACGGCTCGTGAACATCCGATAAGGCTCGGACACGCCGCGCGTCACCAGATCATCGACCAACACGCCAAGGTAGGCCTGATCGCGGCGAGGGCACCATGCTTCCTTGCCCTGCACGTACAGACCCGCATTGATCCCGGCCAACAAACCCTGCGCGGCCGCTTCTTCGTAGCCGGTCGTGCCGTTGATCTGGCCGGCAAAGAACAGCCCGTTGATAACCTTGGTTTCGAGCGAAGCCTTTAATCCACGCGGATCGAAGTAGTCGTATTCGATCGCGTAGCCCGGTCGCAGGATGTGCGCGTGCTCCAAACCGCGCATCGAGCGCACCAGTTCCAGTTGAACGTCGAACGGTAAGCTCGTGGAGATTCCGTTGGGATAGAACTCGTTCGTGGTCAGCCCTTCCGGCTCGAGGAAGATCTGATGCGACTCCTTTGAAGCGAACCGGTGAATCTTGTCCTCGATCGATGGGCAATAGCGCGGCCCCACCCCTTCGATCACCCCCGTGTACATGGGCGAGCGGTCGAGTCCGCCGCGGATGATGTCGTGCGTCCGCTCGTTCGTGTGTGTGACCCAACACGGCACCTGCCGCGGATGCTGCTCGACGCGCCCGAGAAACGAGAACACCGGCACTGGATCCAGATCACCCGGCTGCTCTTCGAGTTGCGAAAAATCGATCGTGCGGCCGTCAATACGCGGCGGCGTCCCCGTCTTGAGACGACCTTGCGGCAACTTCAATTCCTTCAGGCGCGCCGACAACGACACCGCCGCCGGATCGCCGGCGCGGCCGCCGGTGTAGTTGTTCAACCCCACGTGAATCTTGCCGTCGAGGAACGTCCCCGCCGTCAAAACTACCGCCCGCCCGCGGAAACGAATCCCCACCTGCGTCACAGCGCCGACGACGCGGTCGCCTTCCACCATCAGATCGTCAACCGCCTGCTGGAACAGCCACAGGTTCGGCTGATTTTCCAGCCGGTGCCGGATAGCCTGTTTGTACAGCAGACGGTCAGCCTGAGCGCGCGTCGCACGTACAGCCGGGCCCTTCGACGAATTCAGGATGCGGAACTGGATACCGCCCTCGTCCGTCGCGGCCGCCATTGCGCCGCCGAGCGCGTCGACTTCCTTGACCAGATGGCCCTTGCCAATGCCGCCAATGGACGGATTGCAGCTCATCTGGCCGAGGGTTTCGATGTTATGGGTCAGCAGGAGCGTCGTATTGCCCATGCGAGCTGAAGCCAATGCGGCTTCCGTGCCGGCATGACCGCCGCCGACGACGATTACGTCAAATTCTGTGGGAAAGAGCATCGCGGATCTCACGCCAGATCATCGCGTGAGCCTTTCAAAGGAAATGATGGGCGAATTATAACGGGTTCGGTTTAGGCCCGAATTTCGTCCGAATGGCCATCCATAAAAAACGGTGTGTTTCACGTGAAACACACCGCCTTGAACAACGGAAGTTAGGGACACGCGCGAACGTTATGCCACTTTTTTGGCCAGCCCGAGATACGTCTCGATCACGCGTGGATTCTGCGCCAAATCTGCCGCCGGCCCTTCCAGCGCTAGTTCGCCGGTTTCCAACACATAGCCGTAATCCGAAATCTGGAGCGCGGCCCGCGCGTTCTGCTCGATCAGCAACGTGGCCACGCCGGTCTGCCGCAGCGCGCTAATGATGTGGAAGATCTCTTTCACGATCAACGGCGCAAGACCGAGACTCGGCTCATCCAGCATCAGCAAATCCGGCTTGCCCATCAATGCCCGGCCCACCGCGAGCATCTGGCGCTCACCACCGGATAACGTTCCGGCAGCCTGCTTGCGACGCTCCTTGAGTCGCGGAAACAGCGTAAAGACCGGCTCGAGCTGGTCGAGAAAGTTCCGCTCCCCTGCCCGCTTGCGCCGATACGCGCCGAGGACGAGGTTGTCCTCGACCGTCATCGACGCAAACAGCTCCCGCTTCTCCGGCACGAGACACATGCCGCGCGCGACACGCTTTTCGACCGGCACAGCGCTGACATCTTCGCCCTGATACAGAACGGTGCCCTTCGCATGGCCCGTGGTCGGCAACGCGCCCATGATCGCGTTCAACAGCGTGGACTTGCCTGCGCCGTTTGGGCCGATCACCGAGACGATCTGCCCTGCCCGTACCTTGATCGCCGCGCCGTGCAGCGCCTCTACCTTGCCATAACGGACCGACAACCCGCCCACGTCGAGAATCGGACCAGCAGCATTCATCGTGTTCTCCATCACTCCACCCCGCCAAGATAGGCTTCCAGCACAGCCGGATCCTGCTGTACGTCTTGCGGCAGGCCTTCCGCAATCCTGGTCCCGAACTCCATGACTACTAGCCGATCGGTCAGATTCATCACGAAATCCATATCGTGCTCCACAAGCAGCACGCTCATGCCTTCCGCCTTCAGGCGCCGCAGCAGATCGGCCAATTGAAGCTTTTCCTGGTAGCGCAGACCGGCGGCCGGCTCATCCAGCAACAAAAGCGTTGGATCGCAGCACAGCGCGCGAGCAATTTCCAGAATCCGCTGCTGCCCCAAGGCGAGACTGCCGGCTTCGTCGTACATATGCTGCTCCAGGCCGACGCGGCGAATCTGACGAGCCGCTTCGGCCATCAAGCGCGCTTCTTCCGCGCTGTTCAGGCGGACCACGCTGCGCCAAACGCCAGCCTGCCCTCGCAGATGCGCGCCGATCGCGACGTTCTCAAGCACCGTCATGCCCGGCAGCAACTTGACGTGCTGGAAAGTACGGCCGATTCCGCGCTTGACGATTTCACGTGAAGTCAGCGAATCGATGCGCTCGCCACGGAACGTGATCTCGCCGC
The DNA here is from genome assembly GCF_902459535.1 of Paraburkholderia dioscoreae. Taxonomy (NCBI): domain Bacteria; kingdom Pseudomonadati; phylum Pseudomonadota; class Betaproteobacteria; order Burkholderiales; family Burkholderiaceae; genus Paraburkholderia; species Paraburkholderia dioscoreae. The sequence goes on from NZ_LR699553.1 coordinate 4,394,196, forward strand.
TAGTCGCTTGCAACACGCCGGTGACCAGATTGAAGGTCGTCGACTTACCCGCGCCGTTCGGCCCGATCAGACCGATGATCTGCCCGGCTTTTACCTCGAAGCTGACGTCGTTCACCGCAACCAGACCGCCGAATTGCTTGCGCGCCTTGTTCACGGTCAGCAGGTTTTCACCGGCCGTCGGCTTGCTGCGCTGCGGCAACGGTTCGGCATGATCGGCCAGATGAGCGCGCGGACCCTTCGGGAAAAACCGCGCCACGAACGGCCATACGCCCTGTCGAGCGTACTGCAGCAACAGCACCATCAAAATGCCGAACACGATCACTTCGAAATTGCCGTTCTCACCGAGCAGCTTGGGCAGCAACGTTTGCAGATAGTCCTGCAGAACCGTCAGAATCGCCGCGCCAAGCACAGCGCCCCAGACGTGCGACACGCCACCCACCACGGCCATGAACAGAAACTCAATGCCGTGGTTCAGCCCAAACGGCGTCGGGTTCACCGCGCGTTGCAGGTGGGCGTATAGAAAGCCCGAGATCGAAGCCAGCACGGCCGCGTAGACAAAAATAACCACCCGCATCCACGCGGTATTCACGCCCATCGCTTCGGCCATCATGCCGCCGCCGCGCAGCGCGCGGATCGCCCGCCCCGGCCGGCTATTAAGCAGATTCTGAACAGAAATCACCGCGCCGAGCACCACCACCCAGATCAGGTAATAGATATGGCGGCCGGACTCCAGGTTAATACCAAAAACATTCAGCACCGGAATTCCATTGATGCCGTCGTACTTGCCGAGCATTTCCAGATTGCCGAACAGGTAGAACAGCGCGAGCCCCCAGGCAATCGTACCGAGCGGCAGAAAGTGCCCGGACAGACGCATCGTCACCAGCCCGAGCATCAACGCGATCAACGCAGTCACCACCACGCCCACGATCAGCGCGAACCACGGCGAGATGCCGTATTGCGTCGTCAGATACGCGGTTGCATAAGCGCCGATGCCGACAAACGCGGCCTGGCCGAAACTCGTCATCCCACCGATGCCGGTCAGGAGCACCAGGCCGATCGCCACGATCGAATACAGGCCGATGTAGTTGAGCAGCGTCACCCAGTACTCAGGCACGTGAATCGGTTGCGGCAGCACCGGCAGCGCGAACAGCACCACGAGGAACAACCAGAAGAATTTGTTTTGCATGATCCTTTTCATCGCATCACTCCTCGTCCTCTTCGGTGTGCGGGCTGGCAAGACTGCGCCAGAGCAGCACCGGGATGATCAGCGTGAACACGATCACTTCCTTGTAAGCGCTCGCCCAGAACGACGAATACGACTCCAGCAGACCGACCAGGATCGAGCCCGCGGCCGCCAGCGGATAGCTGACAAGGCCGCCGATAATGGCCCCCACGAAGCCCTTCAAACCGATCAGGAAGCCCGAGTCGTAGTAGATGGTGGTCAAGGGTGCGACGAGGATGCCACACAGCGCACCGAGGCCCGCCGCCAGCGTGAACGCGAGGCGCCCCGCCTGCGTCGTGCCGATGCCGACGAGCCGCGCGCCGAGCCGGTTCACCGATGTCGCGCGCAACGCCTTGCCGGAGATCGAGCGGTCGAAGTACAGATAAAGCGCGCCGATCAACACGACCGCTGTGCCGACGACCCACAAGCTCTGCCCGGAGATCGACAGGCTGCCGAGGTTGAAGGTCGCGTCGGAAAACGCGGTGGTGCGCGAACCCTCGGCTCCGAACATCACGAGACCGAGGCCGACCATCGCGAAATGGACCGCCACCGCCACAATCAGCAGCAGCAGCGTGGACGCCTCCGCGATCGGCTCATACGCAAGCCGGTAGACATACGGCCCCATCGGAATCACGATCAGCAGCGTCAACGCGATCTGCGCGACCATCGGCAGCGGCTGCATGAAAACGCCCTGCGTCAGCGCATAGACCGCGATCGGAAACAGCAGGTATTTGCCGACCAGCATGACCAGCGTGCGAGCTGCATGCCGGCGCCGTTCGGCATGCCGCACCAGCCCCGCTATTTCGACGACGAAGCAGGCCGCGCCCATCGCCATCAGCAGCCAGCAGGTAGCCGGAAATTTCTGTGTCTGCAGTGCGGCGAGCGTCAACGCGCCGTACGAAACAAACTCCCCCTGCGGGATGAAGATCACCCGCGTCACGGAAAACACCAGCACCAGCGCAAGCGCGAGCAGCGCGTAGATCGCGCCGGTAGTGATGCCGTCCTGCGCGAGGATCGCCGCAATTGATAGATCCATACTTCCTCGTCCTGAAGCGTCGAAATCGAAACCGGGAAACAGTCGGGGCGGCAAAACCAGCGGCCGTCCATCGACCCGCAATGTCAGAAAAGGCAACCGCCGCGCCGGAACACGGCGCGGCGGTCGGTGCCATTGTCATCGAACAGAATGGCAATGCGGCGTCACATGCCGCACGTTGCGCGAGAGGCGCGTACCGTTTTTGTTTTTAGTCGTTCTGCAGCTTCCACTTGCCATCGACGATCTGCACGATCACGCGTGCACGCTTGTCGAGGCCGTTGTGGTCGGTCGTCGTGGTGTTCATGATGCCGTGCGAGACCGGCAGCTCCTTGATGTTCTCAAGTGCGCCGCGCAGCGCCACGCGGAACGCTTCGGTGCCCGGCTGCGCAGTCTTCAGCGCGACAGGGATCGCCGCCTGCAGCATCTGGCCGGCGTCCCATGCGTGGCCGCCGAACGTCGCCACCGAGCCTGCGCCATAGGCTTTCTCGTACGCCGCCTTGTAGGCTTCCGACGACTTCTTCACCGGGTTCGATGCCGGCAACTGATCGGCCACGAGGATCGGACCGGCCGGCAGGAATTCGCCTTCGCAATCCTTGCCGCACACACGCAGGAAGTCGTTATTCGCGACGCCGTGCGTCTGGTAGACCTTGCCCTTGTAGCCGCGCTCCTTGAGCGTCTTGGCCGGCAACGCCGACGGCGTGCCCGCGCCCGCGATCAGCACCGCGTCGGGGTTGGCGCCCATCGTCTTCAACACCTGGCCCGTCACCGATGCGTCGGTGCGATTAAAGCGCTCGTTGGAGACGATCTTCAGGTTGTGCGCGGCGGCAGCGGCGGTGAAGACGTTGTTCCAGCCGTCGCCGTACGCATCCGCGAAGCCGATGAAGCCCACCGTTTTCACGCCGTGATGCTCCATATAGTCGGCGATAGCGTCAGCCATCAGGCTGTCGTTTTGCGGCGGTTTGAAGGCCCATGCGCGCTTTGCGTCCATCGGCGAAATGATCGCCGCCGATGCCGCCAGCGAGATCACCGGCGTCTTGCCTTCGGCAGCCGCGTCGAGCATGGCGAGCGAATTCGGCGTAACGGTCGAACCGATGATCGCGTCGACGTGATCTTCGTCGATCAGCTTGCGCGTGTTCTGCACGGCTTTGCCGGTGTCCGATGCGTCGTCGAGAATGATGTACTGCACGGTCTTGCCGCCGATCTCTTTCGGCAGCAGCGCAATCGTGTTCTTTTCAGGAATCCCGAGCGAAGCAGCCGGCCCCGTCGTGGAAAGCGTGACGCCGATTTTCACCTGGGCGAATGCCGCGCCCGCGCCGCACATCAACGCCACGGCAATGCCGGTGCGTACCCATTGCTTTGTCTTTTTCATTGCAAGTCTCCGAACGCTTTGAAGCGCGTATCTGTAATCGGCTCAGGGCCGGGTGTCTGAATCTAGTTATAGGGTTCCGGCGTGCCAAGCATGGTTTTCCCTGCTCGGCGCGAATGCTTTTACCGCCTGGGGGTCACCTTCCTGCTGCGTACTACGACTGCAAACTGCTGCGATATCCTGCGAAACAAAACACTAACATGTTAGTAGTATTGCGTTCTGCGCGATCGACGGTCAATAGACCGTCACCCAAATGCGGGTTTGTCCTGAAGCCGCGGAACCACACTTTTTCACGCGATGCGGACAATAAAAAAGACGCGTCAACCGCACGCGTCTTTTTTAATGGGGATCCGTATCGCTTCGCCTTCGCTCAGTCGCCGGACAACTTCCACTTGCCGCCGACAATCTCCACCATGACGCGCGCCCGCTGGTCGAGACCGGAGTGGTCGTTCGCGCTCATGTTGAAGATGCCGTGCGACGCGGGCATGTCTCTGGTGTTTTCCAGCGCTGCACGCAGCGCCTCGCGGAACGCAGGCGTGCCCGGCTGGCCCTTCTTCAGCGCCAGCGGAATCGCGCGTCGCAGCAGCAGGCCCGCGTCCCATGCGTGGCCGCCGAAGGTGGACACCGAGCCGGCGCCGTAAGCGGTTTCATACGCATGCTTATAGGCGAGCGCGCTCTTTTTCACCGGATTCGAATCGGGCAGTTGATCGGCAACGAGCAACGGGCCGGCCGGCAAATATGTACCTTCGCAATCCTTGCCGCACACGCGCAGAAAGTCGTTATTGGCGACGCCGTGCGTCTGATAGTACTTGCCCTTGTAGCCGCGCTCCTTGAGCGTTTTCTGCGGCAGCGCGGCCGGCGTGCCCGCGCCCGCGATCAGCACCGCATCCGGGTTCTGCGACATGACTTTCAGCACCTGGCCGGTCACCGACGCGTCATTACGCGCGAAACGTTCGTTCGCGACGATCCTGATCTTCGCGAGATCCGCAGCCTTGCCGAATTCCTTGAACCAGCTCTCGCCGTAAGCGTCCGAGAAACCGATGAACGCGACCGTCTTCACGCCGTGATTCGACATATGCTGCGCGATCGCGGTGGCCATGAGAATGTCGTTCTGCGGCGTCTTGAAGACCCACGCGCGCTTCGCATCCATCGGCTCGACGATGCTCGCCGCAGCGGCCATCGAAATCATGGGCGTGGTAGTTTCGGCGGCGACGTCGATCATGGCCAGCGAGTTCGGCACCACGGTCGAGCCGATCAACGCATCCACGTGATCTTCGCTGGTGAGCTTGCGCGTGTTCTTGACGGCCTGAGTCGAATCGGTGGCGTCGTCGAGCACGATGTACTCGATTTTCTGGCCCGCTACTTCTTTAGGCAGCAGCGCAATCGTGTTCTTTTCCGGAATACCGAGCGACGCGGCAGGCCCCGTTGCCGAGACGGTCACGCCGATTTTCACGTCCGCGAATGCATGGCCGCTCCATGCCGCAGTCATTCCGGTGGCGACCAATGCCGCGCTGATCCAACGCAATGCCGACTTCATTCCGCTCCTCTGTCTACCCCGTTATTCATTCGAATCCAAATCTTTGGATTTAAATCCCGACCAAGCGGTCGGTGAATAGCGAGTTTAGCGGACGAAAGCCCCGCGCTGCAAGCGTTTTGCAGGGTTGTGCCGTGCGAAATAGAGACACGTTCGACGAATAAAAAAGGCGCACCGAATTAGCGCGGAATTCGAGTCGCCAATAACCGGAAGCACAAATAAAAAGCGCTGTTGGATATCAATCCAACAGCGCTTTCGTCTGGGCACTGAGTGCCTCATTGTCTCCTCGTTCTCCACCTGCAAAATTCGTGGTGCATCAGAACTGCATGAAGATTAAATGAGCACCCGCTCTACTACAACTAGCAATTACCCTAGTGGTGCACTGCGGCACTGAATTGGGGCACGTTTGCGCATCCTGGCCCGCCCCACCGGACGCCTCGACAAAGACACGCCCCGGCTTCACCGTATCAAGGACGCCACGCTATATCGGATACCGAAGCAATTGCGCATTTCACCGTGCGTCAGGCCCGCAGCGGCCGCACTCGCGCGATGATTTCGCCGACAATGCCGCGCCTGAACGCCAGCACGCACGCAATGAAAATGACGCCGGTCACGATGGTCACCGATTCCCCCAGCGAGCGGAACCACTCCACGCCCGTCGACGACGCGAGCGCCGCGCCGAAATCGCCGAGCCGGTCCTCCAGTGCGACGATCAACGCCGCGCCGAGCAACGGTCCGAACAGCGTGCCCATGCCACCGACGAGCGTCATCAGGATCACCAGACCCGACATGGTCCAGTACGCGTCGCTCAACGTTTCGAACCCTTGCACCAGCACCTTGAGCGAACCCGCGAGACCGGCGATCCCCGCCGACAGGATAAAGGCAAGCAGCTTGAAGCGATCCGTATCGTAGCCGAGCGACACCGCGCGCGGTTCGTTCTCCTTGATTGCCACCAGCACCTGTCCGAACGGCGAATGCACGATCCGCACGATCAGCAGGAACGCCAGCACCATCACGGCTAGCACGACGAAGTACAGCGCCGTATCGGACGAGAGATCCAGCACGCCAAACAGTTTGCCGCGGGGCACGCCTTGCAGACCGTCCTCACCATGCGTGAACGGCGCCTGCAGGAACACGAAGTAGACCATCTGCGCGAGCGCCAGCGTGACCATCGCGAAGTAGATGCCCTGGCGGCGAATCGCGAAGATGCCCACAATCAGCCCGAGCAAGGTGGCCGCCGCCGTGCCGGCCAGCACGCCGAGCTCCGGCGAGAAGCCGAGCGTCTGCATCGCGTAGCCCGTGACATAGCCGGCCGAGGCGAGAAACATGGCGTGGCCGAACGACAGCAATCCGGTATAGCCGATCAGCAGATTGAACGCCGCCGCGAACAGCGCAAAACACATCACCTTCATCACGAAGAGCGGATAGATGCCGAGCACGGGCACCGCGAGAAGCACGATCAGCAGCAGACCGTAGAGCACTTTTCTCTGCATCATTTTTCCTTGCCGAAGAGACCCGCCGGGCGCACCAGCAACACGAGCGCCATGATCACGAAGACGACGGTCGCCGACGCTTCCGGGTAAAACACGCGCGTCAGTCCCTCGATCACGCCGAGCATCAAGCCGGTAAGAATCGAGCCCATGATCGACCCCATGCCGCCGATCACGACCACCGCAAACACCGTGATGATCATCGGCTGCCCCATCAGCGGCGAGACCTGGATCACCGGCGCGGCGAGCACGCCCGCAAATGCCGCCAGCGCGACGCCGAAGCCGTAGGTGAGCGTGATCATCAGCGGCACGTTGATGCCGAACGCTTCGACGAGCTTCGGGTTTTCGGTGCCGGCGCGCAGATACGCGCCGAGACGCGTCTTCTCGATCACGAACCACGTCGCGAAGCACACCGCCAGCGAAGCCACCACGACCCACGCGCGATAGTTCGGCAGGAACATGAAGCCGAGATTGGTGGCGCCGGAAAGCGCCGACGGCACGTCGTACGGCTGGCCGGAGGAACCGTAGATGGAACGGAACACGCCCTCCACCACCAGCGTGAGCCCGAAGGTCAGCAAAAGCCCATATAGATGGTCGAGCTTGTAGAGCCAGCGCAGCATCGAGCGTTCGATCGCCATGCCGAACAGCCCGACGATCAGCGGCGCCAGCACGAGCATCACCCAGTACGGCAGGCCGAAATACGAAAAGCCCATCCACGCGAGCATGGCGCCCAGCATGAACAACGCGCCATGCGCGAAATTGATCACGTTGAGCAAGCCGAAGATCACCGCCAACCCGAGACTCAGAATTGCGTAGAACGAGCCGTTCACGAGCCCCAGCAACAGCTGGCTCAGCATCGCCGGTAGCGGAACGCCAAAGATTTCCATTGAAGCCCTAACCCATCACCAAGGTGAGATCGGTCACGCACGATCCGGCCGGCGCGCGATCAGCGGCAGCGACGCCAATCGCGCGCGGCATGTGAAACGGTTTGCCAGCGGTCTGTGTACCAACGCGGCACTATGTATCGCCCGCCAGTAGCAGGACAGCCGGCTGTCTGGTTACCAACCGGCGCTTATTTCCACAAGGCGCAGCGGGTTTCAGCCTTGGTCGTGAACGCCTGCTCGCCAGGGATCGTCGCGGTGATCTTGTAGTAGTCCCACGGCTCCTTGGATTCGGCCGGCGCCTTCACCTGCATCAGATACATGTCGTGGATCATGCTGCCGTCCTGACGGATGTAGCCCTTCGCGTAGAAGTCGTCGATCTTCGTCTTCTTCAGTTGCGCCATCACCTTGTCGGAGTCGGTCGAACCCACCGCCTTCACCGCATTCAGATAAGTGATGGTCGCCGAGTAGTCGGCCGCCTGCAGGCTCGACGGCATCTTCTTTGTCTTGTCGAAGTAGCGCTCCGCCCACTTGCGAGTCGTGGCGTCCTTGTTCCAGTACCAGCTGTCCGTCAGCACGAGACCCTGGGTGGTTTCGAGGCCCAGGCTATGGATATCGTCGATAAACACCAGCAGCGCGGCGAGCTTCATCGTCTTGGTGATGCCGAATTCCTTGGCCGCCTTGATCGAGTTGATCGTGTCGCCGCCCGCATTCGCGAGGCCGAGAATCTGCGCCTTCGACGCCTGCGCCTGCAGCAGGAACGACGAGAAGTCGGACGCCGACAGCGGATGGCGCACCGCGCCGAGTACCTGGCCGCCGTTCGCCTTCACCACGTCCGACGTGTTCTTCTCGAGCGCCTTGCCGAACGCATAGTCGGCCGTGAGGAAGTACCAGGTCTTGCCGCCCTGCTTCGTCACCGCCGAACCCGTGCCCTTGGCCAGCGCCGTGGTGTCATACGCGTAGTGGATCGTGTACGGCGTGCATTGCTCGTTGGTGAGCGTGTCGGCGCCCGCGCCGATGCTGATATACACCTTCTTCTTTTCGCCGGCCACGGTGTTCATCGACAAACCCGTTGCCGAGTTCGTGCCGCCGATCAGCATATCCACCCCGTCGCGATCGAACCACTCGCGTGCGCGCGAGGCCGCGATGTCTGCCTTGTTCTGGTGATCGGCGTAGACCACGGTGATCGGCTTGCCGTTCACCTTGCCGCCGAAGTCCGCCACTGCCATGCGGATCGCTTCGAGGCCGCCCTGGCCGTCGATATCCGCATACAGACCCGACATGTCGGTGATGAAGCCGATCTTCACCGAGTCGTCAGCCGCTTGCGCGCTGCCCATCGTCAAGGCGGCGCCGGCGGCGACCGCGAAACAAAGTGTGGCAAGCCGCGCGAGTGGGTTCTTTTTCATTCCTGTCTCCTGGTTTCTTCGCTTGTGGTTATCAGAGGCATTCAGGCGTTTTTTTATACGCCCAAAAGATCGTGCAGGATCGGCATCTTGGTTTCGAGCTCGCTCGCCCCGAAGTGCTCGACAATCGCGCCGTGCTCCATCACGTAGAAGCGATCGGCAAGCGGCGCGGCAAAGCGAAAATTCTGCTCGACCATCACCACGGTATAGCCGCGCGCCTTGAGCGTCATGATCATGCGTGCCAGTGCCTGAACGATGACAGGCGCGAGCCCTTCCGAGATTTCGTCGAGCAGCAGCAGGCTCGCACCGGTGCGCAGAATGCGCGCCACCGCGAGCATCTGCTGTTCGCCGCCCGAGAGCCGCGTACCCTGGCTCATGCGGCGTTCATGCAGATTCGGAAACATCGAATAAATCTCTTCGAGCGACATCATGTGCGCCTTGTCCCCGACGGGCGGCGGCAACAGCAGGTTTTCCTCGCATGAGAGACTCGAAAAAATGCCGCGCTCTTCCGGACAGTAACCAATGCCGCAATGCGCGATGCGATGCGTGGGCAGATCGATGGTTTCACGTCCGCCAATGCGGATCGAGCCGGTGCGCCGTCCGGTCAGGCCCATGATGGCGCGCAGCGTAGTGGTCCGCCCCGCGCCGTTGCGGCCCAGCAGCGTGACGACTTCGCCGCGGTTCACCGTCAGATCGACGCCATGCAGAATGTGGGACTCTCCGTACCACGCCTGCAATCCCTTGATGTCCAGCGCGGGAGCGGCGCCGTCCGTGCCGCTCACTTCGAGGCTTTCACGCTCGGCAATCGTATTCATGCGTGGGCTCCGGCGAGCGCCGCGTCCGCGCTGCCCATATAGGCTTGCATCACGAGCGGATTCTTCGACACCTCGGCGTAACTGCCTTCGGCGAGCACTTCGCCCCGTTGCAGCACGGTAATCGTGTCGGAGATGCCGGCGATCACATTCATGTTGTGCTCGACCATCAGGATCGTGCGGCCGCTCGATACTTTTTTGATCAGCGCCGTCACGCGATCGACGTCTTCATGGCCCATGCCTTGCGTCGGCTCGTCGAGCAGCATGAGTTCCGGCTCCATCGCGAGCGTAGTGGCGATTTCCAGCGCGCGCTTGCGGCCGTAGGAAAGCTCGACCGTCAATACATCGGCGAAATCGGTCAAACCGACCTGCGTGAGCAGATCCATTGCACGATCATCGAGTTGGCGCAGCGTGCGCTCGCTCTTCCAGAAATGGAATGCCGTGCCCAGTTGCCGCTGCAGGCCGATGCGCACATTTTGCAATGCCGTCAGATGCGGAAAGACAGCGGAAATCTGGAACGAGCGGATGATGCCGCGCCGTGCGATCTGCGCGGGCCGCTCGCCCGTGATGTCGATACCGTTGAAAACGATCTGACCCGCAGTGGGTTCGAGAAATTTGGTGAGCAGATTGAAGCAGGTGGTCTTGCCTGCCCCATTAGGGCCGATCAGCGCATGGATCGAGCCACGGCGCACGCGCAGGTTCACACCGTTCACGGCGATAAAGCCTTTGAACTCACGGGTGAGGCCGCGCGTTTCGAGAATCGTATCGCCGAGAATCATGTTCCCTTCCATACGGAGTAAGGCGAAGCATTACGATCTTCCGCGCGAACCGCCGCGCGACTTTTTTTGACGGCGGCACCCCGTGCACGCTCGTTGGCGTGCTGCACCAATGCGGACGGTAATCCTTGGGGCGGCACGCAGCATGGCTGCCATTGTCGCGCCAATGATGCAGCGCATTCATTGGGATTTGCACTTAGTGGATGATGCCCGTCCCGAACATGGCCGTGCGCACGAGATGCCCGCCGTGCAGGGCGGGCGTCTATCTCATGCGCGTCGCATGTCAATTGTCACACTGCGAATACGGAAGGCGCTGGGTTGGTTTGCGCCACGGAACCGCCGGCCACGCGCGCACGGCGATCCTCGCGGATCATGTCGCTGGCGCGCTCCGCGATCATCAGCGTGGGCGAATTGGTGTTGCCCGAGGTGATGGTCGGCATGACAGATGCATCGACCACGCGCAGTCCGTCAACACCGATAACCCGTAGCCGGTTGTCGACCACCGCGCCTGGATCGTCGGTCGTACCCATGCGGCAGGTGCCGACCGGATGGAAGATGGTCGTGCCGACCGCGCCGGCAGCCTGCTGCAACTCTTCTTCGGTCTGGTACTGGATGCCCGGCAAGATCTCTTGCGGACGATAGCGTGCAAGCGCCGGCGCCGCGGCAATGCGACGCGTGAGACGCAGTGCGTTGGCGGCAACGTGCCGATCGTAATCGGTGGAGAGATAGTTCGGTGCGATCAACGGCGGCGCTGAAGCATCGGCCGATTCGATGTGAATGCTGCCGCGCGAAGTGGGCCGCAACTGGCACACCGACGCGGTGAACGCATTGAACCGATGCAGTGGTTCGCCGAAACGATCGAGCGAAAGCGGCTGGACGTGATATTCGAGGTCGGGCCGCGTGAGCGAGCGATCATTCGGATCGGACCTGGCAAACGCGCCGAGTTGCGACGGCGACATCGACATGGGGCCGCTTCGGAACAGCGCGTACTGCAGGCCGATCATCAGCTTGCCCCACCAATGCGCGGACGCGGTGTTGAGCGTGCGTACGCCGTCGACTTTGTAGGCCATGCGCAATTGCAAATGGTCCTGCAGGTTTTCTCCGACGCCACGCAGATCGTTGACGACCTCGATGCCCAGGTTCTGCAGACGCGCGCCATTGCCGATGCCGGACAGTTCGAGCAATTGCGGCGAGTTGACAGCTCCTGAGCTCAGGATCACTTCACAGCGAGCTTTGGCCAGATAGTCCGTATTGTCGCCGCGATATTCGACGCCCGTGCAACGGCGTCCTTCGAATACCACGCGCTGCGTGTGCGCGCCGGTGATGACCGTGAGATTCGGCCGCTTGAGTGCGGGACGCAAAAATGCCTTCGATGCATTCCAGCGAATGCCGCGTTTCTGATTGACGTCGAAGTAGCCGACGCCGGTATTGTCGCCGCGGTTGAAGTCGTCGGTGGCGGGAATACCGGCCTCTTGCGCGGCGCGCGAAAACTCTTCGAGAATTTTCCATTTCAACCGCTGTTTCTCGACGCGCCACGGCCCGCCCGCGCCATGCGATTCGCTCGCGCCGGCGTAATGATCTTCGCTACGCCTGAAGACCGGCAGCACCGAGTTCCAGGACCAGGATGAGTCGTTGGTGACGCGCGCCCATTCATCGTAGTCTTCGCGCTGACCACGCATGTAGATCATGCCGTTGATGGACGAACTACCGCCTAATACGCGTCCGCGTGGATACGAAAGCGCGCGGCCATTGAGCCCGGGTTCGGACTGTGTTTTGTAAAGCCAGTCCGTACGCGGATTGCCGATGCAATAGAGGTAGCCGACCGGCACGTGAATCCAGTGGTAATCGTCCTTGCCGCCTGCCTCGAGCAGCAACACCTGCACGTCCGGATCTTCGGTCAGGCGATTGGCCAGCACACAGCCCGCCGTCCCCGCGCCCACGATGATGTAGTCGAACTCGCCTTCGAGCCGCCGGGCAGTCTCGGGCGTCGTGTCGGTATAGCTCATTGTTCAGTCTCCTAAGCTTTTTTGGGCGATCGGTTGCATGGTCGCCATGCAACCGCGCCGTTAGGCTCTGATTGTTTTTTGCCTTCTTTCCGCGGGTTCGTCGTCTGTTCCGCTACTACGTCACGCTACTTGGCCACCGGCATGGTGAACTCGGCACCCTTGGCGATGCTGTCCGGCCAGCGCTGCATGATGCTCTTGTAGCGGGTGTAGAACCGCACGCCCTCTTCACCATACGCATGATGGTCGCCGAAGAGGGACTTTTTCCAGCCGCCAAACGAATGCCACGCCATCGGCACGGGAATCGGTACGTTAATGCCTACCATGCCGATCTGGATCTGTCGCGAGAATGCGCGAGCGATGCCGCCATCGGACGTGAACAGCGACACGCCGTTGGCAAACTCATTCGCGTTGATGAGTTCCACCGCCGAAGCAAAATCCGGCACACGCACCACACAGAGCACAGGTCCGAAAATCTCCTCGCGATAAATCTTCATGTCGGTCGAGACATTGTCGAACAACGTGCCGCCGAGAAAGAAACCCTTCTCGTGGCCGCTGACCTGATGGCCTCGTCCATCGACAACCAGCTTCGCGCCCGCCGCAACGCCGGAATCGATATAGCCCACCACTTTCTCGCGATGCACCGCCGTGACCAACGGTCCCATCTCGGCATCCGACTCCATGCCGTTGAGAATCTTCAGGCTCTTCACGCGCGGTGTGAGCCGCTCGACCAGGTCATCGGCGATATGTCCGACGGCGACGGCCACCGAAATCGCCATGCAGCGCTCGCCCGCCGAGCCGTAGGCCGCGCCGATCAACGCGTCGACCGCCTGATCGAGATCCGCGTCGGGCATCACCACCAGATGATTCTTCGCTCCGCCCAAAGCCTGCACACGCTTGCCGTGCTTCGTGCCTTCCGTGTAGATGTATTCGGCGATGGGCGTCGAACCGACAAACGACAATGCGCTGACGTCCGGATGCACGAGCAGCGCATCGACCGCGACCTTGTCGCCGTGCACGACGTTGAAGACGCCATCCGGTAAACCGGCCTCCTTCAACAATTCGGCAAGCCGGCTCGAACAGGACGGATCACGCTCCGACGGTTTCAGCACGAATGTGTTGCCGCACGCAATCGCGACGGGGAACATCCAGCACGGCACCATCATCGGAAAATTGAAGGGCGTAATGCCGGCCACCACACCGAGCGGCTGACGCAGATTCCAGTTGTCGATGCCGCCGCCGATCTGATCGGTGAAGTCGGTCTTCAACAGATTCGGAATGCCGCATGCGAATTCGACGATTTCGATGCCGCGCATCACTTCGCCCTTCGCGTCCGAAAACACCTTGCCGTGCTCACGCGTGATCAGTTCCGCGAGTTCGTCGTGGTGACGGTCGAGCAGTTCCTTGAACCTGAACAGGACACGCGCCCGCTTGATCGGCGCGGTTTCGCTCCATGCGGCAAACGCGTCTTTGGCCGCGGCGACGGCTGCATCCACTTCCGCGACGCTCGCGAGCGGCACGCGTGCGCTCACGCTGCCTTGCGCAGGATTGAAGACGTCGCCGAAGCGCCCGCTCGTGCCTTCGACGGTCTTGCCGTTGATGAAATGTGTCAGCGCACTTGCGCTCTTCGTGCTGCGCACGGCTTCGTCCTGATATGTCTCGCTCATGTTGTCCTCTTTCCTGAGAAGTCTTCCGCCCCTGCGCCCACGGCTCGATCAAGGCGTGCTGAAGGTGAAGCGTACGGCGCTTCCGGTCGACAAATCCAATGAGTAATGCTCAACTGCATCATAAGGCGCGCTAATATCAGGGCATGGATCTGACTCTGCTCCGGGCGTTCGTCACCGTGGCACGCGAGGGCAACCTCACGCGTGCCGCAGTGCAGCTTCACCTGACCCAACCCGCCGTCAGCCTGCAAATCAAGCATTTGCAGGAGACGCTCGGCGTGACGCTGTTCACGCGGACTTCGCACGGGCTCTCGCTCACGCGCGACGGCCAGGCGCTGCTGCCGCACGCCGAGCGCGCGCTCGGCGCGGCGAGCGACGTGCAGCGGGCCGCGCAATCGCTGCGCCACGAAGTGCGCGGACGATTGCGGATCGGCACGATCCTCGACCCGGCGTTTCTGCGCCTCGGCGGTTTTCTGAAGCAACTGGTGGAAACCTGGCCGCGCATCGAAACGGCCTTGCGTCATGGCATGTCGGGCTGGGTGCTGGATCAGGTTCGCGCGGGTGAACTGGATGTCGGCTACTACATCGGCCTGCCGTCCGAAGACGAACCGCGCGAGGGCCCCGCGTTTCATGCCGTCACGCTCACTCAGTTCCAGTATCGCGTGCTGGCGCCGGCCGGCTGGAAAGACCGCGTCAAAGGCGCGCGCGACTGGCGTTCGCTCGCCGCCCTGCCGTGGATCTGGACACCGCCCGCGTCGGCGCATAACCGCTTGTTGTCGCGCTGCTTCGACGAGGCCGGGGTCAAGCCCATCAAGGTGGCGGAAGTGGATCAGGAGCCGTCGATGCTCGACCTGGTGAAGTCCGGCGTGGGTCTCACGCTCGCACGCGACGCCACTGCGATCGCCGAAGCGCATGCGCACGCGCTGACCATCGTGGAAGGCGTGACGGTGCCGACCCAGCTCAGCTTCGTCACGCTCGCGCAGCGCAAGGAGGAACCGGCGATTGCGGCGGCGCTGAAGCTGATCGAGCAGCAATGGGCGACTTGAACGGTACGCGAACGGCTGCCGGGTGAAGCGCGACATGCCGTCTGGGCGCTAAAGACCGCCAGGCGAGCGATATGAGCCGTTCTCATGATGGCCGCAAACCGCTGCGGTCCTCCTCGCTGTCTCCTTGCGCAGCGCCTTCGCTGGCTCCCGTCTATGAGCACGATCGCCCACCGCGTCCATCTACCCCGCATCTGAAACCACACCGTCACGCAGTTTTTGTTAGATTGAGGGTTCGCGCTCATGCGCCGGCCCCGCATCGTTTTCCATTCCGCTTGACTTTGTCCTTCCCGGCAGCTTCGCCCCGGCAACACCGGAAGTCGCCGACCACTCCATCCTTCGACAGGAGCCTGACATGGCACGCAACATTGAAATCAAAGCCCGCGCCCAGCATTTCGAGCAACTCCGCGAACGCGCGGCGCAGCTCGCGCCGGACGCTCCGCTGATCTTCCGCCAACAGGACTTTTTCTACGACGTGCCGCGTGGCCGCCTGAAGCTGCGCCAGTTCGACGACGGCACGCCGGCTGAACTGATCTTCTACCAGCGCGACGACCGCGACGGCCCGAAGGCCTCCTATTACACGCGCAGCCCGGTGACCAACCCGGAAGCCATGCACGCGCTGCTTGCCACCGCGCTGACCACGCGCGGCATCGTCACCAAGGAACGGCATGTGTATCTGACCGGGCGCACGCGAATCCATCTGGACCGGGTGGACGGTTTGGGCGACTTCGTCGAACTCGAAGTCGTGCTTGCCCAGGACGACGACGAAGAAGGCGGCCACGCCGAAGCACATGCCATGTTCGCCACGCTCGGCGTACCGGAATCGGATCTGGTGGCGGTGGCCTACGTCGATCTGCTGAGCCCGGACAGCGAGCCGAAGCAAGCGGCGTAGAACCAGGGCGCGATGCGCCGCGGGGCGGACTCCGCGCGAGCGGCGCCGCCCTCATGCCGCCACATCAAGCGGCGGCTGTACCCGGCGACAGATGACCGAGCGGCAATGGTCCGTTGCGCTTGAAGGTAGTGAGCACGATATTCGAGCGCACGCTATCGACGCCCGGCACACGCATCAGCTTCTTCATCACGAACGTCGACAGATAATTCAGATCGGGCGCGACGATGCGCAACAGATAGTCGGCGTCGCCCACCACGGCATGACATTCGAGCACTTCAGGCAGCACGTCGATCTGTTGCTGGAATTGCTCGATGATCGAGTCGCCGTGGTGCTTCAATTTCAGACTGGTGAACGCGGTCACGCCGAGCCCGAGCTTTTCCGGCCGCAACACGACGCGATAGCCGTCCACCACGCCCATCTGTTCCAGACGCTGCAAGCGCCGTCCAATCTGCGACGGTGACAGCGGCACCTGCTCGGCCAGTTGCTGATGGGTTGCCCGGCCGAAGCGCTGAAGCACCTCCAGTAGCGCAAGATCGAAGTGATCCAGTTCTAACATGTCGAATATCCGCATTGAATAGCCATTTGATGCACGATTATTGCATAACTGAGCGACGGAACGCTGTCTTTGCGCCCTTTCCGCATACGCACCGCTCTACACTTGCATCACCGATTCACCTGCCGTCGCCGTCGAGCGCTGCATCATGTCCATCGCCAATACCGCCAAACTGAAAGAGCAATTCGACGCCGGACTCGAAACCCGCGCCGATTTCACCATCGACCAACCGACCGAACGCTACGGCGCGGTCGACCACGCGGTATGGCAACAGCTTTACGCGCGCCAGACGGCGCTGCTCAAAGGGCGCGTCTGTGACGAGTTTCTCGCGGGTGTCGAATGCATCGGCATGCCGGCCGACCGCGTACCCACTTTCGACGAAATCAATGCGAAGCTCACGCCCGCCACCGGCTGGCAGATAGTCGCCGTGCCCGGCCTCGTGCCGGACCAGGTGTTCTTCGAGCATCTGGCGAATCGCCGTTTTCCCGTGACCTGGTGGATGCGCCGGCCGGATCAACTCGATTATTTGCAGGAGCCGGATTGTTTTCACGATCTGTTCGGCCACGTGCCGCTGCTGATCAACCCGGTTTTCGCCGACTACATGCACGCGTATGGCCGCGCCGCGCTCGCCGCCAACGACGCCGGCGCGCTGCCGCTGCTCGCGCGGCTCTACTGGTACACGGTGGAGTTCGGCCTGATCCGCGACACGGCAAGTCCGAACGGCGTGAGGATCTATGGCGCGGGAATCGTGTCGAGCAAGGGGGAAACGCTCTACAGCCAGCAAAGCGCCGCGCCGAACCGCCTTGGCTTCGACCTCGAACGCGTGATGCGCACCCGCTACCGCATCGACACGTTCCAGAAGACCTACTTCGTGATCGACGACTTCGCGCAACTGTTCAACGTGGCGCAAACCGATTTCGCGCCGCTGCTGGCAAGGCTGGCAGCCGAACCGGCGTTCGCGGCCGGCGACGTCCTCGAACACGATCGCGTCATGACACGCGGGTCGCGCGAAGGCTGGCTGGCAAACGGCGATATCTGACAGGCGACGCCGGGCAGGTCGGCAGCGGGCGGGCTGCATCCGTGAAAAAATAGCGGATGCGCACGCCCACTGGCGTGCCCGTCCAGATCCAACGAGGTAGCACCATGATTCATAAACTGACTTCAGAAGAACGCGCCACCCAGATCGCCGCGCTGCACGGCTGGCAAGCCGCGACGGGCCGCGACGCAATCCAGCGCCAGTTCAAATTCGCCGACTTCAACGAGGCCTTCGGCTTCATGACGCGCGTCGCAATCAAGGCGCAGGAAATGGATCACCATCCGGAATGGTTCAACGTGTACGACAAGGTGGAAATCACGCTTTCCACGCATGAGGCCAACGGCGTGACCGAGCGGGACATCAGACTGGCCGCGTTTATTGACAGTATTACGGCGTAATACAGACGGCCAGATGCATTTCAGGCGTGTTTATGGCCGAACATCGAATAATCGGGCTGCCGTGAAAGGGCATTGCAGGTAATCCCCTGTGCAAACCTTCAGTTCTACAGGCTATTCTTAAGGTGCACGTAAGAATCCCACGCGAGCTTCGCAACCGCATCCAAACGATCCGGTGATAGCGTGTGCTGACGCTGTACAATCATCAGCGCATACGGCTTGGAGAGCGCGCTTGCCTCCTTGCACAGAACGAGTTCGTCGCCGCTCGAAGGTGAGCGGGCGCGCCAGAAGTTGATTGCGGCTTCCAGTTCGTGAATGCTTATCTCGGACATGACTTCGTGATCGCTCGCAAGAAAACGCCGGGCCTTCTCAAAGTTTTCTTGCCCTTTCGGGGGATTGGCGCGATGCGACAGGTCTGGGGGCGCTGAGTAGGCGCTTCGAGGCCGCTCGATGCCTGCTTCGTGGCCGCTTCGTGTCAGTTCGGTACGGCCGCGCCGCACGCTGCCTGTGCAGCAGGCGCCCCGGCGAACCGCTTGCCCAAACGCCTAACCCATTGTACTTGAGCGAAATCCATGCGACTCCTTCTGATCGAAGATGACCGCCCCATCGCACGCGGCATCCAAAGCAGTCTCGAACAAGCCGGCTTCACCGTCGACATGGTCCATGACGGCATTTTCGCCGAACAGGCCCTGACGCAAAATCGCCACGAACTGGTGATCCTCGATCTGGGCCTGCCCGGCATCGACGGCATGACGCTGCTCTCGCGCTTTCGTCAGAGCAATCGTCACACGCCGGTGATCATCCTCACCGCGCGCGACGAGCTGAACGACCGCGTGCAAGGTCTGAATTCCGGCGCCGACGACTACATGCTGAAGCCGTTCGAACCCACCGAACTCGAAGCGCGCATTCGCGCGGTGATGCGCCGCAGCGGTCCGCACGGCGACATGCCGCGTCCGGAAGTGTCGCTGGGCGGTGTGCGCCTGTCGGGCGTCGATCGCCGCATTTTCAACGACGACAAGCCGCTCGAGCTCTCGCCGCGTGAATTCGCGGTGCTCGAAATGCTGCTGCTGCGTCATGGCCGCGTGGTCAGCAAGGCGCAACTGCAAGACCATCTGACGCATTTCGGCGGCGATCTCGGCGACACCGCGATCGAAGTCTACGTGCACCGGGTCCGTAAAAAGCTGGAAAGCTGCCGTGTCGAGATCGTCACGGTGCGTGGCTTCGGTTACCTGTTGCAGGAAATCCGCCAGGCCGCATAATCGTCATGAAGGCTGCGAGTCCCATCGCGGCTTGACGGCGCCGGGCCGGCGCCGCGCACTCGTTGCGCAAGTCGCCGGCATCCGGCGAAACTTTGCGGTGCTTGCGCCGTTGCCCTTCGGTGCTTGCGCCGTGGCCCTTTTCCCGCGCGTTCGATCATGCCCCAGCCGGCCGCCAATAGTCTGCGCCGCACGCTGCTGCGGCGCCTCGCCGCTCCCCTTTCGCTGCTCGCGCTGATGAGCGGCCTGATCGCTTACTGGCTAGCGTGGCAGTACACGCAGCACGTGGTCGACCGTTCGCTCGCCGATCTCGCCACCGCGATCTCCAAACAGATCCAGATTGCCGGTCCGAACGCCAAAGTCACCGTGCCGCCGCTCGCGCAAGCCATGTTCTCGGATCCTGTGGAGCACCTCGTCTACCGGATCAGCAACGGCGAAACCGAAATTGCCGGCGACCACAATCTTCCGCTGCAAGGCACGAGCGTGCGGCGCATGCATTACGCGTACGTATTCGAAACGCAGCATCAAGGCGTGACGGTGCGCGTGGCGCAGGTGCGGGTCGATCAGCCGACCGGAAATCCGATCGTCGTCGAGGTGGGCCAGCCGGTACACCACCGGTTTCGTATCGCCGCCGAGTTTCTGGTCGCGATCATGATGCCGCTGCTGTTGCTGCTGCTGGCGGGCTGGGTGATCGTGTGGCGCGTGGTCAATCAGCAGCTCAATCCGCTGACCGATCTCGCGGACTCGCTGAACCGGCAAACCCACACGTCGCTCGAACCGGTCGATGAAACCTACGTACCGGTCGAAATCCGGCCGCTGACCGGCGCGCTGAACGCATTGCTCGGCCGTCTGAAAACGGCGCTCGACGGCCAGCGCAAATTTATCGCCGACGCCGCGCACCAGCTGCGCACGCCGCTCACCGCTGTCAAGCTGCATGCGGAACAGGCGGCCGTTGCACGCGACCCGCAGCAAACGCTGGCCGCGGTGCGTGAGCTACGCGCCGCAGCCGACCGAGCCGTGCGGCTGTCGAATCAACTGCTTTCGCTCGCGCGCGCCGAGCCGGGAGAACAGGCGGCTCGCTTCGTCAACGTCGACATGGCCGCGCTTGCGTTCGATACCGGTGCGGAATGGGTGCCGCGTGCATTGACGTTCCACGTCGACCTCGGTTTCCAGCGTCTGGATGATCCGAGCAACGGCCATCCTTTGATGGCGCGCGGCAATCCCGTGCTGCTGCACGAAGTGATCGCCAATCTGCTGGATAACGCGCTGAAGTATGTGCCGCCGTCGCGCTTCGATGGCGGCCGCATTACGGTGACGGTGTCGCAAACGGTGATCGACGAAATCCGCATGGCGGAGATCGTCGTTGAAGATAACGGGCCGGGCGTACCGCACAATCAGCAGGCCGATCTCTTCAAACGGTTTTTCCGCGGCGACGGCCAGAGCGATGCGGGCGTGGATAGCGGCGCCGGTCTCGGCCTCGCGATCGTTCACGACATCATGGTGCTGCATCACGGCAGCGTGCACTACGAAGACGCACCGGAAGGCGGCGCACGTTTCATCGTGCGGATTCCGCTCGTGCCGATCAGTGTGCTGACCGCGGTAGAACCCGAACCACGGCGGCCGGTAAAAAAATCGGCGCACTCGGCGCCGATGGATATCTGACGGTGCAGATAATCGACGGGCTGCCTCGCGCGTTCACCAACGCGATCGACGCAGGCAGCCCGCATCTCATTTCTTCTTCGCTTTCTTCACCGTCGTCCCGGCCTTTTTCGCCGACTTCCCGGACTTGCCCGCGCTCTTCTCTTTCTCCGGCGGCGCCAGCATCGTGCCGCGGCACTTGCGCGCGCCGCAACGGCATTCATATTCCTTCTTGAGCTTCTTGGTCTGACGCGCGTCGATCACGAGGCCGTAGTCGTAAAAGACTTCCTCACCCTCGGCGATATCGCGCAACGCGTGCACGTACACGTGACCGTCGATCTCTTCGGCTTCACAGTTCGGCGCGCAGGAATGGTTGATCCAGCGCGCGCTATTGCCGTTCACTTTGCCGTCGATCACCTTGCCGCTGTCGAGCGCGAAATAGAACGTGTGATTCGGTTCCGCCGGATTGTGCGGATGACGGCGCAACGCTTCTTTCCAAGAGATCCGCTCGCCCTTGTATTCGATCAGCCGCTCGCCGGCCGCAATCGGTTCGAGGGCAAACACGCCTTTGCCGTGCACACCCGAACGGCGCACGGCGATCCTGCGTGAACTCATTGAATGAATCCTTGTGAAGAACTTTGGGGTGAAGATCGGCAGCCGCCAGAAATGCCCGCGTCTGACGCGCCGCTTTTTCTGACGCGCATAGCAAACGCGGCGCCTTGCGAGCGCCGCGTCGACCTGCGACGCTCATGCGCCACAACCGGCATCGTACACGCTCAAGACGGCTTCGTTCAACCGTCAAAAAGACGCGCACCCAGCATGGGCTGCCAATTTCACCGTTGTCCGAACGAAATGTCGCCGAACAGTGCCTTTTGCTCGCGCGGCTGCGAGCGCCAGTACTGCGGCGGTGCTTCGACCGTCGCGCCAAGTTGCGCCGCGGCATGCCACGGCCAACGCGGGTTGTATAGCAACGCGCGGGCCAACGCGATCAGATCGGCGTCGCCGGCTTCGATCAGTTGCTCGGCGTGCAACGGGTCCGTGATCAGGCCCACGCCGATGGTAGTGAGGCCTGTGGCCTGTTTGACCGCCTTCGCGAACGGGATCTGATAACCCGGTTCAAGCGGAATCTTCTGCAATGGCGAGACGCCGCCCGACGACACGTCGATCCAGTCGCAGCCGCGCTTTTTCAACTCCTGCGCGAACGCGATCGTATCTGCGAGCGTCCAGCCGCCTTCGACCCAGTCGGTTGCCGACACACGTACGCCGACGGGTTTGTCGGCGGGAAATGCGGCACGCACGATATCGAAGATTTCAAGCGGAAAGCGCATGCGGTTTTCGAGCGAGCCGCCGTATTCGTCGTCGCGTTGATTGGCGATCGGCGAGAGGAACTGATGCAGCAGATAGCCGTGTGCCGCGTGCACTTCCAGTCCGTCGATGCCGAGCCGTGCGGCACGCCGCGCCGACGCCGCGAATGCTTCGCGGATCCGGTTCAACGCAGGTAGGTCCAGCGCCAAGGGCGGCTCTTCGCCCGCTTTATGCGGCAACGCGGACGGTGCGTGCGGCAGCCACCCGCCTTGCGATACCGGAATCAGTTGGCCGCCTTCCCAAGGCACGTGGCTCGACGCCTTGCGCCCGGCGTGCGACAACTGCATCGTGACCTTGATGTGCGAATGCTTGCGGATAGCGGCGAGCACAGGCTTGAGCGCGGCTTCGGTGACGTCGTCCCACAGGCCGAGATCGCCGGGGGTGATACGTCCGTCCGGCTCGACTGCGGTTGCCTCGATGCACAGCATACCGGCACCGGATAACGCCATGCTACCGAGATGGATCATGTGCCACGCCGTTGCCTCACCGCGATCCGCGGAATACTGGCACATGGGCGACACGACGATACGATTGGGAAGTGTCACGCTACGCAGCGTGAGCGGAGAAAAAAGCGCGCTCATGGATCAGGCCCAGTAAAAACCCAAGAGCGATCGAGCATAGCACCGCAAATAATTTACTGCTGGCACGCGCCTTCAGGCTTTCGCCTCGACCTGATCGAGCCATTCGCCGAACATCCGGCGCGCGGCGGCTTCGAGCGCGGGACCGAATTGCGCGGTCTCGGACCGCAATTGGCGCGCGTCGATACCGTGGCCCGCAAGCTCACCGGCGTTGCCGATCAGCCAGGGTTCGAAGCGGTCGGTGCGGATCTCCGGATGACACTGCAGCCCCAGCACATGGCCGCCCCAGGCGAACGCCTGGTTTTCGCATGCCGGCGTCGACGCAAGACGCGTGGCGTTGTCAGGCAGATCGAAGGTATCGCCGTGCCAGTGCAGCATGGAGGTCTGCGAGCCGTCCAGATGGCGCACCGGCGAAGCGCGGCCGGCGTCGGTCAGCGTGAGGGGTGTCCAACCGAGTTCAGTGCGACCAGCGGGATAGACGCGGGCACCGAGCGCGCGCGCAATCAACTGGGCGCCAAGACAGATGCCGAGTGTCGGCAAACCGGCCGCGATGCGCTTCTCGATCATGGAGAGCAACGGCACGAGCGTCGGGTAAAGCGCGTCGTCGGTTGCGTTGATCGGGCCGCCCAATACCACCATCAACGATGCGGCGACGGGGTTCGGCGCCTCGATGCGGGCAAAGCCGACATCGAGATAACGGACCGGGCGCCCGCGCTCGCCGAGCACCAGCTCAAGACTGCCCAGATCCTCGAAGTGCACGTGGCGAATGGCCAGAACTTCGTGATTCATCGGCCTGTCCCACCTTCACGTTGACTAAAGACTTGCCGCCATGCGGCGCCGACCGGCTCACTGGCGGCATGTGCCGCCCGCCGGAGCCGGCCTGGCAGTGTAGCGGATTGTCCCGGAAGAAACCGCCTTATTGGGCGAAGATCTTCCAGGTCTTCTTCTGGGTGGCAACGTCGGCAGTCTCATACACCGAGCAATCCAGGCGCAGGTCCGTATCCGACATCTTCAGATCGAGCAACGCGCAATGATGCGGGGTCTTCTTCGGGTTCTTGCTCGGCTCGAAGTGCGTGCAGCTCAGACACATGCGGTGCGGCGGAATCGTGCCTTGCGCTTCCAGCTGATGAACGGTCTTGAGCAGCGTGCGATAGAACACGGACTGTTCCTCGTCACGCAACGTGCCGACCGCTTTGGCCAGAAAGTCCGGCCACTGCGCAGCGCGCTTTGCAGCCGTGCGGCCGCGTGCCGTCAGGCGGACCGCGAGGGCGCGGCCGTCATCGAGGGCACGGCGCTTTTCGACCAGACCTTTGGTCTCGAGCGTGCTGACTGCGTCACTGGTCGTCGCGGCGGTAAGGGCCGTTTCACGGGCAATTTCGCCGAGACGCATCGGGCCTTTGCGCTGCATCAACAAAACCAGAATTTCGCCTTGAGTCGGTGTCAGGCCAGCGCCTTCCGCCCATTCCCAAGCCTGGC
The DNA here is from genome assembly GCF_902459535.1 of Paraburkholderia dioscoreae. Classification (NCBI taxonomy): domain Bacteria; kingdom Pseudomonadati; phylum Pseudomonadota; class Betaproteobacteria; order Burkholderiales; family Burkholderiaceae; genus Paraburkholderia; species Paraburkholderia dioscoreae. The sequence goes on from NZ_LR699553.1 coordinate 4,418,612, forward strand.
TTCGCATTGCCGTGCTCAATCGCAATAGGCTGTGGGTCACCCGCCCGGTCGCCTGTTCTCCGTATACGCCTTCGCTCATAATCTTCGATTGGTTTATTTACAGCTTTCGTACGATGCCGGCGAACCGTTCGCCGACCGCGCCCGTAGCCTGTGTGGGGTAGCCTCGCCCAACCGCGGACAAGACGGTTTTCAACTATCTCAAAAATTTACCGCCTTGCAAGGCAAAGCAGCGAAAACGACATTCTATGCGAGAGCGGCGAATCGTACAGCTAACTTATCCAAAGCAAGCTGTGGATAACCCGGGGAAAACGCAGGGACAGCCTGTGTGCCGATTCTTGATAAGCGGCGAAGCCGGCTTGGCCGGCCCGAAGTTGTCCTCGTATACCGGCCTCGACGCACCCTCGATCAGCCTGGTTATGGTTTACGCAGCGCATTGACTTTGCAGGGAATTATTCAGTTGTCCACAGGCCGGGGCAATGCTTGTTAACTACTACTACGTCTGTATACGTCAACTTTATAAAAACCTTGGACATGCCGAGCTGGAAATTAATTTATTGAAAAAAACCCGCTCGAGGCGGGCTTTCTTACGATTTGCCGTGAGCAACCCTGTTTCCGGCTAGGCGCGCCACTCCAGACATTGTTGCCTGACGGCTTCATGCAAGGACTTTTCCCGTTCGACGACGCCGCGCAGCCACGTCGCGTCATTGACCTGACTGCGCGCAATCGCGCCGATTTCGGCCAGCGCATTGCCCGAACCCAACGCTTCGGCGTGCGGAGCGATCCGGTCCAGCGTTTCGAGAATGTCTTCGGAAATCGTCTTGCGTTCGCCCGTCTGCGGATTGATGCAGGTGCCGGCAAGACCAAACCGGCATGCTTCAAAACGATTGAAGGTGTAGACGAGGTAGTCGTCTTCCTTCGGCGTGATCGGTTTGTCGAGCAGCAGATGCCGGGCAAGCGTCTGGATGTAGCAGGCAATCGCCGCCGCACGATCCACCGACAACGGCGTGTCCATGACGCGCACTTCGATCGTGCCGAAACCGGGCTTCGGCCGGATGTCCCAGTAAAAATCCTTCATGCTGTTGACCACGCCGGTGTGGACCATCTTCGAGAAATATTCCTCGAAACTGTCCCACGTCAACACGAACGGCGCGCGGCCCGACAGCGGAAACGCGAACACGGAATTCAGTCGTGCCGAATGAAAACCGGTATCGACACCCTGCACGAACGGCGACGATGCCGACAACGCGATGAAGTGCGGAATGAAGCGCGACATGGAATGCAGCAGATAGAGCGCGCTGTTCGGATCCGGGCAGCCGATATGCACGTGCTGGCCGAACACCGTAAATTGCTTGGCGAGATAGCCGTACAACTCGGAGAGATACTGAAAGCGCGGCGTATCGACGATCTGCCGCTCGCTCCATTGCTGGAACGCATGCGTGCCGCCGCCGCACAGTCCGACGTTCAGGTGATCCGCCGCTGAAACCAGCGTATCGCGAATCTTGCGCAAATCGGCAACGGCCTGCTCATGCGTCGTGCAGATGCCGGTCGACAGCTCGATCATGCTTTCGGTGATTTCCGGCGTGATGTTGCCGGGGATCTTTTCGTCCTTGATGAGGCGCAGCAGATCCGAGCCGGCTTTGGTCAGATCATAGTCGTGCGTGTTGACGATCTGCATCTCGAGTTCGACACCGAATGTGAACGGTTTCGAATCGATGAAGGGTTCGAGTGACATGGCGTCCCCTGGGTCAGTTCGGCCGGGCGTGGGTCCGTGTGCAGGTCACATGCCCGGCCGTTTTTGAATCGAATATAGGTTGGATAAAGCGTCTCAAGTATCGAGCCTCGGGTCTCGGGCTCCGCGTTTCAGTCAGCGCACTGCGCTGACCGGCTCGCGCTTACTCTTCGCGCCGTTCGGCCACCATCGCGAGACTGCGATAGACGAGCCACGGCCCGAGAATCTGCAGCACGAAAATCGAGCACATCACGATAGCCCGCAGTTGCGGATCGAAGTTCGGATACAGGTTGTAGGTATCGTCGACCAGCAGATACGCGAGCGCCGACATGGGCGACAGCGACAAACCGAGCGCCATGCCCTGCTTCCAGTTCAAACCGCTTGGCTTGGCAAACGCCAGCACGCCGACCAGTTTCGCAATGAGGCGCGCAACAATCAGACCCAGCGCCGCGACACCGCCTAGCGCGATGTCTTTCCATTCGAACGAAGTCAACGTCAGCACGAACAGAATCACCGTCAACAACCAGCCGGCCGTGCCGAAATGCTGGGGCCACAATTGCGGACGCGCTTCATGATTCTTCACGATGATGCCGGCGGCGAGCAGCGCGAGAATCGTCGACAGCTTGAACAGATGCGCGACAGCGATAGCCAGCAGCACCAGCCCGAACAGCGCGACAAACGAATGCTCGTCCTGCATGTTCAGACGTCGATAAAAGAACGTGCAGGTGCGCGCGAGCAGGTATGCAAGCACGAGCGAGCCGACCAGCAGATAAAGCGGCTGCAAAATGGTCGCGAATACGTTGCCATAGACCTCCTGATGCAGCCAGCTCGACACGAGCTTTTCAATCACCACCGCATACATGCTGTTCAGTGCCGTCAAGGTCAGCAGACGCTGCGTGACCTGGCCTTCCGCGCGCAATTCGGTTTTGAGCTGAATCACCATGGCCGGCGAAGTCGCCATCGCGATCGCGGCGAGCACGGTAGCCACCATCAGCGGCACGTTCAGGAACAGCAAAACCGGCAAAACCAGCGCGAATGTCAGCGTGGCTTCGGCCACGCTCGACAGAATCAGCCAGGGATTGCGACGGATCCAGCGCAAATCGAGCCGGCTGCCGAGTTCGAACAGCAGCAAACCGAGCGCGACGTCGAGCAACGGACGCGCGGCGCTCGCGGAATCCGCATCGATTACGCCCGAGCCGGCCGCGCCGGCGACGAGGCCAATGACCGCATACCCGGAAATGCGCGGCAAACGCCACGCGCGATAGCAAAGCTCACCGCATAGACCTGCCGCGAGCAATGCGAGACCAGCCCAAAAAATGGCGTCGGGTGAAAGCGGCCAGGCTGGAAAAAATGAAAACGCCGAATTCATCGTAATGGGTTCTCCTTTGCAGCAACGGCGGACGACACGAACCGGCGCAAACACCGGCGAGCGGGTGGACGCATGAAGCGCTCACTGTCGCGATCGCTTCGCATGGCCAGCGTTGCGAGTTTTCAACGATCGGATGATCTGAATGCGCCGCAGCCGCAGGGAGCCTGACGCATTCGGGTGTGGCCGTAGCAACCGGCACGGTGAAAAAGAACGCCGTCGACTTTGAATCAGATTCTGATTGAGCCGCACCGTTCCGTTTGCTGCGTGTGCCGCTGTAGAGGCAAGGCACGACGCGGAAAAGAACGGCGATTGTGCCATAGCTTTTTCAGCCTCGACCGAAAAGACACGAACGTGCTGACAAAACGGTAAAAACGTACGTTATCTCGGCGACATGAGGAAAAAGCGACCGTTTTAGGCCTGAAATCGACCGCGTGCGCGGCTAGTTTGAAGATGGCAGATGTGTTTTTCGGGACATAGCGGGGGAAGCGTCTGCCCAGATAGCGGGGTGCGAGCTATGCCGATGAGCGCCGTTTCAGCCACGGCCTTTCTGTTTACAGGTTTACCGTATGTATACGTAGTAACAGTTAACAAAGCGCCTCGGTTTCTGTGGATAACTCCTGTTTACCGAAACGAATCATTGGTTTGCCGGCCGCATAACCGGATGCACAGCATGTGCGGGAGCGGCGGGTATACAAGAGCAACTTTTTGTGATTTCCGGCCGCAGCGGAGTTACCCCGTTTACGTCCACAACGGTTCCACATGAGTTGCGCGGGTAAACGGCGCGGTTATCCACAAGTGTCGGTGGATAACCGGGTCGGGCAAAGGTGCCCGGCGGGCCGCCGTTAACGCAGTTATCTCACCGTCCCCTGACGCAGTGCGCGCAACAGGAAGCGCGCGGGATCGATGTCTTCAGCCAGATCCCGTTCGAGCGGCCACGGTTCGCCTTCCAGTTGCGAGGCGATCAGTTCCGCGCCGAGCGCTGCCCACACCAGCCCACGCGAACCGTAGGCAAACGCGCCGTACAGGCCGTCTGTGCGCGGCAGATCGAGCGGCCATGCGCCCCGCAGACGCTGGGTGTCGCGTGCTGCTAGGGTTTCGTCGGCGAGCTGGCCGATCATCGGCATGCGGTCGCTGGTGACGCAACGGAACGCGACGCGCCCAGCCAACGCCGCCGACTCGGAGCGATCGACGATGCCTGCAAACGCCGGCAACATCTGCGCGACGCGCGCCAGGTTTTCCAGATGGCCATCCGCGCGAAGCGACGTGTCGGAGTCGTCGAGTTCATAGGTGGCGCCGGTCAGCGTGACGCCGTTGGCAAGCGGTACGGCGTAGCCTTCGCCAATCACCGGCAACTCGAGCGGCGGACGCACCATGCCGGCCGGCAGTAACGTGAGCTGGCCGCGAATGCTGCGAGTCGGCGCGTGCTGCAAACCGGCGATGCGCGCGGCATCGTGAGCACTCGCTACGATCACCACCGGCGCACGCGCGACAACCTGACCCGCCGTGTCGACGATGATCCACTGACCGCCCGCCCGCTCGACCCGCGCGACGTCCACTCCGAAGCGGCGTTCGAGCAACGAACCCGCCGCGGCGCACTGCGCGGCGCAGAGCGATGCAGGATCGATCCAGCCGCCGTACGGAAAGAACCAGCCGCCGTGCGCGAGCGGCATGCCGGCCAGCCGTTGAGCTTCGTCTGCCGGGACGGACGTCACGTACTCCGATGGATAGCCTGCCGCGGCGATCGCTTCGCTGATCGACAAGGCTTCCTCGTCATCCGCGGCGATCTGCAACAGACCCTTGCTGCCGCGAGATGGTCCGTGGCCGAGCCGTTCGAGCGCAGCCCAATGCCTGAGCGAATAGAGGAAGCCGGCCCGCGTGACGCGTGAGGCGACGCTGTCGTCACGGGAAATCATGGGGTGGAACACGCCTGCCGGATTGCCGGACGCTTCCTGAGCAACGGCTGCATGCCGTTCGAGCGACGTGACGCGCCAGCCGCGCGCGGCCAGCCGCTCGATCACCGCGCAGCCGGCGAGGCCCGTGCCGATCACCACGGCATGCCGTTCGTCGACCACGAGCGCCGCGGGCGGCTCATGACGCCGCACGCGCCAGCGCGGCGCGAAGTGGCCGACCAGCATCGCGCGTTTCCAGCCGAAACCGTCCACCTTGCGGTATTCAAAACCGCACTGGGTCAACGCGCGTTTGATGTCGCCGGCGCTGCTGTAGGTGGCGAATGTGGCACCCTCGCCGGCCAGCCGCGCGAGCGCCTTGAAGATCGCAGGAGTCCAGAGTTCGGGATTCCTGGCCGGCGCGAAACCGTCGAGGTAGAACGCATCGGCGCGCAGCCTCAAGGCCGGCACGCTGTCCTGTGCGTCGGCAAAAACGAGCGTGAGTACGACGCGCCCCTCCTCGAATTCAAGCCGATGCGTGCCGGGGACGAGCATCGGCCAGACATCCGCGAGCGCTTGCGCCAGGTCCGCGATCTCCGGATCGGAAATCGTCGCCGCATACACTTTGCGTAAATCGTCGACGGTAAACGGATGTTTCTCAGTCGAGACGAAATGGAGTCGCTCGCAGCGTGAGGAATCTGCGCGCCACGCGGCCCAGGTCACCAGAAAGTTGATGCCCATGCCGAAGCCGGTTTCGAGCACGGTGAAAATGCGACGGCCTTGCCACCGCTCGGGTAGTGCATTGCCTCGCAGGAAAACGTAGTGAGCCTGTTCGAGACCACCCACGGCGCTGTGATAGATGTCGTCGTAGAGCGGCGAAAAAGGCGTGCCGTTGTCGCGAAAAGCGAGGACGGCGGGGATCAGCGGATCAGTCATGCGCGAGGGAAAATGACGCTCGGAAAAATGCCCTCCGGAACCTGTCGCTGCGCGCCAGACCCCCACAAGGGCGTGAGAAAACTTGGGGCGGCCCGGCGTTTTCTCATACGCGCGTGAACGTTGCCGCCCACGCCTGGCTCGCCGGACGGCGGAAAATGACCCGCCGAACGTTGGCAAAAACCAACGCCAAGCCCCGTCCGTACTGGGTTTGAGCCCTCGGTTAGAGGTCGCCGGGAGCAAAAACGGCGGTTTCGTTGCAATATCCGCTGCGCAACCGCGTAATTCTTCGAAACCCTTATCCTGATTGGGTTTGCGCTGCGCTATCATAGCAAGCGCCGCGAAGGGAGCGGCAGCACGGCCGACGGGCGGTTATCTGTCCGGCGCTATTGGTCCGGAGGGGATCCGGAGCTGGAGCTGCTCGACGGCGCGGCCCGCGCACGTATAATCGGCGCGTTCGCGCTGTTCGTGTCAACCTAAACTCAGAAAGGAACCTTAATGAACAAACAGGAACTGATCGACGCCGTCGCTGGACAGACGGGCGCCAGCAAGGCTCAAACCGGTGAAACGCTGGACACGTTGCTTGAAGTGATCAAGAAGTCTGTGTCGAAGGGTGATGCGGTCCAGTTGATCGGCTTCGGCAGCTTCGGTTCGGGCAAGCGGGCAGCACGTACGGGTCGTAACCCCAAGACCGGCGAAACTATCAAGATCCCGGCCGCCAAGACCGTCAAGTTCACGGCTGGTAAGGCGTTCAAAGACGCAGTCAACAAGCGCTAAGCAGACTACTGCCAGGCAGTTGACACCCGCCAACGGCGGGTTTTTTTTCGCCTGCGCGTTTCGCGCTGGGCAGGGGGCACGGGATAGCGGCGAGCGTCGCGACTATCCCGCCGGCAGCAAGAGGCCGCTTAGTCGTGGCGATGCACTATATCACCGTGACCATCGTGATCGTGATCGTGATCATCTTCGTCGAAGTCCCAGGCCGGGAACGGATCGGCGAGCTTCGCCCAGGCTTGCGGTCCCTGCGCGTATTCCTCATCGGTCAACAGGCAAGCGTCGAACTTAGCGGTCCAGACAGCCGGATCGATGCCGACACCGATCATGACCAGTTCCTGGCGACGGTCGCCAATACTCAGATCGTCCGGGTCGCCATACCAGTCCGCGGCGATTTCGGCGGCCAGTTCGTCGTCGCCGTCGGGCCATTCGCTGCGATCCTGAGCGGCCCACCACATGCCCGCCGGGCCGTGCCGGCAAGCACCGCCCGCCTGCGAGAGCGAACCGGCGATATCGTTACGCGTGGCCAGCCAGAAGAAGCCCTTGCTGCGCAGAACGCCCTTCCACTCCTGATGCAGCAGCGCCCACAGGCGTTCTGGGTGAAACGGCCGGCGCGCGCGGTAAATGAAATTGCCGATGCCGAATTCGTCCGCTTCACCGTGATGGGCGTGACCGTGCTCGTGGTCATGCTCATGATTGAGCGACGCCAGCCAGCCCGGCGCGCTCGATGCCTCGTCGAAATCGAAGCGGCCGGTGTTCAGCACCTGCGCGAGCGGCACCTCGCCGAAGCGGGCGACCACCTGCACCGCGCGCGGGTTGATCCGGCCGAGAATGCGCTGCAGGCGCGTGAGTTCGTCCGCGCTGACCAGGTCCGCCTTGTTCACCACCAGCACGTCGCAGAATTCGATCTGCTCGATCAGCAACTCCACAAGCGTGCGGTCGTCTTCTTCGCTCGCCGCGATGCCGCGCTCGGCGAGCGCGTCGGCCGAACCGTAGTCGCGCAGGAAGTTGAATGCATCGACCACGGTCACCATCGTGTCGAGTCGCGCGACGTCGGACAGCGACGCACCTTCGTCGTCGACGAAGGTGAAGGTTTCGGCGATCGGCATGGGTTCGGCCACGCCGGTCGACTCGATCAGGATCGCGTCGAAGCGTTGCTCGGCCGCGAGACGCTTGATCTCGACCCTCAAATCGTCGCGCAGCGTGCAGCAGATGCAGCCGTTCGACAACTCGACGAGTTGCTCCTCGACGTGAGAAAGCGCGGCGGCGTCGCGCACGAGTGTCGCATCGATATTAACGGCGGCCAGATCGTTGACGATCACGGCCACGCGCAAACCGGCGCGATTCGCGAGAATGTGATTCAGGAGCGTGGTCTTGCCGGCGCCCAGAAAACCGGAGAGCACGGTGACGGGCAGTAGCGGCTGGTTCATCGCAGTACGGAAAAGCTGGAGGATTGGAAGGCGTGCCGGGCTTGGGGTCGCATGACTGCGTAACCCGAATGACGCTCGAAGCCCGGCGGCGGCACGAAGCCGCATTGTGCATCAAAACGGCCAGCGGCCGCGGAATGGGTCAGATCAGCGGGCCGGATCAGCGCGCAGCCGGCATCAGATTCCACTTGCGCAGGATCGCGACGATCTGCTGCGCGTACTTGTCCCGCAGTGCCGGGGTTTCTGAATGATATGCGCCGATGGCCTGCCAGGTGTTGCCGTACTTGTTCATCTGGCGGCGCAGATGCCATGCCGCGATATAGACGTTCTTGCACGGCTCCATGAGTGTGCCTTGCGAGATGCCGTACTGAGCGAGCGTGGGCAGATGGACGGAATTGATCTGCATGACGCCGTAGTCGATCGAGCCGTTGGCGTTCTTATGTTGCGCGTCGGGCCGATTATGCGACTCCTGCCACGCGATTGCGCGCAGAATCAGGGGGTTGACCTTCTGATACCTGGCGGCTTCGTCAAAGCAATCGGCGTGCGCCGACCCTGCTGCGATCAGCACGGCAAGTCCCGCAGTGACAGTGACGAAGGAGCGTTTCATCGGTCAAGACCACTAAGTAATGCGCAAGAGTAAGGTTCGGTAAGGGATCGCGTCGGCCATACTTCAGCCGCCGACAGCCGTCGGGCCACGCTGGCCGGGCATTTGTCGGACATCGGGGAAAACCCGCGCCGGCAACCCGCAACCAGGGACTCGATCGGCTCGTATCATACCGGCAGGCAGACCTCCGTCAAGTTGGCTAACCGACATAAGCACGCAGAAAACGGCACATCTCTTGCGCGTCACGGAACATCTCATTAGCTTTCAGTTACTTGACAATGAGGGGCGATCTTTAGAGGAATCGCACGCACAGTTTGTTTTGTGACAAATCCGACATGAAAAACTGGTACTGTTCATTTTTTTCGGACATCGGGCGGCGGGCAGCGAGGGCGATGATCGTCCGCGAGGCCGGCCTGCAGATCGACAGGGCGGCGGCCTGCTCCCATGTCCGCACTGCATGACCGTCGGCGGCTACGGCTGTCGGCATCAATACCCTATTCCATGAGAAGAAATCGTATGGTTTTGCGTCGCGTCGCAACGGCGCTGCTGGTGGCTGGCTTGATCACCGCGCAGACGGCACAGGCACAGGTGACACTCAACTTCGTCAACGCCGACATCGACCAGGTGGCCAAGGCGATCGGCGCGGCAACCGGTAAAACGATCATCGTCGACCCGCGTGTGAAAGGTCAGTTGAATCTCGTGTCGGAAAATGCGGTGCCTGAAGATCAGGCGCTGAAGACCTTGCAGTCCGCGCTGCGCATGCAGGGCTTCGCGCTGGTGCAGGACCACGGCGTGCTGAAAGTCGTGCCCGAGGCCGATGCCAAGCTGCAAGGCGTGCCGACCTACGTCGGCAACGCGCCTACCGCGCGCGGCGACCAGGTGGTCACGCAGGTGTTCGTGCTGAAGAACGAATCGGCCAACAATCTGCTGCCGGTGCTGCGCCCGCTGATCTCGCCGAACAACACCGTGGCGGCCTACCCCGCCAACAACACGATCGTAGTCACCGACTACGCCGACAACGTGCGGCGTATTGCGCAGATCATCGCGGGTGTGGACACGGCGGCGGGCCAGTCGGTATCAGTGGTGCAACTGAAGAACGCGAATGCGATCGACATCGCCACGCAACTCTCCAAGATGCTCGATCCGGGTTCGATCGGCAGCACCGATGCGACGTTGAAGGTTTCGATCACGGCCGATCCGCGCACCAACTCGCTGCTGATCCGCGCGTCGAACGGCGCGCGTCTCGCGGCGGCCAAGCAGCTGGCGAAGGAACTCGACACGCCGACCACGATGCCCGGCAACATCCACGTCGTGCCGCTGCGCAACGCGGACGCGACGAGACTCGCCAAGACCTTGCGCGGCATGTTCGGCAAAGGCGGCGATACGGGCTCGTCGGCGAACTCGAACGACGCGAATTCGTTCAACCAGAACGGCGGTGGCGGGTTGGGCGGCAACAATTCGACCGGCACGTCGGGTACGCCGCCGTTGCCGTCGGGTGGTCTGGGCAGTGGCTCGATGGCGTCGCCGATGGGCGGCGGGGGCGGCTACGGCGCGGGCGGGGGTTCCAATTCCGGCGGCCTGCTAGGTAACGACAAGGACAAGAGCGACGACAATCAGGCGGGCGGCATGATCCAGGCGGATGCCGCAACCAACTCGCTGATCGTCACGGCGGCCGAGCCGGTGTACCGCAACCTGCGGGCTGTGATCGACCAGCTCGACGCACGTCGCGCGCAGGTTTATCTCGAGGCGTTGATCGTCGAGTTGAACTCGAACACGAGCGGCAACCTCGGCATTCAGTGGCAGGTCGCGAACAATTCGATCTTCGCCGGCACCAATCTGCAGACCGGCAGCAGCAACAGCATCGTCAATCTGACGGCGGGCGCCGTCGCGGCCGGGGCAGCCGGTGCGGCCACCGGTGGTCTCGCTAGCGCGATCGGCACCCAGGGTCTCCAGCAGGGCCTCAATATCGGCTGGATCCACAACATTTTCGGTGTGCAGGGACTCGGAGCGCTGCTGCAGGCGCTGTCGCAGACCGCCGACGCGAACGTGCTGTCCACGCCTAACCTCATAACGCTCGACAACGAAGAAGCCAAGATCGTCGTCGGCACCAATGTGCCGATCCAGACGGGTTCGTATTCGAATCTCACGAGCTCGACCGCTACCTCGGCGTTCAACACTTACGATCGCGTGGACGTGGGCCTGACGCTGCACGTCAAGCCGCAAATCACCGACGGCGGCATTCTCAAGCTGCAGCTCTATACGGAAGACTCGGCGATCGTGACCGGCACCACCAACGCCACGACCAATCCGGCGGGCCCGGAATTCACCAAGCGTTCGATCCAGTCGACGGTGCTGGCCGATAACGGCGAGATCATCGTGCTGGGCGGCCTGATGCAGGACAACTATCAGGTCAGCAACAGCAAGGTGCCGCTGCTCGGCGATATTCCGTGGATCGGCCAACTGTTCCGCTCGGAACAGAAGACCCGCAACAAGACCAACCTGATGGTGTTTTTGCGCCCGGTGATCATCAGCGATCGTGGTACGGCCCAGGCCGTGACGTCGAATCGCTACGACTACATTCAGGGCGTGCAGGGCGCGTACAGGCAGGACAATAACCTGATGAAGGACAATGACGACCCGGTGGTGCCGCCCATGCCGATCGGTCCGAGCCAGGGTGGTTCGCCCGAGATGAATCTGTTCGATCTCGACAAGATGCGCCGGCAGAAGATGGCGCCTGCGCCGGCTAACGGCGGTGCTGCCACGAACGGCGCGGCGGCCACTACCGGTACTCCCCTACAGAGCAGTCCTGCTACCGTTGGGCCTGCCGTGCAGAGCAGCCCGATCACCGTGTCGCCTTCCACTGCTTCGCCCGGAGTGCGGCCGTGAGTACGCCGTCCATGCCGCCGTCAGCGTCCGCGTCGCTGGCAGCAACGCGAACCGGTGCTGCGGCACAAGCCACGGTAATTCCGTCCGCGGGCGCGACGGAGCATGCCGGACGCGAGGCGCCGTCGGCGATCGCCGCGCGGCTCGTGCCGTACGGTTTTGCGCGTGCCGGCCAGATTCTGGTCGCGCATCAGCATGCGGACAGCCTCGAAGTCTGGATCAGCGAACGCACGAGCGACGCCGCGCTTTCCGAAGTGGCGCGCAACTTCGGCGCCGTGTCGATCGTACGTCTGCCCGCCGACGAACTCGCGCAGGCGATCAACCAGGCGTACGCGCGCCAGGACGGCAGCGCTGCGCAAGTGGTGGGCGAAGTGGAAGGCGAAGTCGATCTTTCGCGGCTCATGCAGGACATTCCCGAGGTGGAAGATCTGCTGGAGTCGGAAGACGACGCGCCAATCATCCGCATGATCAACGCGCTGCTCACGCAAGCGGCGCGCGAACAGGCGTCGGATATTCATATCGAGCCGTTCGAGACTTCTTCTGTGGTGCGCTTTCGCGTGGACGGCACGCTGCGCGATGTGGTGCGCCCGAAGAAAGCGCTGCACGGCGCGCTGATTTCGCGGATCAAGATCATGGCGCAGCTCGACATTGCCGAAAAGCGCTTGCCGCAGGACGGCCGCATCACGCTGCGAGTGGGTGGCCGCCCGGTCGACGTGCGCGTCTCGACGCTGCCGACCGGCCACGGCGAACGCGCGGTGCTGCGTTTGTTGGAGAAAGACGCATCGCGCCTGAATCTCGAAGCGCTCGGCATGGCGCCAGACACGCTCGTCAAGTTCGACAAGCTGATCGGCAGGCCGCACGGCATCGTGCTGGTGACCGGGCCGACCGGCTCCGGTAAAACGACCACGCTGTATGCGGCGATGTCGCGGCTCGAAACGGCGACCACGAACATCATGACGGTCGAAGACCCGATCGAATACGACCTGTCCGGCATCGGCCAGACGCAGGTCAACGAGCGGATCGGCATGACTTTCGCGCGGGCGCTGCGCTCGATTCTGCGGCAGGATCCGGACGTCATCATGATCGGTGAAATCCGCGACCTGGAGACCGCGCAGATCGCGGTGCAGGCCTCGTTGACGGGCCACCTCGTGCTCGCCACGCTGCACACCAACGACGCGGCCTCCGCCGTGACGCGTCTGACCGACATGGGCGTGGAGCCGTATCTGCTGGCGTCGTCGCTGCTCGGCGTGCTGGCGCAGCGGCTCGTGCGGCGTCTGTGCCCGGTGTGTCGCGAAGAGCGTGTGGAGGAAGACGGCAGCGTACGCTGGCATCCGGTCGGTTGCGAGCGGTGCGGCCACTCCGGTTATGCGGGACGTCGCGGCGTCTACGAACTGCTGCTGATCGACGACCACATCCGCACGCTGGTTCACCGCAACGCGGCCGATGCGGAAATCCTCACCGCCGGCCGCGCGCAAGGCATGCGCACGCTGCGCGAGGATGCGGACCGCTGGCTCGCTTCCGGGCTGACATCGCTCGAAGAAGTGATCCGCGTGACGGGCGGAGCATAAGCGCATGCCGGCATTTCGTTTCGAAGCGATCGACGCGGCGGGCAAGGCACAAAAAGGCGTGCTCGACGCAGACAGCGCGCGCGGCGCGCGGACCAATCTGCGTTCGCAGGGACTGACGCCGCTCGTTGTCGAACCGGCGGCTACGCGTACGCGCGGCGAGCGCAATCAACGGCTGTCGCTGGGGCGGCGTTTGTCGCAACGCGAGCAGGCGATCCTGACGCGCCAGCTCGCCAGCCTGCTGATCGCGGGCCTGCCGCTCGACGAAGCGCTCTCGGTGCTGACCGAGCAATCGGAGCGCGACTACATTCGCGAACTGATGGCGTCGATCCGCGCGGAAGTGCTCGGCGGCCATTCGCTCGCCAATGCGCTGACGCAGCATCCGAAAGACTTCCCCGAGATCTACCGCGCGCTGGTCGCGGCCGGTGAACATACCGGCAAGCTCGGTCTGGTGCTGTCGCGGCTCGCCGACTATATCGAGCAACGCAATGCGCTGAAGCAGAAGATCGTGCTCGCGTTCACGTATCCGGCGATCGTCACGCTCATCGCCTTCGGCATCGTCACGTTTCTGTTGAGCTACGTGGTGCCGCAGGTGGTGAACGTGTTCGCCAGCACCAAGCAGCAACTGCCCTTCCTCACCATCACGATGATGGCGCTGTCCGGGTTCGTGCGGAACTGGTGGTGGGCGATGTTGATCGGCGTGGTCGTGCTGATGTATCTGGTGCGCTCGATTCTGAAGCAGCCCGGCGCGCGCCTCGCTTTCGACCGCTGGCTGCTCACTGCCCCGCTGCTCGGCAAACTCGTGCGCGGCTACAACACCGTGCGCTTTGCGAGCACGCTCGGCATTCTGACCGCGGCTGGCGTGCCGATTCTGCGCGCGCTGCAAGCCGCCGCCGAAACGCTCAGCAACAACGCCATGCGCGAGAACATCGACGACGCAATCGTGCGCGTTCGCGAGGGCACGTCGTTGTCGCGCGCGCTCGGCAATACGAAGACGTTTCCGCCGGTGCTGGTTCACCTGATCCGTTCGGGCGAAGCGACCGGCGACGTGACCACGATGCTCGACCGCGCGGCCGACGGCGAAGCGCGCGAGCTGGAACGCCGCACGATGTTCCTGACGAGTCTGCTGGAGCCGTTGCTGATTCTGGCGATGGGTGGCGTGGTGCTGGTGATCGTGCTGGCGGTGATGCTGCCGATCATCGAATTGAACAACCTGGTGCAGTAAGGCCGGGAAAGAAACTGGATTGCGCGAGGGGCGGCGCCGGGTATCGGCGCGGCGAACGCGCAATCGGTCGGAACGAAGCTGCTGTTCGGCGCCTTGTTTCAGCGCACGTAGATCGTGGGACCGGCGGGGTTGGCCGGCAGGAACACTTCGGAGTGCGCGCCATTGCGGTCGATGATGATCGAGCGGGCGCGGACCTCGGAGAGTTTGGCGCCTTGCATCAGCGCGCTGCCGAGCGACACCGCATGCGGTGGTTCGCCGCCGACGCTGACGATAGCCGCGGCGCCTTCCCGCAACGCGAGGATGCCGAACAGCCGCACGTCCTGGTTGGCGCTGCGCGTGAGCTGGCCGCCGAACAGCGTGGCGGCCTGGTCGGTCGAGACCTGCGCATGCGCGGCGGCGGCGGGCAAGGGCGCACCGGACATCGTGCTGAGCGTGATGACCCAATAGGTCAGCGTCGCGCAGAACACGGCGAACAGCGCGAGCGACAGAAGGCGGATTTGGATGGCGTTCATGCGCATCATTGTACGGACTATTGTGAAAATTGCGTTGGATTGAAAGGGCTTCCTTAGCCTCGCGCTTCGAGCTCGATCCCAGAGAGGGTGAGCAAACCTGGAGTAGCCCGGCGTTTTCTGACGACCCTTCAACTCCATGACATTAAAATGACCGGCCGGGCGTGTTCAATGGCACCTGATTGCTGAAATACGAATCCCGCCCAGTCGAAAATTTCATCTGAAAAGAGGTAGCAAGCTATGCAACTGTCGAGCACTCGCCGTCATGAAATCGCGGGTCCGCGTAGCCGTCGTCAGCGCGGTTTCACGCTGATCGAAATCATGGTCGTGATCGCGATTCTGGGCATTCTGGCCGCGTTGATCGTGCCGAAGATCATGAGCCGTCCCGACGAGGCGCGGCGTGTGGCCGCCAAGCAGGACATCGGCACGGTCATGCAGGCGCTGAAACTCTACCGTCTCGACAACGGCCGTTATCCGACCCAGGAGCAAGGCCTGCGCGCGCTGATCGAAAAGCCGAGCACGGACCCCGTGCCGAACAACTGGAAGGACGGCGGTTATCTCGAACGTCTGCCGAACGATCCGTGGGGTAACGCGTATCAGTATCTGAATCCGGGTGTGCACGGCGAGATCGACGTGTTCAGTTATGGCGCGGACGGCAAGGCGGGTGGCGAAGGCAACGATGCCGACGTGGGCTCGTGGCAGTAGGAAGTCGATGATTCTCCGGCGCGCGGCGGCCTGAACCCCGCGCGTTCCTCAATGCAGCGTGGTTCGATTTTGAGTTGATTGTTCGTGGCCGGCACTATGCGATTGTCCGCTTGCAAGTCCCGTGTGGGCTCGCCGTGTATGGCTTCGTTGCCGCGCGCGGCGTGTGCCGGCGCGCGTTTTCATGGCGTGCGCCGCTCACGTGGCGCGAGCGCGTACGGCGGCCGCAAACGCGCGGCGGGTTTCACGCTGCTGGAAATGCTGGTGGTGCTGGTGATTGCGGGCCTGCTGGTGTCCTTGACCGCGCTGACGATCACGCGCAATCCGCGCACCGACCTCAACGAAGAAGCACAGCGTCTCGCGTTGCTCTTCGAATCGGCCGGCGACGAAGCGCAGGTGCGCGCGCGGCCGATCGCCTGGCAACCGGTCGAAGGCGGCTTCCGTTTCGACCTGCGTACCGAAGACGGCTGGCGTCCGCTGCGTGACGATCTGCTTGGGCCGCGTCACTGGGAAGGCGGCGTGACAGGCGTGAGCATCAATTATCCCGGCTCGGATACGCAACCCAGCCGGCTCGTATTCGGTACCGAGGCGATCGACGTGCCGGTGCAGATCACGCTGTTTTCGGCAGTCGGGAGCGCGACGATTGTCGGCACCGGCAATGGCCGCTACGAGGTGCATTGAGATGCGTCGTTGCAGGAGCATGACGGCTCGCGAAACGGTTCACGGCGCGCAGCGCGGTTTTACGATGATCGAAGTGCTGGTCGCCCTGGCGATCATCGCGGTGGCGCTGGCGGCGTCGTTGCGCGCCGTGGGCAGTCTCGCGAGTGGCGAGGCCGATCTGCATCGCCGGTTGCTGGCAGGCTGGAGCGCGGACAACACGCTGGCGCAATTGCATCTCGCGCATGCGTGGCCGAACGTGGGTTCGACGAGCTTCGATTGTTCGCAGGGCAACTTGCAGTTGATCTGTACGGAGCATGTGACGGCAACGCCGAATCCGGTGTTTCGTCGTGTGGAAGTGATGGTGACGATGCCGGGCGGGTCCGGCAATCTGGCTCAGATGGTGACGGTGGTCGCGAATGAAAACAACCGTTCGCTCTGAGCGCCGCCGCCCGTTCGGCGCAAGGGGCGCGCGCGGTTTCACGCTGATCGAATTGCTGGTGGCGATTGCGATTCTGGCGGTGATTGCCGTGCTGTCGTGGCGTGGGCTCGACCAGATCATTCGCGGCCGGCAGACCATCACGAACGCCATGGAAGACGAGCGCGTGTTCGCGCAGCTATTCGACCAGATGCGGATCGACGCGCGCCAGGCCGCATCGGACGACGAGTCCGGGCAGGCGGCCGTGTCGGTATCCGCCAGCGTGTTGCAGATCGTGCGGCAGATCAACTTGCCGGGCGCGGCGCCGCGCTTGCAGGTGGTGCGGTATCGGGTGTCCAGCGGACGAGTGGTTCGGTATGCTTCGCCGCCGTTGGGGAATATGGGCGAGTTGCGGCGGGCGCTGCGCGGTGGTGAGGGTGAAGGATGGAGTAGCGTGCCCCTGATGGGCGGGGTCGGGGCGATTTCGGCGCAGGTGTATGTGCCGAAGGTGGGTTGGACTACGCAGATGAGCGATGTGCAGAGTGCGATTACGGAGGCGGACAATAATCTGAAAGTGCCCCAGTTGGGGAGTGCGCCGCTGCCGCGGTCGGTGACGGGGTTGCAGGTGAGTGTTGGGGCGACTTCTTTGGCTCGGCCAGTTACTCGGGTTTTTCTCGTCGGAGAGTGAAATGAAGGGTTTTGTTTTGTCTCCGTGGCGGGTTTTGGGGGGTGTTTTTTGCGGTGTTGGCCTTTCCTTGAATTGTGTGTGGTCTATTAGCGTTGCCCCCGTGCGGGGCGGCACCTACTTTCTTTGCCGCCGCAAAGAAAGTAAGCAAAGAAAGCGGCTTCACACCGCTAACGTACAAGCGGGTCCATTGCGCAGTGACGGTAGTGGTGCGATAAACGAACGATCCCTCGCACGACATACGCCCGTGACCAGGCCGTCATCCGTTCCGGCGGCGTTGCGCGCGCCGAGCGGTACACATGAAAACCAACGGTGTTTTGCTGCACACCGCAGTACCTCAAACTACAGCCGATCCGTTTCCGCTCCCCACCGAGGCGAGACCGATGGCGCCCACAAAGGCAAGAACACCCAATGGTGTTCCGCGCGAGCCGTTCCGGCGAGCACCTGGTGCGAGGCGCGAAGTATGACTGCCTTGTCACGGGCGGTGAGTGTGCGAGATGACCGATTCCAGATGTGCCACTACCGTGACTGTGCGGGGGATCCGCTTAGCATTGGCGGTGTGAAGCGGCTTTCTTTGCTTACTTTCTTTGCGGCGGCAAAGAAAGTAGGTGCCGCCCCGCACGGGGGCAACGCTAATAGACCACACACAATTCAAGGAAAGGCCAACAAAAAACAAATCCAACCAAACGAGAAAGGCGTAGCAATCATCAGCGCCTTACTAGTAGTCGCCCTATCAGCAATCCTCGTCTCCGGCATGCTCTGGCGCCAACAAGTCCAGATCCGCCGGATAGAAAACCAACGCCTCCTATCCCAGGCCCAATGGGTCGCACGAGGCGCCCTCGACTGGACGCGTCTGATTCTCCGCTCGGAGGGCGACACCTCAGCCGGTATCACCTACCTGGGCGGCCTATGGGGCGTCCCCATCGCCAAAACCCGCCTGTCCGATTTCCTCGGCCAGATCGGCGAAGTCAGAGCCGAACAAGGCGCGGAAACCTATCTATCGGGTTCAATCGAAGACGCCCAGGCGAAATTCAACCTCCGCAATCTGGTCGACAGCCCGGCACCCGGCGTGATGCAACTGGACATGAACCAGGTCGGCGCCTATCAGCGCCTGCTCGTATCGCTCGGCCTGAACAGCCAGTTGGCAAAAACCACGGCAGTCCAGGTCCGCGCGAGCCTCGCGCAATCGGCAACCCGTTTCCAGACCGTCACGTCGACGAACGGCACGACCGCGACCCCGCAGGTTCAAGGCGGCGCCACCGGCGGCAGCTTCACCGACAAACCCGGCATCGAGGACAGCAACGACAGCGCGGCGAACGCGCCTCTGCAATTGATCAACGTCGACTCGCTGCTCGACATTCCGGGCTATACGCCCGAAATGGTCGCGCGCTTGCGGCCGTTCGTCACCGTGCTGCCGACCGTCTCGGCGGTCAACGTCAATACGGCCTCCGCCGAAGTGATCGCGGCAGTGGTGCCGGGAATGAGCGTGTCGGGGGCGCAAGCGTTCGTCGCGCGGCGGCAAACCGTGTTTTTTCGGAACGCCGGCGACGTGCAACTCGCGCTGCAAGCTGCGGGCGCGCAGTCGGTCTCGATCGATCCGAGCGAACTCGACGTCAACTCGAATTACTTTCTGATCCACGGCCGCGTGCAGCACGAACGCGCCGAGGTGGACCGCACGACCCTCGTCTATCGCGACGCATTGACTCACACTACGCGTATCGTGCGAGTAGAAGACCAACTATGAATAACGCCTTTCCCAGAGAGAGTGGCCTTTGAGCACGCTGATCGTTCTATTGCCGCCGCGTGATCCGGCGGTGCCGTCGCAGGAATGGCAACTGCCGGAGTTGCCGTTCGTGCTGCTCGACAAGTCGGGGCGCACCCAGCGCGCCGGCCGTTCGGCGCTCGCGCTGCTGCCGCGCGCCTCAATCGCCGTCCTGATGGTCGCCGCGCGCGACCTGCTGATGATGCCCGCCACGCTGCCGCCGCTGCGCGGCCCGCGGCTGCGTCAGGCGCTGCCCAATATCGTCGAGGATCAACTGATCCAGGATCCGCAGACCTGCCACATTGCGGTCGATCCGAAACCGCTCGCGGGCGGCCGGCAGTTGCTGGCGATCATCGACCGCGGCTGGTTCCGTTTTGTCTGCGAATCGTTCGCCAACGCCGGTCACCGCAGCTTGCGCGCGGTGCCGGTAACACGCTGCCTGCCGCAGGCGGCCGCGCTCGATATCAATGCGCCCGCCGAAGTCGCGGAAATGGTGAACGCCGGTGAGCCGGCCCTGGCGGGCGCCGCCGGCGTGGCCACGTCTCTGCCGGGTGTTGCGCCGGTGGTGGCGCCCGGCCTTGCGTCCGTAGTGCCGATGGTGGCCGCCGTGCTCGGCGCCGTGGTGCAGACCGCCCCCGCCATGCTGCTCGAAGGCGCGCTGGAAAGCGCCGCGGGTAGCGGTGTGCCGCGCGTCGAACTGGCGATCGCGCGCGGCGTGCAAGGCGAAGGGCTGGCCGTGCCGGCCAGCGCCGTGAACCCGACGCTCGGCGCGCTCGCGGGCGCGGCACCGGTCTCGCTGTACATGCTCACCGAAGTGCCCGGCAATGAGCCGAGTCTCGCCACGAATAGTCCGGCGCGGCTGGCCGCATATATCCACGGCGCCAGTCCGTTGCCATTCGAGCAACTCGCGCGGCGCGCGCTGGAGTGCCGCTTCGACCTGTGCCAGTTCGAGTTCGCTTCGCAGCCGTGGCGGCTCGACCGCGCGACCCTGCGGCGTCTGCGCCTGCCGGCGTGGCTCGCGGTCGGCGCGCTGGTGATCGCAATCGTCGGCGCGAACGTGCAGTGGCTGTTGCTCGCGCGTCAACGCGACGCGATCAATACGCAGATGACCGAACTGCTGCTCAATACCTTCCCCAAAACCACCGTCGTGCTCGATGCCCCCGACCAGATGGCGCGCCAATTGCAGCAGTTGCGCGTCGCGGCGGGCGAACTGTCGCCGGACGATTTCCTGCCGCTGGCCGACGGCCTCGCCCGCTCGCTGGCGCCGGTGCCGGTCAACGGCATTGCCGCGCTCGACTATCACGACCGCAGGCTCGACGTGACCTTCAAGCCGGAGGTCAAACTCGATCCCGACTTCTCGAAGCGCCTTGGCCGCAACGGGCTGAGCGGCGCGATCGACAGCAACACCGGCAAGTGGACCATCAGGAACGGACAATGAAAGCTGAACTTGCTCAAACATGGGCCGGATTCTGGGACCAGCGCACCGAGCGCGAAAAAACCCTGCTGGCGTGGGGCGGTGGCGTGCTCGCCGTGGTGATCGCGTGGTCGGTGCTGTGGGCGCCCGCGCAGGAAGGACGCACGCATCTGCATGAATCGCTGCCCACCTTGCAGCGGCAGTTGGCACAAATGACCGCGCAGGCGAACGAAGCGCGGCAACTCTCGGCGGCGGCTCAGGGCGTGGCGCCGACCGGCGCCGCGCTGAAAGACGCCCTCACCGCTTCGCTCAACGATCATGGCCTTGCGGCGACGCAGATCCAGGTGATCGGCAACGCGGTCCAGATCCAGTTGAAGAACGCGTCGTTCCCGGCGTGGACGAACTGGGTCGACGACGTGCGCAAGCAGTTCAAGGTGCAAGTTTCGGAGGCCCACGCCACGGCGCTCAAGGAAGACGGCCAGGTGGATCTGACGGCGTCGCTGCAGCCGTCCACCGCGAAATGAAAATAACCGCGCCCGTGCCGTCACAGGATCTCGCATGACTTACTGGATGCGGCGCCTGCGCGTCGCGCTTCCCTGGCTGGTGGTCGCGCTGCTGTCCGCCGCAGTCGTGATGCTGGCAATGCTGCCGGCCGCCTGGATCACGCCGCAGTTCGCCAAACAGACGCGCGGCCACGTCAATCTCGTCAATCCGGCCGGCTCGCTGTGGCACGGCTCGGCCACGCTAATGCTGGCCGCGGGCTCCGACATGAGCGCGGCGACCCTGCTGCCTGGCCGGATCGAATGGCATACGGCTTTCTGGCCGCTCTTTACCGGCCGTGTACGCATGACCATGCGGCACAGCGAGGCGATGCCGGAGCCGATCACGGTCGACGCCTCGCCGCGCAGCGCGACTGTCACGCCGGGCACGATCGCCGTACCGGCTTCGCTGCTGAGCGGCCTTGGGGCGCCCTTCAATACGCTCGATCTGCAGGGCAATGTGCAATTGTCGTGGTCGGACTGGCGCAGCTTCAACCGCGAGGCGTTCGGACAACTGACCGTCACGCTGACCGACGTCAGCTCGCGCGTCTCGATGGTCAAGCCGCTCGGCTCGTACCGGGTGTTGTTTCAGGCTCAGGGCGAGTCGTCCACGCTCGATCTGACGACCACCAAGGGCCCGTTGATGCTGACCGGCAACGGCACGGTGTCGGCGGCGTCGACGTCTTTTCGCGGGACGGCCAGCGCCGCGCCGGAGGCACGCGATAACCTTGCGGGATTGCTGAACCTGTTGGGGCGGCCGAGCGGGCCGGACACGGTAGCATTGACGTTCGTGCACTGAGGCGGATTGCCGGGCGCTCCCGCGCGGGGGGTGGTCGAGCGTCGGCATGAACGTCGTTAGCAGGGGCTGCTGGCGCTCTGCGCGAGAAGCCCCTGGGAACTGCTGAACCTGTTAGCGCCTTCAGGCGCCGATGCAAAAAAAGAGGCATGACCGTCGAGAATGCGGTCACGCCTCTTTTGCGTTGCGCCGACGGCCAGCGCTCCTACTCGTTATGCATCTGCGAAGGCGGCGTCGCCCCGTTTTGGGCAACCGGTGCAGCCGCTGACGCCGGCAGCGGCGCTGCCACATCACCCGTTTCGCGATTCATCTGCGACGCGTCCCAGCCGCCGCCCAGCGCCTTCACCAGACCCACCGACGACACCATCCGCTGTCCGGCGATGTTTTCCAGTTTCTGCTCGGCCGTGAAGGCGGTGGTTTGCGCGGTCAGCACGTTGACATAGCCGACCGTGCCCGCCTTGTACTCGTTCGTGACGATGGCGAGCGCCTGACGCGCGGAATCCACCGCTTGCCGCTGCACGACGATTTCCTGCTCGAGGATGCGCTGCGACGCGAGATTGTCCTCGACGTCCTGGAACGCGGCCAGCACCGTTTGACGGTAGCTCGCGACATCGCCGTCGTAGGCGGCGCGGGCGGCATCGGTCTGGGCCTGGCGCAGACCGGCGTCGAAGAGGGTTGCGGCGAGCTGCGGGCCGAGCGTCCAGAAGCGCGACGGCGCGGTCAGCAATTGCGAGAACACCGAATTTTCGAAGCCGCCGGACGCGGACAGTGTCAGCGACGGGAAAAACGCAGCGATGGCGACGCCAATCTGCTCGTTTGCCGCCGCCGCCTTGCGTTCCGCCGATGCGATGTCCGGCCGCCGTTCGAGCAGCGCCGACGGCATTTGCGCCGGCACGGCGGGCGGCGTGGCGGTGAGCGGCATCGGCGGAATCGAGAACGTGGAGGCGGGTTCACCGACCAGGACTGCGATCGCGTGCTCGTCCTGGGCGCGCTGGACGCCGTTGTCGATCGCGGCTGCCTGCGCCGACTGCAATTGCGTTTGCGCCTGAATCACGTCGGAGCGTGCGGCGACGCCGGCCGCGTACTGGTTCTGCGTGAGTTGCAGCGAGCGTTGGTAAGCCGCGACGGTGTCGTCGAGTAATTTCTGAGTCGAGTCGAGCGCGCGCAGTGAGAAATAGGTCTGGGCGAGCGTGGCTTGCGCGGATAGCCGCGCGTTGGCGAGGTCTGCCGCGGCGCCTTGCTGGCCGGCCTTCTGCGAGTTGACCGAGCGGGTGACCGAACCCCACAGATCCGGCTCCCAGCTTGCGTCGAGTTGCACGTTGAAACTATTGCTGACGCCGGAGCGGCTCGTCGTGGCGCTCGAACTACCGCTCGACGACGACCCGTTGCCGGAACGCGTGGCGCCCGCCGATGCGCCAATGGTGGGGAAATACGCTGCTCGCGCTTCGCCGACCAGCGCGCGCGCCTGCCGGTAGGCGGCGGCGAACTGGGCGACCGTCTGGTTCGCGGTGTTCAGCCGGTCTTCTAGCGCGTTGAGTTGCGGATCTTCGTAAATGGTCCACCAGTCGCCTCGATCGTGCTGATCGGCCGGTTCGGCGACTTTCCAGCCGGGGGCGGCTTCCTTATATGAAGCCGGGATCGCGGCTGCGGGCCGCTTGTAGTCGGGGCCGACCACGCAGGCGGACAGCAGGCCGGCGAGAGCCGCTGCGACAGCAATGGTCAGGGCGCGAGGCGCAAGCGTCCGCGCGCGCGAGATTCGATCAGACTGCATGCAATGAATTCCTTCTGACGCCGCAGCGCGGCCGAGGGCGGCACGCCGAGCGAGATACTGGTCTGCGGGAATGTTAGCGTATGAGCCCGCTGGGCGCGGGAAACTGAAAGGGTAATGCGAGGAAGGTGGCAGGTGTGTTACTGAGGCTGTCGCGAAGGTTACGCGCTGTTACCGGGCAGACCTTTACACGCGTGATTCGGTCGACTTGGCTTGGCGGAGCCCCTTGCCGGCCGCAGCCCGGCAGGGCGCATCGCCGCGCGCCTGGCAGGCGCCGACGGGACCGACGTGCTTTTGCGCAACGGCGGTGTTGACCGTGGGAAGCGGCGCGGCCGTCAATTCGACCTTCGCGACTTTCGCCCTCTTGACACTCTTGCGTGCCCGCCGATGCTCGGCCCACGCCAGCGCCGCCACGCCCACCGATCCGCCTGGCAGCACGAACAGCACGGCGAACAGTGCGAGTTTCCACCAGCGGTGCGGCCCCTTGAAGGTGCTCAGCGCGGAATCGGTCAGGGAGCGGCTCAGGCCGCCAAGCGTGTTTTTGAGGTACAGCATCGGGGAAATCCTTTTCGCACGGCGGGTTCGCGGCGTGCAGGCAATCGGTCAGAACATGGTCTCGGGTGGCGCGGGTCGCGCGTAACTCGTTGCCTGCAATAATATTGACTATGCAATCAAATTTCAAGATACTTTGCTCTGCGCGCGCTGGCCGTGTTGTTTTTCTGCTGTTCGCACTCCGTGAAATCAGGTTTGACTTGTCTGCTTAGGCAGCTAAAATCCGTTCTGCTTGACGACGTTGCCGGATACACGATGACTGACGGTCCCTACAAGGCAGACGAGATTCACCTCGAATCGAGTCTTGGCTACTACCTGACGAAAGCTCGAAATGTGCTGGTCGAGCGGACGGACCGTGCCGTCAAGCCGCTGGGGCTGACCACGCAGCAGATCGGCGTGATCCTGATGTTGTCGTCGCGGCGCGCGAATACGCCGTTCGAACTGTCGCGCGCCATGTCGTATGACAGCGGATCGATGACGCGTCTGCTCGATCGCCTTGAAAAGAAAGGCTTTATCGTGCGCACGCGCAGTGAAACCGACCGTCGGATGGTAAAGCTGGAATTGACGCCGCAAGGTCACGAAGCCGCGCGGCAACTGCCCGGTCTGGGCGCGGCGGTGCTGAACGAGCAGTTGCGAGGGTTTTCAGCCGCCGACCACGCCACCTTGATCGACCTGCTCGGCCGTTTCATTGCGAACGGCATCGACGCGGGCGCAAGCGCGGGGTGTGGCGTGGGGCCGCAACAGGAATCGCAGGACGAATCACCCGAAAACACGCCGCCGGAACGCGGCGAACGCTAACCAGAGCGCGCTTTTCAAGCGTGTCATTGTTTAAAGATATCTGTCTGGGCAGAGAGTGATCCGGCATGTAAGTGCGCCACGCGAAGCGTGCGATAAAGATGCTGCGACAAGCTTTCCCGGCTGAGGAGAAAAATCTATGGACGCCACGGCCTCCGCCGCTGCCCTGCCCGCTGCCGAACCCGCCCCGCTCAAAGGCGGCGCGTTGGCGCTGCTCACGGTCGGGCTCGCGCTCGGCACGTTCATGGAGGTGCTCGACACGTCGATTGCGAACGTCGCGGTGCCGACTATTTCCGGCAGCCTTGGCGTAGCGACCAGTCAGGGCACCTGGGTGATCTCGTCGTATTCCGTCGCCTCGGCGATCGCGGTGCCGCTGACAGGCTGGCTCGCGCGCCGCGTCGGCGAAGTGAAGCTCTTTACGCTGTCCGTGCTGCTTTTTACGATTGCTTCGGCGCTGTGCGGCTTCGCGCACAACTTCGAGTCGCTGATCGCGTTCCGGCTGGTCCAGGGGCTCGTTTCCGGGCCGATGGTTCCGCTCTCGCAAACCATTCTGATGCGCTCGTATCCGCCGGAAAAGCGCGGACTCGCGCTGGGTCTGTGGGCGATGACGGTGATTTGCGCGCCCATCTTCGGCCCCGTGATGGGCGGCTATATCACCGACAACTACACGTGGCCGTGGATTTTCTACATCAACGTGCCGATCGGCGTGTTCTCGGCGGTGTGCGCGTTTCTGCTGCTGCGTGGCCGTGAGACGAAGACCACGCAACAGCGGATCGACGCGGTCGGCCTCGCGCTGCTCGTGATCGGCGTGTCGTGCCTGCAGATGATGCTCGACCTCGGCAAGGATCGCGACTGGTTCAATTCGACATTTATCGTTGCTCTTGCGGTGATCGCGGTGGTGTCGCTTGCCTTCATGCTGGTGTGGGAGATGACGGAGAAAGAACCGGTCGTCGATCTCTCGTTGTTCAAGGATCGCAACTTCGCGCTTGGTGTGCTGATCATCTCGTTCGGGTTCATGGCCTTCTTCGGCTCGGTCGTGATTTTCCCGCTCTGGCTGCAGACGGTGATGGGTTATACGGCCGGGCTGGCGGGTCTGGCGACGGCGCCGGTCGGGCTGCTCGCGCTGTTTCTCTCGCCGATGATCGGCAAGAACATGCACCGGTTGAACCTTCGCGTGGTGGCGAGTTTTGCGTTCATCGTGTTCGCGTTCGTCTCGTTCTGGAATTCCACGTTCACGCTCGACGTGCCGTTCAATCACGTGATCTGGCCACGGCTCGTGCAAGGGATCGGCGTGGCCTGCTTCTTCGTGCCGATGACCACCATCACGCTCTCCAGCGTGTCGGATGAAAGGCTAGCCAGTGCGTCAGGCCTGTCCAATTTTTTCCGGACCTTGTCGGGCGCGATTGGTACGGCGATCAGTACGACGTACTGGGAGAACGACACGATCTACCATCACGCGATGCTGACCGATTCGGTCAACGTGTATGCCCCGAACACCAATGCTTATACCAACGCACTGGCCGGCCTCGGACTGTCTGGCGACAGCATCACCGCGCAGTTGAATCAGGTAGTGACCGCGCAGGCTTATATGATGGCCACAAATGATTTCTTCCGCATTTCGTGTGCGGCGTTTCTCGTGCTCGCGGTGCTGGTCTGGATCACCAAACCACGCAAGGGCGTCGGGCCTTCAATGGGGCATTGAAGTTGGATGAGGCAGCGTTGAGCGAACGCGCGCCGAAGCGAGACTTTTCTTCGACACTTTGCGCGCGTCTTTCCGCTTTTTCTATTGCGTCACGGCTTCGCCGTTTGTTGCCGGGTTCGATTGCCCCTGCAAGGCATCCGGATGCGGAGTCGAAGGCTCCGAGGGTTTGACGCCACTCTGCGGCGCGCCGGTGGTGGCGCTCCGCACGTATTGCTTGAAGTCGGCGCCGGCTTCCCACGGGTTCGGCTTGCAACCCATCGAGCCATCGCAATGTGCGGCAAAGCCGATAGTCGCAGTGCCGTCGGGATTCGCCGCGCGCGTGATCTGATACGCCAACGCGCGCTTGCCGCCATCGGGACCGGCAGTCTGGATCAGCGTGTCGGTCGAGGATTCGATCTTGTACTTCGAATGGCTCGTCACCCACGCTTGCGCCCGTTGCCACCAGACATCGCATTCCGTTTTGTTTGAACACGTCAACGGCGTTGTCGCGATCTGCATGACGTCCGGATCGACCTGCCCTTGCGTCGAACATCCCGCCGCCGCTACACACAGCATGGCCAACAGACTTTTTTTCATCGCGTCGAATCCTCCCTCTGTGGTGCGCGTCGTATGAGTTTGGACCGCCGCAGCGGTGCGGTGTTTCATCTGGATCAGAGAATCGTCAGAACGCGTGGAGAATTTGCCGATAGTGTTCGACATTCAATGGCGTATTGCGTAGACGTTACCTGGGCAGAAAAAACGGCCTTTCTGACCGCTTGTTTCTCACCTCACCTCACCCGAGCGTGCGCGTTGTTCAGACGCTGAACCGGTTCAACGTGTACGCGCGATAAGCCGCAACGAATGCGTCGAACGAACCGACTTCTTCCCGTTCGAGTTTCGCCTGCTCGGCCAGCGACTGTGCAGCGAGATCGGTGAATACCTTGGTCTGCTCCGCGTCCAGCGGACGCGCGCGGAAATACGCGGCGTGCGCTTCGCTTTGCGCAAGGCCGAAGGCAAGGAAACTCTGCTGCTTCTCGCGCATGGTCTGCAGCACGCGCGCCGACGGCGTCAACGATACATCGGCCAGCTTCGCGCGTTGAACAGCGACAGCGCGTGCATGTGCGTCGCCGCCGTGCAATGCGTCGAGCGTGGCCGCGGCCGCATCGATCTTGACGAGCAACTCGTTCGCCCAATCCGCCATCGCAACCGGCTGGCCGTCGCGTGTCAGCTCGAGGCCGGGCTTACGCCCTTCCATCGTCACGCGGCCGAAGTTCTGATTGGCTTCGGCATAGGCATCAGGCGGCAACAGCGCGCTGTCGTCGAGCGCGCAGACCAGCAGATAGGCATCGAGAAAGCGCGATGTCTCCAGCGAAATACCGGTCGGCTCGAACGGATCGATGTCCATGCAACGCACTTCCACGTATTGCACGCCGCGCGCGGCCAGCGCGTGCAGCGGACGCTCGCCCGGATACGTGATGCGCTTCGGGCGGATCGTCGAGTAAAACTCGTTTTCGATCTGCAGCACGTTGGTGTTGATCTGCACCCACTCGCCATCGCGCTGTGTGCCGATTGCTTCGTACGCGGGATACGGCTGGCTCACGGCTTTCGCAAGCGCGTCGAGATAACCGGGCAGCGTGTCGTAATCCGCGTGCAGCGCGGCTTGCGCCGTGGTGTTCGAATAGCCGAGGTCGCTCATGCGCAGGCTGGTCGCGTACGGACGGTAGAGCGTGTCGGCGTCGAACGTATCGAGCGTATGTTTGCGCTCGCGCAGAAAACGGCGATCCAGCGCAGGCGAAGCACCGAACAGATACATCAACAGCCAGTTGGTGCGGCGGAAATTGCGGATCAGCGCGAGATAGCGGTCGGACTGGAAGTCGACGGCGTTCGCGGTGGATTGCTGATCGGCATGCAGCAGCCGCCACACTTCTTCGTTCAGCGAATAGTTGTAGTGGATGCCGGCAATGCACTGCATGGTGCGTCCGTAACGGAGCGCGAGACCAATGCGGTAGACGTACTTCAGTTTGCCGATATTCGAGCTGCCGTAGCGCGCGATCGGAATGCCTTCGTCGGTGTCGGGCAGCAGGCCCGGCATGGAGTTGTTCCACAGGATCTCGCCGTCGAGTTCCGCGTAGACAAAACGATGCAGCGTGTCGAGCTTATCGAGCGTTACCGCGATGTCGTGCTCGGCGGGCGTGATCAGTTCGAGCAGCGCTTCGGAATAGTCCGTGGTAAGCGACGGATGCGTGAGCGCCGAACCGAGCGCGCGTGGATGCGGCGTCAAGGCGAGCTTGCCCTCGTGCGTCACGCGCAGGCTTTCCTTTTCGATGCCGCGCAGGCCACGTATCAGCGCGTCGCGCTGCGGGCCTGAGGTCAGCACGGACAGGCGGTGCGAGAACGCGTCGGTCGTGCGGGAAGATGTCGTGTTTGGCATTGATGCGAGTCGGGCGTTGTCGGGCCGCCATGTGCCGCAGCACAGCGCGGTTGACAACGTTCGGCGGAATTTTCAGTAGCGGGCACTTTAACATCTCGCCACAACCGCTGCTTGAGGCCGTTCCTGCGGCCCATCCGGGTACTCCGGGCGGCCTCTTTTCCGGACAATCCGGGTGGTTTTTGAGCCAATCTGTCGGCTGTGCGCCCCATCGCTGTAGCCGCCGCGCACCTTGCGCGCGATCCGCTTTTCTCCCCGCCCGGTGCCAGGCTTCAGCCGCCACGCGCGGCGCCGGCACGGTCCGCCACTTCGTTCCACAGATGCATCGCCGCGTACGCCCGCCACGGCCGCCACGTGTCGGTGCGGGTACGTTGCTGCGTGGGCCGCACGAGCGACGGATCGCGCGCGCAGATCGACTGCATCAGCACGAGGTCCCATGCGGGCCACGCGTCGGCGTCGCGCCATGCGCGCATGGCGACGTACTCGACGGTCCAGGGGCCGATGCCGGGCAGCGCGAGCAACGCGGCGCGCAGGCTGTCCGCGTCGGCCGTGTTGCTGTCGAGCGGCACGTCGCCTGTGGCGACTGCGTGCGCGAAACCCTGCAGCGCCGCCACACGCTTACCCGGCATACCGATCTGCGCGAGATCCACGGCGGCCAGCGCGGCCGGCGTCGGAAAGCGCCAGGCGGTGTTCTCATGCGGATGTCCCTCGATGCGCCCGCCGGCGCGCTGCACGAGCCTGCCGATGATGGTGGTCGCCGCCTTCACGCTGACCTGCTGCCCGACGATTGCGCGCACCACCAGTTCGAAGCCCGACCACGCGCCCGGCACACGCAGGCCGGGCACCGCTTCGACGAGCGGCGCGAGCCACGGATCTGCGGCGAGTTCGGCGCCGATCTTTTTCGGATCGGCATGCAGGTCGAACATCTTCGCAATCGGCGTAACGAGCGCATCGGCGTGGCGGCTCACGGGCCCTTCAATGCTGGCGACAACGCAGCGCTTGCGCGGATGCAGACGCACGCTGAGTGTGCCGCTGTCGCCGGCCCAATCGATCGCGCGACGGTACGCGCCGTCTTCCACCGCTTCGACGCCCGGCGTTGCGCGTCCGCCGAAGAAACGCAGCAGACGCGGCCAGTCGAAGGGTGGTTTGAACGGCAATTCGAGGGTAGCGACTTCGTCAGGCGTGCTCACGCGGCGTGGTCCAGTTTGGTGGTGGAGGTTTCGTTGCCGATACCGGCGTCGGCAAGGACGCGTTCGTCGCGCGTCGTCTGGCTGCGCGAAAAATCGCCGGCATGTTGTGCCTCGTTGTCGAGCAGCGCAGCCTTGCGCGGCAGACCCCAGCGATATCCCGCCAGCGCCCCGCCCTTTGCCACTACGCGATGACAAGGAATCGCCAGTGCCACCGGATTCGTTGCGCACGCGCTGGCTACCGCGCGCACGGCACGCGGTGCGCCGACCGTTTCGGCGATCTGCGAATAGCTGCGCGTCTCGCCGTAGGGGATGCGCCGCAACGCGTCCCACACACGCTGGCGGAATGCCGTCGCGGCAATATCGAGCGGCAGATCGAAGTCCTGGCGCGTGCCTCGCAAGTAGGCGTCGATCTGCGCGATGAACGGCGCGAGGTGTCCGGTATCTTCCAACAGGTCGGCGTTGGCAAATTCACTGCGCAGGTCGTCGGCGAGCATGGCGGTGTCGGCGCCGAAACCGATTTTGCAGATGCCCTTCTCCGTGGCCGCGACGAGCACGAAGCCGAGCGGCGTCGACGCGCTCGTGTAGCGCACGGTAAGCCCCGCGCCCTTGCGGCGATACGCGGACGGCGCCATGCCGAGTTCGGCCGGGGCGCTGTCATACATCCGCGATGGCGAGCCGAAGCCCGCGTCGAGCGTGGCGCGAGTGACGTCCGAGCCGCTCTGGAGCGCGTCGCGCAACGCGGCGCCCCGCTGCGCGGCCTGATATTGACGCGGCGACACGCCCACCACGCGCTTGAACAGACGCTGCAAGTGGAACGGGCTGATGTGCACGGCGTCGCTTAACTGGGCGAGCGTGAGGCGTTGTTGCGGGTCGGCGTCGAGCGCGGCGCATGCGCGGTTCACGATCTCAAGCTCGCGCGGCAAACCGCCGGGCTGGCACCGCTTGCAATCGCGAAAGCCCGCGGTGCGTGCGGCGGCGGCGTCGGTGAAGAACGCGACGTTCTCGCGGCGCGGCTGGCGCGACGCACACGACGGCCGGCAGAACACGCCGGTCGTTTTGACGCCGTAGAAGAACGCGCCGTCGGATTGCGGTTCGCGGCGCGTGACGGCTTCCCAGCGCTCGTCGTCGGAACTCCAACTGGCGGCGCCGAAGGCGGTATCGGAAGGATTGCGGTTCATGATGGTCCCGGAAAGGCGGTGTCGATGCTCACCAATGTAGGCCGCATGCCGACACACTACGCCCCGGTTCTTGCTCTGTCATTGCGCTTGTTCGTAGCCATTTCGTAGCTTCTTCGTAGCGCCCGAAGCCCCGCCAGGCGCCCGTTTTGCCGCAAACTGCGACAATTCTGCACGATATCGGGTTTTCCCTTAAAAAGTTATTGCGTCGCACCAACCCCATGTGTATATTAGTACTTGTCTCCTCCATGTCTCCTCCTGATATGGATTCAGCCCGCTCCACATAGAGCGGGCTTTTTTTCGCCTGTACCTGTCCGATCCGGCCCTCGCTCGCAGCGCCGCCCTTTCTTCTACACTGGCTATTCATCCCTTCCTCGAACCAGCCAAGGGGCGTTCGACATGAAAATCCACATTCGAGAGATTGATCACGTCGTCATTCGGGCGACGAACGTCGAGGCGATGGCGCGTTTTTACTGCGATGTGCTCGGCTGTAGCGTGGAGAAGGAGCAGCGCGATCTCGGCCTGACGCAACTGCGCGCGGGGCGCTCGCTGATCGATCTATTGCAGGTAGGCGCCAAACCTGATCATGCCGAAAACGGCGTGCCGGGCACGGGCCGGAATATGGATCACCTCTGTTTGCGCATCGAGCCATTCGACGCCGAAGCGCTCAAGACGCATCTCGCCGAACGCGGCGCGCGGCTGGGCGAACTGGGACTGCGCTACGGCGCGGACGGCTATGGACAGTCGCTGTATCTGTTCGACCCGGAGGGCAACATGGTCGAACTCAAGGGGCCGCCGGAAGCGGCGCGCGTGACGTCGCTTTAGGGTGCTTCACGCGTTAAGCCTTGAGAAGCGGCAAACATCAGGCGTTGGCGGGCGCCTTCAGCACCGTCCATTCGATTTTCACCGCATCGGCTTCGGCGCTGCCGAGCCAGGCTTCACCGTCCTGAACTGTGCATTGCAGCCGCATGGTCCGTTCGGCCAGCGAGCCGAGCGCCGTGGCAACGCCTTCGCCCAGCGTCCACACGGTCACGTTGCGCATGCGTTCCACCTTGTTGCGCACGCCCTGCCACCAGATGTCCGACGCGCGGCCGCCATAGGCGATCACGATCACCTCGGTCGAGCGGCCGCTCGCCTTGGCAATGCGCCGTTCGTCCGGCTGGCCGACTTCGATCCAGGTTTCGATTGCACCGGTGAGGTCCTTTTCCCACAGGTCCGGTTCGTCCACGTCCGACAGACCTTTGCAGAATTCGAGGCGTTCCCGCGCGAACAGTGCGAATGCGGCGACACGGACCATCATCCGTTCGTCGGTTTCCGAGGGGTGGCGGGCGATCGTCAGCGAATGGTCGGCGTAGTAGTGCCGGTCCATGTTGGCGATCTGCAGTTCCGCTTTATAAATCGTAGATTTGAGAGCCATGCCGTTGCTAAACCAGACGTTCGCTCCACCGGAGCGAACTGAAAAAGAATCATCGACGGCGCGTTGCCGTTTTCCGTGTTTGTTGTACATTGCCTGTTCCTCCCGCGCCGTCAGCCGGCTGCCATTGCCACGGAAGAAGCATTTATCGCGCCACTGACGGCCCGGAAGCCGTGCCCTAGACCCGTCGGCGGCTTCCCGCAAGGCTTTGAGCATCACCGAGGCTGCTCGCGAAAGTAAGTACGACTGGCGCGTGATGATACCGAATGTATCCATGCTGTACGGTAAATCGATCGGACACTCGCTTCAGAACGCGTACTGTTGGTATTGACGCGTCACTTCGGCAGCTAAAACCGGCAACATGTCGCTTTGGAGCCGCGAGTTCGAAAGCGCCGGAAAACGGTCAGTATTCGCTACGTTTTATGGCGAATCCGGCCTGATCGGCGAAAACATCAGATCGAAGCGATGGCGCAAAACGCTGCTAGCGACTACAAAACCCAACTGGCACTGACGATTTCGCGAGGTGTCAAACCCGTCTCATTTTCGAGATGATGCGGGTAGCGCGCTTTCACGCCCGCGGTTGCGCCCCGCTCCACATGTTTGCCAACAGGAGATTTCATGGCTGATTCCAACCAGACCAGGAAGCCGCTGCGTAGCCAGGCGTGGTTTGGCCTTGAGGACCGTGACGGTTTTCTGCATCGTTCGTGGATGAAAAACCAGGGCATTCCACACGACGAATTCGACGGGCGCCCGGTGATCGGCATCTGCAATACGTGGTCCGAACTGACGCCGTGCAACGCGCATTTTCGCGAACTCGCGGAGTACGTGAAAAAAGGCGTACATGAAGCGGGCGGCCTGCCGCTCGAGTTTCCCGTGATGTCGCTCGGAGAGACCAACTTGCGGCCCACGGCGATGCTGTTTCGCAACCTCGCCTCGATGGACGTCGAGGAGTCGATTCGCGGCAATCCCATGGACGGCGTGATCCTCCTCGTCGGCTGCGACAAGACCACGCCCGCGTTGCTGATGGGCGCGGCGTCATGCAACCTGCCCTCGCTGGCCGTCTCCGGCGGACCGATGCTCAACGGCCGGTTTCGCGGCAAGAACATCGGCTCAGGCACCGGTGTCTGGCAGATGTCCGAGGAAGTGCGCGCCGGCACGATGACGCAGGAAGAATTCACCGAAGCCGAGTCGTGCATGAACCGCTCGCGCGGCCACTGCATGACGATGGGCACGGCGTCGACGATGGCCTCGATGGTCGAATCGCTCGGCATGGGCTTGCCGCATAACGCAGCGATTCCCGCCGTCGATGCGCGCCGTCAGGTGCTCGCGCATCTCGCGGGCCGGCGTATCGTCGACATGGTTCGCGAGGATCTGACGATGGACCGGATTCTCACGCGCCAGGCATTCGAAAACGCGATCCGCACGAATGCGGCGATCGGCGGTTCGACCAACGCGGTCGTTCATCTGATTGCGCTGGCGAGGCGCATTGGCGTGGAGTTGTCGCTGGAGGATTGGGAACTGGGTTCGAACGTGCCGTGTCTCGTGAATCTGCAACCGTCTGGCGAATATCTGATGGAGGATTTTTACTACGCGGGCGGTCTGCCCGCGGTGTTGAAGCAACTCGGCGAGCAAGGCCTGCTGCATCGCGACGCGCTGACGGTGAACGGCAAGACGATCTGGGACAACGTACGCAACGCGCCGAATCACGACCAGAAGGTCATCACGACGTTCGCCGAGCCGCTCAAGCCGAAGGCCGGAATCGCGGTGCTCAAGGGCAACCTGGCGCCGAATGGCGCGGTGATCAAACCGTCGGCGGCGACCGCGCGGTTGCTCAAGCATTGCGGCCGCGCGGTGGTGTTCGAGAACGTCGAGGAACTGCACGCGAAGATCGACGACGAGTCGCTCGACATCGACGAGCATTGCATCATGGTGCTCAAGGGCGCGGGGCCGAAGGGTTATCCGGGCTTTGCGGAAGTCGGCAATATGCCGCTGCCGAAAAAAGTGCTGCGAAAGGGTATCACAGACATGGTGCGCATTTCCGACGGCCGCATGAGCGGCACGGCCTACGGCGCGGTGGTGCTGCACGTGTCGCCGGAAGCGGCCGCGGGCGGCCCGCTCGCTTTCGTGCAGACCGGCGACATGATCGAGCTGGACGTCGACGCACGCCGCCTGCATCTCGACGTCACCGACGAGGAACTCGCGCGCCGGCGCGCCGTATGGCAGGCGCCCGAGGCGCCTACGCGCGGCTACTACAAGCTCTATGTCGAGCACGTGTTGCAAGCGGATCAGGGCGCGGATCTGGACTTTCTGGTGGGATCGAGCGGTGCGCCGGTGCCGCGCGATTCTCACTGACGGGCACGGCCGCGCGCGCCATGAGCCAGCGGTCGTTTCCTGCACCTGCCAATCAAGCGCACTGCCGATGCCGATGGACAGCGTCCGCATCGGCTTTTTTCTGTCCGTTTCAAGGCGACTAAAAAGCGCACGCAAATAAAAAACGGCCAGGCATTTCATGCCCAGCCGATTTTTAACTCACAGGTTCACCGCCTCCGGCTTTTTATAAAGTCAGAGGATCGACGCATGCCGAACCGGAATATGAGCGTTCAGCTTATTGCTTGATGAATCGATCGTTCGCCCAAAGTCCTTGCGTGTCGCTATTGCCGGAATTCACGAATTCGACGTCGTGTCCGACCACGCGCACAACGCGGAAGCTCGAGTTTTCTGGCGTCGAAACACACTGGTATCCGGAGAAGAATTCCTGCATTTTTTGCTGTTCACCGGCTTGCGCATGCTGGTCGGCGGCGTCGAGTTTATCCTTCGACAGGCAGCCATACCCATTGGCCTTGAACTGGATGGTTTGCTGCGGCTTGATCACGACGTCTTGCGCCTGAACTGTCGCGGCAGCCAATCCCGCAATGGCGAAAACAAGGGCGATTCGCGTTTTCATATTTTCCTCCGGTGCGGGTGGATACTCAGGTTAGCTATGTATTTAACTTTAACGTTGAACCCGCACCTTGCACTTTAGGAGAACGCGAGAGAACGACAAGCACATCTTGTGTGCGGTTGCAACAGCGGCTAATTGTCGCACCAGCGTTTGCGCCGGGTTATCTGTTGAGCAGCGACTTGATCAAGTGTCCTTGCGATCGATAATCCGCAAATGGGTGACGCGCGCCGCTTTAACCAGTAAAGCTTTGCGACGCGTATTCGCGTAAACGAGGGGCGTCAATTAAGCGATTTACTACATTTATTGCGGGCAGTTGGTGCGTTGCACACAAAGTCATTCAGCTGGCTAAACAGGAATGACAAAATAACGGTGTATTTGCAGAAGATAAACAGTGCCAGGTACCACGAGCGGTGCGTGCGGGGTTTGTTTGGTGAGGGCGCTGCGCAGTCGCACACTCAATAGACGTGCTGATTCACCTTGAAGAATTCGTCCTGGAACATGCACATGCGCAGAGCGTTGTGATAGCTGCCGTTGCCGAAAAATTCTTCGATCAGCTCGGCTTCGTGCCGGAAGCCGCACTTCTCGTAGACGTGAATGGCCGCTGTATTCGCCTTGTCGACGATCAGATAGACCTTGCGCAGATTCAGCACTGAAAACGCATAGTCGGTTGCTAGTTGCGTGGCGAGGGTTGCATAGCCGCGGCCTTGTGCATGAGGCGCGATGATGATCTGAAACTCGCCTCGCCGGTGAATGTAGTCGAGTTCGATCAATTCGACGACCCCGACGGTCTGCCCCTCGTTGTCGATTGCCACGAAGCGCCGCTCGCGCAGGTCATGCACATGCTGGTCGTAAAGCTGCGTCAGTTCGGAGAAGGTTTCATACGGCTCTTCGAACCAGTAACGCATGATTTTCGCGTTGTTGTTCACTTCATGGACGAAGCGCAGATCGGTGCGCTCGAGCGGGCGCAAGGTGAGTTCGCTGCTGCGTTCGATAGTCATTGGATTCCCCTTGAGAGTTATTGGTTTGAACGCGCGTTCCGTGTCGGCGCGGGCGCGTTCCAGTTAGTCAGGGCCTGGTGCGGGGAGTTCTTGCAAAGTCCTGCTTCCGTACGCCACTTTTTTGCAATACGCGCGGCGGCATGCGGGTTTGGCGAGTGCCGGGCGTCATGTTGCCGCAGGTGCGCGATTGGGCGCGATCGGGCGATTGTGAGCGCCGCGGCACGGTATGGGTGCGCGCGGTGCTCTACAATGAAATCATGCTCTTGCGATCGGAGGCCACCGTGATCGAGCACTTGATATTGGGCGTCTTTCTGGTCATTCCGCTGCTCATCGTCGCGTTTCTTTTCTCCGACGAACTGTGGCAGGAACACCGCCATCTTCACGAGATGCGACCCGCGCATGTCAAGCCGCGGCGTATCGACTGGCGGCATCCGCTGCGCCGCTCGCGGCAGCGCCTTTGAAGTGGCGCCGCGTTCGCGCCGCGCTGCCGATTGGCACTCCTGCGTGCTACGCCGCGCGAATTCTTCCCGCCGTGCGGCGCGTGACCGTGCGCCGCGCCTCGCGCTTTCAGCACCCGGTCAGTGAGCGCGCCAATGCGAGCGAATGCGCTTGGCAAGTGCCTCAAGCGTATCCGCGTCTGCGACGTCGCGCGCGTGCATGCGCAGCGGCTGGCCTTCCCAGCGCGGGATCACGTGAAAATGCACATGCGGTACGGTTTGTCCCGCGGCGGCGCCGTTGAATTGGCCAATGAACACGCCGTCCGGGCGCAAGGCCGCGCGAGCCGCGATTGCGAGCTTTTGCGTCATGCGTATGCATGCCACCATCGAAGCATCCGACAGCTCGAAAATCTCCGCTACCGGTTCCTTCGGCACCACCAGCAGATGGCCGTCGGCTTGCGGCATGAGATCCATGAAGGCGAGGGCGGCATCGGTTTCGGCCACTTTGATGCAGGGTAATTCGCCGCGCAGAATCCTCGCGAAGGGATTGCTGTCGTCGTAGTTCATCGCGTTCCTCTCATGGTGGAAGGTCATATCGGGTGTTGCTGCGGTTACCCGTATTGTCCATCACCCGTGTTACACCACGCGCGCCGCGCGTTTAATCGCCTGCGGCGGTTGGCC
Source organism: Paraburkholderia dioscoreae (assembly GCF_902459535.1). Classification (NCBI taxonomy): domain Bacteria; kingdom Pseudomonadati; phylum Pseudomonadota; class Betaproteobacteria; order Burkholderiales; family Burkholderiaceae; genus Paraburkholderia; species Paraburkholderia dioscoreae. The sequence goes on from NZ_LR699553.1 coordinate 4,456,546, forward strand.
AAACGCGCGCAGAAACGCGCGCCGCATCCGTTCTGTATCCACGAAGCCGGTTTCCGCAGCCACCGCCTCCATGGAGTGGCGGCCTGCTTCCAGCATGGCGCGCGCGGTTTCGACGCGCAATGCCTCGATGGCTTTGGCTGGGGATTGGCGGGTTTCGTCGCGAAAGGCGCGGCTGAACTGGCGCGGACTGAGATGCGCGACGTCGGCGAGTTGTTCGACCGTCAACGGCTCGCGCAGATGGCTTTTGGCGTACGAGAGGGCGTTCTGGATGCGGTCGGATTTCGGCTCCAGGTCCAGCATGGCCGAGAACTGCGATTGGCCGCCGGTGCGGCGGTGATACACCACGAGCTTCTTGGCGATAGCGCGCGAAACCTCCACGCCGAGATCGTTTTCGACAAGCGCGAGACACAGGTCGATGCAGGCGGTCATGCCGGCCGACGTCCACACCGAACCGTCGACGATAAAAATGCGGTCTTCGTCCACGCGCGCCTGCGGGAAGCGCCGTTGCAGATCGCGCGCGTGGATCCAGTGGGTCGTGGCGTGGCGGCCGTCGAGAATCCCGGCTTCCGCCAGCACGAACGCGCCGGTGCAGATGCTGGCGGTACGCCGCGAGGCGGCGAGGGCGTCGTTCAGAAACGCCAGCAATCCCGACGACGACGGCGCGATCTGCATCGCGCCGGTGACCACCACGGTGTCGTACGCCGGATCGCTGAACCGGCGGGTGGCGATCTCGACGCCGGCCGAGCTGCGCACCATTCCGCCGTGCTCGGAAATGACCTCCACTTGGTACTCCGGCTGGCCGGCCTCCAGGTTCGCCAGTTCGAACACCGAGATCGCCACCATATCGAGAATCTGGAAGCCGGGGAAAACCACCACGCCGACGTGTCTCATCGTAATGTCCTAAAACGAGGTAAATATGACATTTGAGACAAAAGGGTACGCGCCTACACTTGCCTCGTCAACACCGCAATGTCCACGCAAACCGCGCGGCGGCGGAGGTTTCCGGGTTTTCCCATTCATCGGACGGGCAGCGGCGCAACGCGCCGCGCCCACAAGGAGAGAGTCAAATGGCAACGCAAGCAGGCAAAGGAACGGCATTGGTGACGGGCGCATCGTCGGGTATCGGCGCAGTGTATGCAGACCGCCTCGCGCGGCGCGGCTACGACCTGATTCTCGTGGCGCGCGACGTGGAGCGGTTGAACGGTCTGGCCGAGCGTCTGGCGAGCGAGACCGGCCGCCACGTCGAAACGATCGCGGCGGACCTTACCGTCAAAGCCGACGTGCGCCGCATCGAGGAACGCCTGCGCGCGGACCGTAGCATCGCGATGCTGGTCAACAACGCGGGCGTTGGCGCGACCCGTTCGCTCATCGATTCGGACGTGGATGAACTCGAAAAAATGATCGACCTGAACGTGACCGCGCTCACGCGCCTGACGGCGGCCGTCGTGCCCGGCCTGGTGGAGCGGGGCAACGGCATCGTGATCAATATTTCGTCGATCGTCGCGCTGTCGCCGGAGATGTTGAACGGCACGTATAGCGGCACCAAGGCCTACGTGCTGAACCTGACGCAATCGCTGCACCATGAAGTGGGCGACAAGGGCGTGCAGCTGCAAGCGGTGCTGCCGGGCGCGACCAGCACGGCATTCTGGGGACGTGCGGGCCTGCCGGTCGAGCATCTGCCGTCGCAGATCGTGATGACCGCCGAAGACATGGTGGACGCCGCGCTCGCCGGCCTCGATCAGGGCGAACTGGTAACGATTCCGTCGTTGCCGGACGCGGCAGACTGGGACCGTTTGAACAGCGCGCGCCAGCAGTTGCAGCCGAACCTGTCGCACAAGCTGCCGGCCGCGCGCTATACGCACGTCGCGGCAACGGCGTAACGACTGCTTTCGGCGCATCAAAGGCAGACAGGCAGCTCACAAAGGGCAGCGGCAACTGGAGGCTGCCCTTTGTGGCTCTCAGCGCCAGTCAGTCGACACGTCGTCGGGATCGACCAGCGTCAATCCCGACGACGGCAGCGGCAGCGCCGTCTTGTAACGCACCTGCTTGAGCGCGAAGCTCGAGCGGATATTGGAGATGCCCGGAATCTTGGTCAGATGATCGACGATAAAGCGCTCCAGCGTCTGCATATCCGGCATGACCACGCGCAGCAGATAGTCGGCGTCGCCCGTCATCAGATAGCACTCCATCACTTCGGGGCGCTCCGAAATCGCCTGTTCGAAGCGCTGTAGCGCGTCTTCCACCTGCTTTTCCAGACTGACCTGAATAAACACGTTGATGCGCAGCCCGAGCGGCTCCGGGTTCAGCAGCGTGACCTGCTGCTTGAACAGACCTAGCTTTTCGAGCGCGCGCACACGGTTAAAGCACGGCGTAGCCGAGAGGTTCACCGAGCGCGCCAGATCCGAATTGGTAATGCGTGCGTTCTGCTGCAACTGGCTCAGGATGCCGATGTCGATACGGTCGAGCCGTCTGGGTGGCGTGGTCATAGATAAAATATTCCGTGTCACGGGCAAATTCCGGAACAAATAGCCTATCGCAGTGCGGGAACACAAGCAAATGAGACGCTCATTTTGCGAGCACATGGTTACCATTGACTGATTCGATCCTGAACCGAACGTGTCGATGCGGGAGTGGCGCCATGACGGATTTATCCAGCGGTAGCAAGCAATTGCAGTTTTTGAACACCCATCGTGTCGACACGACGGAGCAGGCGGATGCCGACCCGCAGGAAACCGCCGAGTGGCTGGAAGCGCTCGATGCCGTCGTCGCGCATGTCGGCCGAGATCGCGCGCAGTTTCTGTTCGACAAACTCGCGGGCCATGCGCTCTCGCTCGGCGTGGAATCGGCGCGCACCAGCGTGACGCCGTATCAGAACACCATCCCGTTCGAGCAGCAGCCGCGCTATCCCGGCAATCTCGAACTCGAAGAACGGCTCGCCGCCGCGCTGCGCTGGAATGCGCTCGCAATGGTGGTGCGCGCGAACAAGGCTTACGGCGAACTCGGCGGCCATATTGCGAGTTACGCGTCCGCGGCGGATCTGTTCGAGGTCGGTTTCAACCATTTCTTCCGCGCCACGGCGCCGGGCGGCGAGGAGGGCACGGGCGACCTCGTCTACTTCCAGCCACATTCGTCGCCGGGTGTCTACGCGCGGGCTTATCTCGAAGGATTTCTCTCCGAAGAAAACCTGCAGTACTACCGGCGCGAGATCGGCGGACCGGGCTTGTGCTCGTATCCGCATCCGTGGCTGATGCCGGATTTCTGGCAATTCCCCACCGGCTCGATGGGCATCGGGCCGATCAATGCGATTTATCAAGCGCGCTTCATGCGGTATCTCGCCAATCGCGGCCTCGTGCAAACGGAAGGCCGCAAGGTGTGGGGCTTTTTCGGCGACGGCGAAATGGACGAGCCGGAATCGACTGGCGCGCTTTCACTGGCCGCGCGTGAAGGGCTCGACAACCTGGTGTTCGTGATCAACTGCAACTTGCAGCGCCTCGACGGTCCGGTGCGCAGCAACGGCCGGATCATCGACGAACTGGAAGCGCACTTTATCGGCGCCGGCTGGAATGTGATCAAGGTGATCTGGGGTTCGGACTGGGACGCGCTGTTCTCGCGCGACCGCACCGGCGCTTTGCTGCGCGCGTTCGCGCATACCGTCGACGGCCAGTTCCAGACCTTCTCCGCGAACGACGGCGCGTACAACCGTGAACGCTTCTTCGGCCAGAACCCGGAGCTTGCCGCGCTCGCCGCGCAACTGAGCGACGACGACATCGACCGTTTGCGCCGTGGCGGCCACGACGTGCGCAAACTGCACGCGGCGTACGCGAAAGCGCTCGCGCACCACGGCCAGCCGACGGTGATTCTCGCGAAGACGATGAAGGGCTTCGGCATGGGCACCTCGGGCCAGGGCCGCATGACCACGCATCAGCAGAAGAAACTCGACTTCGACGACCTCAAGGCGTTTCGCGATCGCTTCCGCCTGCCGCTGACGGACGAGGACGTCGAACAGGTGAAGTTTTACAAACCAGCGGAAGACAGCCCGGAAATGCAATACCTGCATGCGCGCCGGGCAGCTCTCGGAGGCTATCTGCCCAGAAGGCGGCGAGTTGCATCGAAGGGGCTGATCGTCCCGCCGGTGTCCTCCTGGGGGCAATTCGCGCTGGAATCGAACGGCCGCGACATGTCCACGACGATGGCGCTGGTCCGCATGCTGACCGCGCTGCTCAAGGATCAGGAAGTCGGCCCGCGCGTGGTGCCGATCGTCGCCGACGAAGCACGCACCTTCGGCATGGCGAACATGTTCCGCCAGGTCGGCATCTATTCGCCGCTCGGCCAACTGTACGAGCCGGAAGACCTCGGCTCGATGCTGTACTACCGCGAGGACACGAAAGGCCAGATCCTCGAAGAGGGCATTTCGGAAGCAGGTGCGGTGTCGTCGTGGATCGCGGCGGCGACGTCGTACAGCGTGCACGATCTGCCGATGCTGCCGTTCTACATCTACTACTCGATGTTCGGTTTCCAGCGCATCGGCGATCTGATCTGGGCGGCGGCGGATCAGCGTGCGCGCGGTTTCCTGATCGGCGCGACTTCGGGCAAGACCACGCTCGGCGGCGAGGGCCTGCAGCATCAGGACGGCACGAGCCACCTGGCGGCATCGACGATTCCGAATTGCCGCGCGTACGACCCGGCGTTCGCGTACGAGGTTGCCGCGATCGTCGACGAGGGCATGCATGAGATGGTCGAAGTGCAGCGCGACGTGTTCTATTACGTCACGGTGATGAACGAGAACTACGCGCAGCCTTCGGTGCCGGGCGGCAACCTGGAGGCGCTGCGCGAAGGGATTCTCAAGGGCATCTATCCGCTCGCCGCGCAAATGCAGGAGAGCACGCAAGCCAGGGTGCAATTGCTCGGCGCGGGCGCGATTCTCGGTGAAGTAATCGCGGCCCGGCAGATGTTGAAGGACGATTGGCAGATCGACGCCGCCGTGTGGAGCGTGACCAGTTTCACCGAGTTGCAGCGTGACGGAATGGCGGCGGAACGGCTCGCGCGCCTCGGCGAGGAAACCGGCACGCCGTATGTCACGCAAGCGCTCGAAGCATCGCAAGGTCCGATCATCGCCGCCACGGACTATGTTCGCGCCGTGCCTGAACTGATACGTGCCTACGTGCCGCGCCGCTATGTGACGCTCGGCACCGACGGCTTCGGCCGCAGCGACACGCGCCAGGCGCTGCGCGAGTTCTTCGAAGTGGACCGCAAGGCGATCGTGATCGCCGCCCTGAAAGCACTGGAGGACGAGGGCACGATCGAGGCAGCCGTGCTTGCCGACGCGCGCCGCAAGTATTTCGGCGACGCAGCAGTCGGCGCCGCTTCCTGGCAATGTTAGGAAGCGGCTGCTGATTGGTCAGTCGCTCACCGCGACCTGGTTCTTGCCGTCCCGTTTGGCGCGATACAGGCCGACGTCGGCGGCTTCGATCAGCTTCGTCACCGGCTCGGCGGCGGATGGCACGAGCGTCGCCGCGCCGATGCTGATCGTCACGACGCCGCTCGCTGAACCCGCATGCGGAATGGCCAGATCCTCGATCGCCATGCGGATCTTTTCCGCCAGCAGACGCAAGCCGCCCGCCGACGTGCCCGGCACCACCACCGCGAATTCTTCTCCACCGAAGCGCGCCGCGAGATCCGGCGAGCGTCCGAGGCACGATTCGACGGTTTGCGCGACCCGTTTGAGCACTTCGTCGCCGGCAACGTGCCCGTAGGTGTCGTTGTAAGCCTTGAAGTTATCCACATCGATCATCAGGAAGCCGAGGCCGGCCTTGTCGCGTGTGCCGCGCCGCCATTCGGCCGCCAGATATTGATCGAGGTAGCGCCGGTTCGACAGGCCCGTCAGACCGTCCGAATGCGTGAGTCGCTGCAATTCCAGATTCGTCGCGAGCAATTGCTGTTGCGACTGACGCAGCGCGCGGTAGGCTTCGTCGCGCTGAAGCAGATTCAGATACGAGCGCGAGTGATAGCGGATGCGCGCAATCAACTCGATGCGGTCCGGCAGTTTTACCAGATAGTCGTTGGCGCCTGCGGCGAAGGCCGCGCTTTTTACGAGCGGCTCTTCCTTGGTCGACAGCACGATGATCGGAATGTCGCGCGTCTTTGGATTTTGCCGGTATTGGCGCACGAGGGTGAGACCGTCCGTGCCCGGCATCACCAGATCCTGAAGGATCACCGTCGCGCGTGTTTCCGCGGCGCAGCGCAGCGCGTCTTCAGGCGACGCGCAGTAGTGGAAGTCGACACTCTCTTCGTCCGCCAGCGCCTGGCGGACCGCCTCGGCGATGATCGCCTGGTCGTCGACCAGCAACACCATGATCGGACACTCGGCCGCGGGCGGATTGCCGAGGATGCGCGCCAGTGCGTCATCGATAGCGAGATTGGCCGCGTCCACCGCGTCCGGCGCCCGCGCGTTCGCGTCGCCTTCTGCGAGATTCTGCGCGTCGGCGTTCTGATGCGGTTCAGAAGTGTCCATGTCGTTCAACCAGAAAGAATGTCAGGGAATCGAAGCGGGTCATAAGTGGCGAATGGGCGGCTAGCACGCGTTGATCGCGTTCGCGAGCGCGGCGGCAATGCGCGGCAACGGCAGGATCGCGGCGGCAGCGTCTAGCGCCGCCGCCGCTTTCGGCATGCCGTACACAGCGCTGGTCGCCTCGTCCTGCGCGATCGTGTGATAGCCCTTGGTGCGCATCGCCTTGAGTCCGATCGCGCCGTCGCGGCCCATGCCGGTCAGCAGCACGCCGACGGCGCGCGCCGGCCAGCGGGCCACCACGCTCTGAAAAAATACGTCGACGGAAGGGCGGTAAGGCGTCTCTTCCGGCACGCGCGTGTAGCCGAGCACGTTAGGCAGTTTCAGATGCAGATGATCGTCGGTGGCGGCGAGCAGCACGATACCCGCCTGCGGCCGGTCGCCTTCGTTGGCGATCCGCACCGGCAGCGCCGATTGCTGGTTCAGCCAGTCCGCCATGCCGGCGGCGAATGCCGCATCGACGTGCTGCACGATGACGACGGCCGCCGCAAAATCCCTGGGCAGGCCGGCAAGCAGGGTGGCGAGCGCCGCCGGTCCGCCCGCCGATGCGCCGATCGCCACCAGCGGCGTGGCGCGGTTCGTCGCGCACGCGGGCGTTGCCGCGGCCGCCGCGCCGGGCGCGTTGCGCTCCTTGACGAGTGCCGCGATGCGGTCGATTTTGGCGATCAGCGTGGCGATGCTCCTGTGCGCGTCCGGACCGCTCAGCGACGGCGTATCGACGGCGTCGAGCGCGCCCGCGCCCATTGCTTCATAGACGCGCCATGCGTTCGCGCCCACGTCGACGGTGACGATCAGGATCGCGCAGGGCGCGCGAGCCATGATTCTCCGCGTGGCCTCGATGCCGTCGACGTTCGGCATCACCAGATCCATCAGCACGATGTCGGGCCGCTGCGCGGTGCAGAAATCGACCGCCTGCTGGCCGTCCTGCGCGATCCACAGCACCTCGTAGTCGTGGCGCGCCGCGAGCGCGCGACGCAGCGCTTCGACGGCGAGCGGCATGTCGTTGACGATTCCGATTTTCATCCGTGTCACCCGTGGGTTTAACCGTAAGCTTCGCCGATCAGATCACGTACCGCATCGAGCAGCGCTTCGTCATGAAAACTGCCTTTCGCCAGATAATAGTCCGCGCCCGCATTCAGCCCGGCGCGGCGATCCTCTTCACGATCCTTGTACGAGACGATCATCACCGGCAGTGACTGCAACTGCGGATCGCGCTTGATCAGCGTGACCAGTTCGATGCCGTCCATACGCGGCATGTCGATGTCGGTGATGACGAGGTCGAAGCGCTCGCCTCGTACTGCATTCCAGCCGTCCATGCCGTCCACGGCGATCGTCACGTCGTAACCGCGCGTGGCGAGCAGCTTGCGTTCGAGCTCGCGCACGGTGAGCGAATCGTCGACCACCAGCACGCGGCGCGCGGCGCGCTGAGCCGCATGCGCGACGCCGTTGTGCATGCGCCTGAGATCGCCGCCCGCCACGAGCCGTTCGACGGAACGCAGCCAGTCGTCGACATCGGCGATCAGCACCGGGTCGCCGTTCTCCATCAACGCGCCGGCGGTAATGTTCCTGATCTTGCCGAGGCGCGGATCGAGCGGCTGCACCACCAGCATCCGCTCGCCGAGAAAGCGGTCGACCACTACGCCGTAGGTTTGCGCGCCGTCGCCGACCACGATCATGCTGACCGTGTCGCCTCCGTCCGCGGGCGGCGCGGTGTCGAGAATCTGATGCGCGGTGACGACGCCGATGCGCCGGCCGGAAAACGCGATGTGCTGATGTCCTTCGAGCAATTCGATCTCCGCGCGGCTCACGTGCAGCGTGCGGTTCACATGCGCGAGCGGCACCGCGTACGGCTCGCCCGCGACTTCGATCAGCAGGCTGCGGATCACCGAGAGCGTCAACGGCAACTGCAACTGCACGCGCGTGCCGAGACCTGGCTCATGCGCGATGCGCACCGTACCGCGTACGCGCTTGACGACGTCGTGCACCGCGTCGAGTCCGACCCCGCGGCCCGAGACTTCGGTCACCTGATCGCGTAGCGAGAAGCCCGGCAGGAACAGGAATTCGAGCAGTTCCGCTTCGGATAGACGCGCGACCGTTTCCTCGCTCGCGAGCTTCTTGCGCACGATCGACGCGCGCAAGGCGTCGAGATCGATGCCCGCGCCGTCGTCGGACACGGTGATCAGCAGCGCGCCGGCTGTGTGGCGCGCGTCGAGTGTGAGCGTTCCTTCTTCCGGCTTGCCGCGTGCGAGTCGCACGGCGGGTGCTTCGATGCCGTGATCGAGCGCGTTGCGCAGCATGTGGCCGAGCGGCGCTTCGAGCAGATCGAGAATGTCGCGGTCCACCTGGGTTGATTCGCCGACCAGTTGCCAGCGCACCTTCTTGCCGAGCGAACGCGCGACGTCGCGCACCATTCGCGCGAGTCCGGCGGTGCCGTCGCCGAACGGACGCATGCGGCATTGCAGGGCGGCGTCGTAGAGCTGCTGCGACAGATGCGTGGAGCGGCGGTCGAAACTCTCCAGATCGGCGAGACGCTCGGCCAGCAGATGCTGCGATTCGGCGGTGAGGCGGCGCACTTCTTCGAGCGCGGCCTGGGCGCGCGGATCGAGCTTCAGATCGGCAAGCGTTTCGTGTAGCTGATCCAGCGCGCGGGTGCTGTCGCGGTGCACGCGTTTGACGCGCAGCATCGATTGCGCGAAGGGTTTCAGCCAGCGCGATTCGACCAGCGATTCGCCGGACAACGACAGCAGGCGGTCGAGATTGTCGGCGCGCACACGCAGCATGCGGCCGGATTCGGCCGCTATGCTGCTCGCGCTACTCGTGATGTTCGACGCGGACGCGCGGGAGGCGGTGTTGTCAGGCGCGTGTTGCGGCGTGGCCTCGGCGCGCAGTGCATCGGCCAGCAGGTTGAATGCGGCGTCGGGATCCGGGCTTGCGCTGACGGAAGGCGCTGGCGCGGGTGGCTCGGCGGCCCTGCCGGCCACAGGTTCAGATACCTCCGCGGCCGGCGGCGCCACATCCTGCCGCACGACCGCTCCATGCGGCAACACGGCAGCCATACGCGCCTGCAACGACGCCACGCACGCACCGACCGCTGCGCGCGCCGAGTCGTCTTCATCATTGCCGATGCGCGCGACGATATCCACCCCGCGCAGCAACTCGTCGACCCAGGCCGGGTCGAGCAACGCACGCCCTTCCTGCGCGGCAACGAAGCAGTCTTCCATAGCATGCGCGAGTTCGACGCCGACCTGCACGCCGACAATGCGCGCCGCACCCTTCAACGAATGCGCGGCGCGCATGCACGCTTCGAGCGCCGCGGCATCGCGCGGCGCGCGGTCGAGGGCGAGCAGTCCGTCGTTGAGCACGCGTGCCTGCGTCCGCGCTTCTTCGCGGAACAGATCGATCAGCGACGGGCGGCGTGGCTCGTCCGTCATCCGAGACTCCGGTTCAAGGTGTCGAAGAGTGCGTCGGCGTCGAGCAGGCCGACGCTCATGCCGCGCCACGGAGCGACGGCGCGCGTATGCGCGGCGGCCGCTTGCGAGAGCGTGGCGGGCGGCGGGCAAAAGCTCGCCACGGCAAGCCGGTGCACGCCGTCGACCTGGTCGACGGGGAACACTGCGTGTTCCTCAGCGCGCGCGACTACCAGCAAGCGCGGCAGATCGTGACGCGCGCGGTCGTCGCGAGAGGCGGCATCGGTTTCGAAACCGAGCAGGTGCGCGAGCGACAGGCACACCAGCAACTCGCCTTGCACGTTCACCACGCCCAGCGCCGCGCGATGCTGCCGATGCGGCAACGTATGAACCGGCCGTGTCTGCACGATGCGTTTGAAGATCGGCGTGGGCAGCGCCAGCCATTCGTCGCCGATGCGAAAGACGAGCAACGATTCGCTCGCGCCCTGCGCGTCATCGCGCGGTTGCGCCGGCACGCGAGCGTCGAGCTGCGAGAGGTCCGCTTCGGGAATCGGCCGGTCCAGCAGTCTGGCCGCGGCTGTCTCGAACACCGGGCAATTCAGACAGCGCACGTACTCGGCAAGACGCTCGCACGACGAATCGCCGCGCACGCCGATGCGATTCCAGCAGTCGTCGAAGCCCACGGGGTGTGCATCAGCCACGTTGCGCTCCCTGTGCGCGCGACGCGCGTTGCATCAACAGACGTGCGCCGTCGCGATCGCCTTCGAGTTCCAGCAGCGTCGCGAGATGTGCGAGCGCTTCCGCGTGCTGGGGATCGAGATAAAGCGCCTTGCGATAGTGCCCGCGTGCGAGGTTCGCGTCGCCGTTGGCATCGGCCAGGACGCCGAGCAGATAAAACGCGTCGGCGTGCGGGGCGTGGTGTGCCAGATATGCGGTGATTGCCGACTCGGCTTGCGCGAGGCGCCCGGCGTCGGCCAGCGCGCGTGCGGCCTGCAATGCGTCGCGTGCGGCGTTGATCGGCGCGGGGTTGGGCGGAGGAGACAACGGGCCGTGTGCCGGCGAGACGGGTATCGACGTTCCGTGCATCGGCGGTGCCATACTGCCGCGCGGAGCGAACTGCGTGACGCTATTGAACGGCGTGCGTGCAACCCGAACGGGCCACGCGAAAGGCACGGGCGCGAGCGTTGATGAAGGCGTCGTCACGGGCATGGCGGCGGTAGCGAGCGGCATGCTATGCCAGCGGCTCAACTGCGCTTCGTCGGGCGCGCGGCGATGAAATGCGAAGGCCAAAGGAATTTTCGCGGACTGCATGCCGTAGCGCATCAGCAGCCCGGTTTCCGCTGGGCCGACGAACAGCGTGCCGTTTTCGGCCAGCACGCTATTGAGCGCGTGCAAGGCTTTTTGCTGCGCGTCGCGGTCGAAGTAAATCAGCACATTGCGGCAGAACACGAAGTCGTAGATGCCAGGCGCGGACGCGTCGAACTGCATCAGATTGGCGCGCGAAAAACGCACCGCCTCCACGATGCGCGGCGCGAGACGCCAGCCGTCCTCGGTGCGCGTGAAATGCGCGTCGCGAAACGCAAACGCATTGCCGCGAAACGAATTGCGTCCGTAGACGGCGCGCTGCGCGATGGCGAGCGAGCGGTCGCTGATATCCATTGCGTCGATGCGCAACTGCGCGGCCTCGATACCGGCATCGAGCAGCGTCATCGCGATCGTGTACGGTTCTTCGCCGGTCGAGCAAGGCAGGCTCAGGATGCGCAGCGGCAACGCGGTGCCGCGCCCGGCGAGGCGCTCATGCGCGAGCCGCGCGAGTGCCTTGAACGCGTCGGCGTCGCGATAGAACCAGGTCTCCGGCACGACGACCGTTTCGATCAGCGCCTGCAGCATGGCCGGCGAACCTTGCGTGGCTTCCCAATAGTCGGTGAGCGTGGCTTCGGCGTGACCGTCCGCGTACCACGCGGCGGCGCGCTGATCGACGGCACGCTCGATCGCGCTATGACCGAGCGACGCCGCGTCGAGCCCCATGATCCGATGCAGCAGCTCGGCGAAGCGCCGATAGAGCGGCGCGTTGTCGTGATGCGCGTTCATGCGTGCGCCTCGGGAAACAGGAGCGCCTTGACGTCGTCGGGCAGCAGATGCTCTACGCGGATCCATTGCACGAGGCTGCCCGCTTCGCTCGCGACGGGGCCGAGATAACGCGCGTGCGGCATATCGAGGCCGGCATCCTGAAACGCCGCCACGTCCAGACGAAGGGTGCGCGTCGCGCCTTCCAGCAGCAGCGCGAGCAGACGTGTCGTGCCTGCATGCGGATAGCGCACCAGCACCACACGTGTGGACATTAGCTGCGCGGCGGGACGGCCGAGCGCGAGCGCCGGCAGATCGATCAGCGGCAGCGGCGCGCCTTCGTGGTCGAGCACGCCCGCCACCCACGAGGGCGCGCCGGGGATCGTCTTCGGCGGCGACTGCGGTGTGAGCGGCATCAGACGCTCCACCTGCGTCGCGTCGATCACGTACCGTTCGCTATCGAGCGTGAAGAGAATGAAGAGCATCGGCGTAGGCGATGGATGAGCGTGCGGATGCCGGCTTCGAGCAGCGCCGCGGCGCGTCAGGCCGTCACCTTGAAGCGCGACACGCCGGTGCGCAGACTGTTGGCGACGTGCGTCAGATCGTCGATCGCCTGGGTCGACTGGCGCAGCGACTCCGCCGTCTGCTGCGCGGCCTCCGAGAGTTGCGTCAGCGCCTGGGTGATCTGCTCGGCGCCGGTGGCTTGCGTCTGCATGCCGTCGTTCACCATCGAGAAGCGCGGCGCGAGCTGCTGCACCTGCTGGATGATTTCCGTGAGATGGCCGCCGACGTTCTGCACGTCGAGCATGCCGCGCCGCACTTCTTCGGAGAACTTGTCCATGCCCATCACGCCGGCGGCGACCGCTGACTGGATCTCCTTGACCATCTGTTCGATGTCGTAGGTCGCCACGGCGGTCTGATCGGCGAGGCGACGGATCTCCGTCGCGACGACAGCGAAACCGCGGCCGTATTCGCCGGCTTTTTCCGCCTCGATCGCCGCGTTCAGCGAGAGCAGGTTGGTCTGATCCGCAACCTTGGTGATGGTCGCGACGACCTGGTTGATGTTGCTGGCCTTTTCGTTGAGGATGGCCAGCTTCGCGTTGACGGAGCCGGCGGCTTCCATCACGAGGCGCATGGTCTCTTCCATGCGTGCGAGGCCGGCGTGCCCGGTGCCAGCGAGTACCGCCGACTGGCCGGCCACTTCCGAGACTTCGTTCATGGCGCGCAGCAGATCGCGCGAGGTCGCGAAGATTTCACGCGACGTGGCGCCGATCTCGGTAGTGGTGGCAACGGTTTCGTTCGCCGTGGCTTGCTGTTCGCGGGAGGTCGCGGCGATTTCCGTCACCGACGTGGTGACCTGCATCGCCGACTTCTGCGCCTGGCCAACCAGCGCGGTGAGTTCGTCGGCCATGCGGTTAAAGCCCGCTTCGAGCGCGCCGATTTCATCCGTGCGATTCAGTTGCAGGCGTTGCGTCAGGTCGCCTGTGCGCATCACATCGACCACTTGCAGCATCTTGGCCATCGGCGTGGTGACGCCGCGCACCAGCCAGTAACCGGCCAGCGTGGCGAGGACGGCGGCGACCAGCAGCATGACGAGCAGCACGACGCGGGTCGTCTCGACCGAACTGCGGATGCTCTCAGCGGACTGGTCCGCGTAGCCCTTGTTGTTCTCGACGAGCTTGCGCACGGTGAGCCGGCCGGTTTCCCAGAGCGGCGTGAGTTGCGTATTGAAGACGCGCGCAGCGTTGTCTTTCGAAGCAGGCAAGGCGTCCAGCAGCGATGCCTGGATCGACAGGTACTGCGCCTGTTGCTGGCGGAAATCATTGAAGACCTCACGATCGACGTCGCGGAAAATCGTCGCGCCGTAATCGTTGATGATCTTCTGCAGCGTTTGCTGGGTTTCCTGCAAACGTGCGGTGTCGCGCTTCACGGAATCGGGGTCCGCGTCGACATAGATCAGGCGCTGCGTGACGCTGTAGTTTTCAAACCAGGCCGCGCGCATCGCGGTCGCGTTGTAGAGGCCGGGCATCGAGTCCTGCTGCTGGCTCTTCGCATCGCGGTCGATGCCGCCAAGCTGCTGGAACGCGACGATTGCCATTGCCAGCATCACGATCAGCACGATCCCGAAGCTGCACAGAATCCGTTGCCGGATTGTCCATTGTTTCACGCGAACGCCCCTTACTTGTGGCTTTGCCTCAACCCAGTGTTGTCGACGCGATGGGTCGGAAAGCTTTACGGTTCGTCAGATTTATCCGACGAGTTATGAGGCGAATTTTACATTGATCGGGAGAATGTATCAGTTGAACAAATGGACCGGCGAACCTTCATGGCGAGCCGGCGATTGGCGCGTTACACGAGTAATGTCCGGTTACCACTTGCTGCATCTATTTCCGCGCGCGCCGGCCACAATCGGTTCCATGCCTGAACGGCGGGGAGTCAAACATGAAAAAGATCGCAGTGGCGTTGTTGATGGTGGGAAGTCTGAGCGTAGCCGGGCAGGCGTCGGCGCACGGTAACGGCGGGGACGTGGTGGGCGCGCTGATTGGTGGCGCCGTGCTGGGAGCGGTGGTGACCTCCGCGCTGAATGCGGCGCCGGTGGTGGCGTACCGGCAGCCCGTGTATGCACAGCCGGCGTATCAGCCCGCACCGGTCTATGCGCAAGCGCCGCCGGGATATTGCTATGACCAATATCAGCGCGCCTATGTGGCGTGCGGTGCGCCGCCGCCGCAATACGGATATCCGCAGCCGCAACCGGGTTGGTAATCTGATCGCGGAGTACGTGGGCTGTTGCGCGTGCCACAAAATGAAAGGCCGTCGCCTTACGCGACGGCCTTTCATTTCATGCGCCGTTCAATGCCTGTGATGCAGCCACTCCGCATAGTGCGTATCGAGCCAGCGCTCGCGCCTTTGCGGTCTTGTCTTCTGATGGTAGTGGGACGCGGCCCAGATAGCGACGCCGACCAGCAGCATGACGGCGGGCCCCAGCAAATAAGCCATCAGCGATTCAGACATGGGAGCCTCCGTATGGGGTTGCGTGCACCCTTCAGTTTAGGCGATCAAACGCGAGAGAAAAGGACCGCGTGAATCGATGTTGATGCGTGCTTGGCGGCGTCTGGGTTTTCGCCTTTTTGAAACCTGTCGGAAAGTCGGATTTTGTCTTGGCGGCAAAGGGTTAGGATTGATCAAATGTGCTTCGTGTACCAAAAAATCGTGTCGGTGCAACGGCTGGCGGAATAGAGCGACGCAAGCCCCTCGGCGCTAGCGGGTCACGCGCTGCGCGTGCCCTTGATCTGCGCGTCGACGAAGTCCGCCCAAAGCTGCATGATTCGACGCTGATCCACGGCCTTTTCCGCATTCGAGCGTTGCGTGCCACGCTCGGGCACTTCTTCGGCACTGCGGTCGGGCGCGTCTGCGTGCGCCGTCATCTCGCGCAAGTGCGTCGTCGCGGTACGCCGGAAGTCGTGCAGAACGAAATGCTCCACGTCGAGACCGAGCGCCTTGACGGCCTGGTTCAACGTACTCCTGGCGATGGGCCGATCGTCGCCCCGAACGCTCGGGAATACGAAGTTTCGGCTGGCCTTGGTCTCGTGAAGCTCGCGCAGCATGGAAACCGCCTGAAGCGAAAGAGGTACGCGCTGATCGCGGTCTTTCTTCAGGCGCGCGGCGGGTATTGTCCACCACGCTTTGTCCAGATCGAATTCGGCCCACGTCGATTCGACCAGGTCCGATTTCCGCACCATCGTCAACACCAGCAGATGCAGCGCCAATTTCAGGGGCCGGCGAATGCTCGACGCGTCGATCGACCGGAACATGGCGCCGATTTCCTCGCCCGAGAGCACGCGGGTGCGGCTGTCGAAAGTGGCGATGGAGCGCGCCGGAACAACCTCGGCCGGATTGCCGGCGGCGAGTTGCCGGGCAATCAGGTACTCATAGAGACGCTTGACCACGTTACGCGTGTGCAGCGCCATTTTCGGCGAACCGCGGCTTTTGATTCTGTCGCATATCGCCACGATATCGGCGGCGGTAACGGCTTTAACTGACATGTGGCCGATGGCGGGCAACACGTCCTTGTCGAGCGCGCGCCGCGTGGTGCGGCGATATTCCTCCGACTTGCCCGCCATTTCCGTCGCGAGATAGAGCTCGGCGGCTTCGCGCAGGACATCGGCTTTGCTTTCCGCGCCGCGATCGCGCCGTGCCGTGGCGACCGGCGAAATGCCTTGCGCGACCATCTCCGCATACTTTTGCGCCTTGGCCCGCGCGACGCGTAGAGAAATCATCCGGTAGTCGCCAATGGTGGCGAGCGGCTGGCGCTTGCCGTTCAGCGAATAGCGGAAACGCCAGACCTTGGTGCCGGTCGTCATGACTTCGATGACGAGGCCGTTGCCGTCGGCGACGCAATAACGGGTGGCGCGCGGTTCGAGCGCGCGGATCTGGGCTTCGGTGAGGGGGACGGCTAGTCGGGGCATGCTCGGATCGTCGAAACGCGGACAGCGGCGATTTTAAACCTATGCCGGCTGTGTACCAAAGATTTCGCGGGTTTTGGGTTAACGAAACGAGAATTTATGTGTGCGAGCGTGTTTGTCGAATCTCGTAGTAAAGCCGGAAATATAAGCCTCCTGACGTAGAAGCCGATCCTCGCTCACTTGCCGATACAGAACCTACTAAAAATCACCCCGAGCAGGTCATCCGAACTGAATTCGCCCGTGATGGAATTCAGCTGGTCCTGCGCGAGCCGCAGTTCTTCAGCGAACAGATCCAGCGCCTGCGAGTTCTGATCGGCGTGCGCGGCCGCGGTAGCCAGATGTTCTTCGGCGGCGCGCAGTGCGATCAGATGCCGCTCGCGCGCCAGGTACACGCTTTCCGCGCCCGCTTGCCAGCCGGCGATCCGCAACAACTCTTCGCGCAACAGCGCTACGCCGTCGCCCTGTTTCGCGGAGAGCCGCACTTCGCTCAGATCCGGGTCTGCGTCGAGTGCTCGCGTTGCCGGCGCAAGGCCGGTCAGGTCCGTCTTGTTTAGCACGCGCACCACCGGCACGCCGGCCGGAAAGCGTCCGGCGATGGCCTCGTCTTCGACAGTCATGCCGGTGCGAGCATCGAGCAGATGCAGCACGACATCTGCGCGTTCGATCTCGTTCCAGGTGCGCGCAATACCGATTTTCTCGACTTCGTCCTCGGTATCGCGCAGGCCGGCGGTATCGATCACGTGCAGGGGAATACCTTCGATCTGAATCGTCTGCGCGACCTTGTCCCGCGTCGTGCCGGCAATCGGCGTGACGATTGCCAGCTCCGCGCCCGCCAGCGCGTTCAGCAGCGACGATTTGCCGACGTTCGGCTGTCCGGCCAGCACCACCGAAAGACCCTCGCGCAACAACGCGCCTTGCCGCGCTTCGCTCAGCACGTGCGCGAGGCGCTCGCGAATCCGCGCCAGCTTGCCGCGGGCGTCGGCGGCTTCGAGGAAGTCGATCTCTTCCTCGGGAAAGTCGAGCGTCGCTTCGACGAGCATGCGCAGCGTGATCACGTCTTCGACCAGCGCGTGAATGTCGCGCGAAAACGCGCCGTCGAGCGAGCGGCCCGCCGAGCGCGCGGCAGCCTCGGTGCTGGCCTCGATCAGATCGGCGACCGCTTCGGCTTGCGTCAGATCCAGCTTGTCGTTGAGGAAAGCACGGCGCGTGAATTCGCCCGGTTCGGCCAGACGCAGGCCGAACGCGCGGCCGGCGTCGATGCAACGCTGCAGCACGAGTTGCAGCACCACCGGACCGCCGTGGCCTTGCAGTTCGAGCACGTGTTCGCCGGTGTAGGAATGCGGCGCCGGGAAGTACAGCGCGATGCCACGGTCGAGCGCGCTGCCGTTGGCGTCGAGAAACGGAACGTAGCTGGCGTGACGGGCGGCGAGTGTCTGACCGGTGAGCGCTTGCATGAGCGGTTGGGCCGCCGCCTCGCCCGCTCTCCCGAACGAAATCCTCACCACGCCGATACCTCCCCGGCCGGGCGCGGTGGCAATGGCGACGATCGGATCGGAATCGGTGGTGAGCATGGAAGCGTGGCAAAAAACGGAGAGAAGGGCAGGGGGCTGGCGGTCAACGCGGCGCGAGGCATTGTAACGCGGCAGTGTGTGAAGGCTGACCGGCGGCGCGGCGGAGCGGCCGCTTTGACAACTCGGAGCCGATTTCGGAGTTATCTCACAAAAGCTAAATTGTGCTGCTGTTTTTTGAGAATAACCAAGACTGCACGAGATGACTAAGTGCCCATCAGACAGCAAAAAAGCGAAAAAACGCACAATTTTTAAAATCGTGGCGCATCACGGCTGGCGCTGGTCAAAGCTAAAAAATATATTAATTCCGATACTTGCTAGCTTGGTTGGTTGAGAACCACTGGCTTGGGCGCTTGCACAATCCGATGCATGACGACCAAACAATTGAAAGCCGCGTTTGCCGAACGACTCAGCCGCTCGATGAAGCGGCGCAATATTTCCAACGGGGCCGAGCTCTGTAGAAAATTCAATCTCCTCCACACTGGCGCAGACGTGACGGATCAGGCCATATACAAATGGCTCGACGGAACGACAATGCCACGTCCAGCCAACCTGCGCACGTTAGCCAAATTGCTGGACGTGGACAAGCATTGGCTGGCTTACGGACTGTCGCAGAGTACGAAGGCAAAGCCGCTCGCGCCCGGCGAGACCTATCCGCTTTCGGCCGAGACGATCGAGTGGGTGCCGAAAAAGGGTGCGCTGATATTGACGATAAACCTGGAGGACCGCGCCGGGTTCCAGGAGGTGACCGTCCGCGTTGCCAGCCAGAATGGCGAAGAAAGTTAGCGAGGGTGCGGCTTGCGGGCCTTTCCTTTGATCGCCAATGCTTTCGGCGCTCAACGGCTTGGTACCCACCGGCCTCGGTACTGCCGGATCGGGTCTGCCTAATATCGGGACAGCTGCGCCGCCCGATAGACTGCCTGCCTGTCATTTCAACAGGCAAGTCGGATTTATCTCAAGCAAGCTAGGATTGCCACTGCTTGTCCTGCGTAAAAATAGGACGCTGCCGGACCCTACGGCTGTCACTGGCCCACCGCACAACGAAAAACAACAAAAAATGACAACTTTGGCAGGCGCTTTGTTCGGCGGTGCCTGCAAGCTAAACGTATCTCAAATAGGCTATAAGTAAGCTTGGCTGGTTGTCAACTGGTTGAACGTTGAATTGCACAATCCGGCCCATGCCGACCAACAAAGAAAAAGCCGCCTTCGCCAAACGGCTGAAGGACTTGCTAGAGCCGCTGAAAATTCGCGGCGGGACCAAGCTCGCCGAGCAATTCAATCTTCGCTACCGGGGCGAGCGTGAGGTCACGCCGCAAACCGCCCACAAGTGGCTAGCTGGCACGACGATTCCAAAGCCCGACAAATTGCGTACGTTAGCCGAATGGCTGAACGTCAAGGAGCATTGGCTTCACTACGGACCGCCACCGGGCACGAACGCGAGGCCGTTGGCGCGCGGCGAGAAATATCCGCCGTCGCCGGAAACGATCGAACTCGCTTCGAAGATCCAGTCGCTGACGCCGAAAGACCGCTTCCTGGTCGAGGAGATGATCGTGCGCTTTTACGGTGAGGATGCGGAAGAAGAGTGACGATGGCGTCGCCGATGCGATGAGTTCAGCCGCGACCATGAAAAATGCCGCCCGGTTTGCACCGGGCGGCATTTTCTTGCGCTGTCGTGTCAGCCAGTGTCGGCTTGCATCGGCCTGCTTGCGGGCGTTTGCCCGCCTCTGGCAAGATGTCAGGCCGCTTTGGTTTTGGCCTGTCCCATCATTCGCGTGATGTAGTACTGCTGGGCGATCGAGAGCACGTTGTTCACCACGTAGTACAGCACCAGACCGGCCGGGAAGAAGAAGAACATGACCGAGAACGCGATCGGCATGAACATCATCATCTTGGCTTGAACCGGATCCGGCGGCGTCGGGTTCAGCTTGGTCTGCAGGAACATGGAAACGGCCATCAGCACCGGCAGGATGAAGAACGGATCCTGTTGCGACAGATCGTGAATCCACAGAATCCACGGCGCGCCGCGCATTTCCACCGACGACAGCAACACCCAGTACAGCGAAATGAACACCGGAATCTGGATCACGACCGGCAGACAGCCGCCGAACGGATTGACCTTCTCGGTCTTGTACAACTCCATCAGCGCCGAGTTCATCTTTTGCGGATCGCCCTTGAAGCGTTCGCGCAGTGCCTGCATGCGCGGCGTGATCGCCTTCATGCGCGCCATCGACTTGTAGCTCGCCGCGGACAGCGGGAAGAACACGGCCTTGATCAGCAGCGTGAGCAGCACGATCGACCAGCCCCAGTTGCCGACATAGCTGTGGATCTTCTCGAGCAGCCAGAACAGCGGCTTCGCGATGATCGTCACCCAGCCATAGTCCTTCACCAGTTCCAGACCCGGTGCGATGCCTTCGAGCATGCGCTCTTCTTCCGGACCGGCGAACAGGCGCGCGGACACGTCGACCGTTTGGCCCGGCGCGATGGTCGGCACCGGCTCCTTCACGCCGACGCGATACAACGCCGGATCGATCTTCTCGACGTATATATCGCGCTTCACGCCCTGCTGCGGAATCCAGGCCGACGCGAAGTAATGCTGGACCATCGCGATCCAGCCGTTGTCGGCGGAGGTCGCGTAATCCTGCTTGTTCTTGTCGATGTCGCCGAACGTCATCTTCTGGAAGTGATGCTGATCGGTGTAGACGGCCGGTCCGATGAAGGTGTGCGAGAAGCGCGGCGTTTCCACCGGCTGATCGTCACGCACCAGTTCCATATAGACCGACGGGCTCACCGGCGTGGCGCCGACGTTCTGGATCTTCGTGTCGACGCCGATCACATAGCTGCCGCGCGTGAACGTGTAGGTCTTGATGACCTTCAGGCCACCCTTCACCGGCGACTCGAAGCTGAGCTGGAACGATTTTTCGTCGCCCGTCAGGTCATGCGGCTGGTTCGGCAGCGGCGTGTAAATGTCGTTGTGATTCGGGAAATCGCCGCCGAGCAGGCCCGTGCGCGCCAGATACGTGTGGTTCGCGGTGCGGTCGAACAGCGTGATGACGAGATCCGGCTGCTTGCCGTCGCCCTTGTTCACGAGCGACAACTTCGACAGCGTGCCGCCGCGGGTGTCGATCTCGCCGCTATAGACGTCGGTGTTGAACTTGATCAGTTGCGATTGCGTGGCCGCCGGCGCGTTGCCCGGTGCGGCTGCGTTCGTTGCCGGCAGATCGGCGGGCTGGGTTCCCGGCGTCGTGGTTCCCGGTGCGGCGCCGCCGACGGTCTTGGTCGGCGTGGCGCTCGGGAAGAACATCGACGGGCGTCCGTGGTCGCGTTGCCAGTTGTCGAACAGCATGACCGCTGACATGAAAAAGATGACCCATAGGACGGTGCGTTTGATATCCATGCGTTGTCTCAGTGTCGATGGAACGGCGCGTCAGCGCTTTTCAGAAGTGGGAGGCGGGACGAGATCGATGCCGCCCGCGGAAAACGGGTGGCAGCGGCAAATACGCCTGGCGGCGAGATAAGTCCCGCGCGCGGCGCCATGATACTGGATTGCTTCGCGCGCGTAATCAGAGCAGGAAGGGTAAAAACGGCACCGGTTGCCGAGCATTGGGCTCACGGCAACTTTGTAGAAACGCAATAAAGCGATGAGTACCGTTTGCATGGCTGGTGCGGCCGGACGGCGCCGCGCAACGTGGAGTACCGGGCGACGCCCGCGCAGCGCGGCCGCCTGAGCGGCCTGAACTGCAAAGCGGGCGGTCACTTGAGCGTCATTCCGTCTTGGGCGCTTCCGCGGGCGGCGCCTCGCGACGGGTCACTTCGCGCGCTGCCTTGTCGAGCAACGCCTCGATTTCGCTGCGGCACAGCGCCCTCAACGGCGGCGACGAGGCGCTCGGCAAAGCCTTCTTGTCGAAGCGCGTGTGCAAACGCAGCAGCACATCCCAACCGCCGAAGTCCGCGCGACGCAGCCGGAAGGCCTCACGCGCGATTCGACGCACCAGATTACGCGTGGCCGCGCGCGGCGCGTACTTCTTGCCGATCACGAGGCCTAAGCGAGCTTCGTTGCCGGTGGGCCGGCCGTACACCACGAAGTGCGCGGTGCGGCGCCACGGGCGCAAACGAAAAACGGATGAAAATTCATCCGTTTTCAGCAGCCTTGCGGCTTTGGGGAAGGCGGCTTGCGCTCGCAACGGAACCGAGCCCAGTTGCTGCGCCTCAGCCGTTCCCGCGTTACCGCGGGCTTCACTACCCGGCATAAGCGTCGCGTGCAACGCCTGCCTTAGATGGCGAGGCGCTTGCGGCCCTTCGCGCGACGTGCGTTGATGACCTTGCGGCCACCTGCGGTCTTCATGCGAACGCGAAAGCCGTGGGTGCGCTTGCGACGGGTAACGGAAGGTTGGTAAGTACGTTTCATGTTGCTCTCACTTGATCGAAAAATAACCGCGCGATCATCGCTGAAAGCGCAATGGCCGGAGGTTTACTGAATTGGTTTTCGCGGAACCCGCTATTTAAACCGGTTTTTCGTTGACCGTCAATAGTTTAGCCTGATTCGAGCGTGCCCCGCGAGGAGTTCGGCGGGTGATCCGTCCCTGTGGATAACTCCCTTGCGGGTCCGTTTTGGCGTTAGAATCTCGCCTTACTTCCCAAAAATCCTGCACGCCGCTCCGGCTCGCTTGCCCCGCAAACCCTTGTGGCACAAGCGCCTGGAGCCATTGCGCCTGGTTAGTCTGGCTGCTCAGGGCCTTGTTGCGTGCGCGCGACAAGGGCAGCGGCAACCGCCGTGCACACCATAACGACAGCAACTCGATGAACGATTTCTGGCAACACTGTTCCGCATTGCTGGAGCGTGAGCTTACGCCCCAGCAGTACGTGACGTGGATCAAACCGTTGGCCCCGGTCGCCTTCGACGCCGCTGCGAACACGCTTAGCATCGCTGCGCCGAACCGTTTCAAGCTCGACTGGGTCAAGAGCCAGTTCTCCGGCCGCATTGCCGATATGGCCCGCGATTTCTGGCACGCCCCCGTCGACGTCCAGTTTGTACTCGACCCGAAAGCCGGCATGCGCGCCCCCGCAGCAGCCGCGCCGGCGCGTCCGGCTTCTGCGCCGGCTTCAATCGGCGGCAGCGCCGGCAATGGCGCCGCCGTGGACGCAGCCGTCGGCGCCGTGCAAGCCGCGCAGACTGCGCGCGCGAACGGCGCGAATAGCGCGATGGCCAACCTCAACGCGAATGCCCGCGCGGCGGCCGAACAGAACGCAAACGCACGCGCCGCGGCCGAAGATTCCGCCGACCTCGATCTGCCCAGCCTCGACGCGAACGAAGCCGCGGCCGCCCGCCGTACGTGGCGCCCGGGCCAGAGCGCCGGTTCGAGCGGCAACGGCGAAACCGACTCG